>DJAA01000019.1:23095-39083 GCA_002428085.1 Sulfurimonas sp. UBA6014 | reverse complement strand
CTTTAGGCTTTAATGATAATAAAATAAGTTGGTTCCACAATGCTGAGTTGTTTTTTTAGAGATTTTCTTCACCCTCTACAAACTCTTTCGCCTCTAAAAGCAAAGCCTCCTCATCATGAAAAAAAGTGACCTCCGCATGGCTCTCATCAAAATCTTGAAATTCTATCTTTGAATCTTTGAGGGTTTTGGATGCTTTTGCCCCAAGTCTTTTAAGATTTTCAACACGTCCGAGTATATTTCCGCTCCCCTCGCTGAGCTGTTTGTGCGCAGTTTCATATGTTGTTGAGAGTGTTTTTATCTGATTGCCGACTCTGCTGAAATTTTCGGCGAAACCGACCATTTTATCGTAGAGTTTTCCCGCCTCATCGAAGAGTTTTACTGTGAGAGAATTCGACTGCTCACTTTGCCAGTAAAGGTAAATGGTTCGCAGCGAAACGGTTAAAGTAGAAGGATTGACGATGGCGATGTGTTTTTTAAGCGCGTATTCGTAGAGTGCCGGGTCTCTTTGAACCGCAAGCGCAAACGCCCCTTCAATAGGGACAAACATGAAGACATACTGCAGAGTTCCTATTTTATAATGCGCATAATCTTTTGAATCGAGTGTGTCTATATGGTTTTTAAAAGAGACAACCATGTTGTTGATGCAAAGGACTCTTTCTTCCTCAGTTTCGGCTCGAATGTAACTGTCGTAATCATTTAAAGAGACTTTGGAGTCAATAATCATAGTTCGCTCTTGAGGAAGCTTTATGACAACATCGGGGCGTTTACTGCTACCCTGTTCGTCTTTGTAGCTTTGTTGTGTATGGTAATGGACATCTTTGAGCAAACCCGAATACTCCAAAACACTCTCCAAAATCATCTCGCCCCAACTCCCTTGCGTTTGTTTTTTCCCTTTTAAAGCCTTTGTCAAATTTTCAGCTTCTTTGGAAATATTCATACCTGCTTTTGTAACTTGTTCTATCTCTTTAGAGAGTTCAGCAAATTTTTTAACACTGCTCTCTTGAGAGTCTTCTATCTTCTTTTTGAAAGCGTCAATGTTTTCTTTAAAAGGTTTCAAAATTGAATCAAGTGATTTGAGCGATGTTTCATCAAACTTTTTGAGTTTACTCTCAAGGTTGTTTTGCATGATTTCATTGAGTTTTAACTCTAGTTTTTTCCCCTGCTCTTCAAATTCCACTTTGAGCTTTTCATTGTTTTCTTGTTGTGCATGAAGGCTTGAGAGAAGCTCGGCATTTTTTGCTCTCACCTGAGCATTATTTTCAGTGAGCAGATCTATTTTAGCTTTAGACCCGCTCAACTCTTCGTTTAGCTTTTGCAAACGCAGTTCTAAGTCTCCATACTTTGCACGAGAGACTTCGATATCTTTTTCAAGTCTGGAAAACTCGATATTTTTTTGTCCAATACTCATAAGAGCATCTGAGAGCTTTTGACTAAGCTCGACCTCTTTAAGAGATAACTCACTTATTTTTTGGTTCAAAAAAGGGATGGCAGCAACCTGTTCCCTCTTACCATGAAGCTCCGCCAACAACCCTTCATCGGCACTTCCAAGCTGTTGCAAACTTTTTTTAAGCCAAATAATCGAGCCAATAATTACCATCGATACCGCACCTGCAATTATTACGTTGGTTGGATCCATTTTTAGCCTTTTTTATTAAATTGGGTTGTCTTGATGATTTTCTCCATATTGCAAAGCTACTTTTAAATTGTTATTTTTACATTATAGCATATCTGTTTAATCTAAAATATTTCCCTCTCACTTACACCCCAGTAGTGTATATTGGGTGACTATTTAATTTTTAAAATATACGTCTAAAACTTTTATCTATTTATTACAAAAACTGCGTTACAATAAAAGGTAAAAATTTTCAATAGCACTACAAATGGGGTTAGTATGCAATATATAAGAGAAGATTTAAAACTAAACGCCCATGCATTTCAATTAGTTGATTGTCTTAGCAAACTTATTAATAAGAGCTATTTCTCAACTGCTAAAGATAAAGTTGCGGATGTTTTTTTATGAAAAGTTTTATAAATAGTATCTTACTCAAGTCTATACAAGATACAAAAGGGGGGATATTTGTTGTTGACAATCATGGCTTAATCATTTATGCCAATGATTATGTCCTCTCTGTGCTTGGTTATAGTTTTGAAGAAATTACAAGCAAATATGTGTGGCAGATAGACCCTATGCAAGATACAAAAGATAGTTTTGAAGATATAAGAGATAATAAAAAACTAGAGTTTCGCACCTTGCACCTCCATAAAAATGGTACACACGTTCCAGTGGAAGCATCCATAACTTTTCACATGATTGAAAGCAACATCTATATGGTTGCGTATGTAAAAGAGATTAGCCAAATACTAGACCAAGAGTATAAACTCGAGCTTTTTCACGATATGCTCGATAATTCTCATGACATGATTTTTATCATAAGACTGAGTGATGGGCATGTAGATTATGTAAATCAAACAACTATAGAGATTTTAGGATACAGCCTAGATGAGATAAATACTCTAGGAGTAGAGTCATTTAGAAGACCTTTAAAAAAGGGTGAACCATTTTTTGAACATTTACAAGAGCTTAAAGAAAAAGGAAAGCTTATTGACTATGCTATTTTGACTAAAAAAGATGGTTCAGAATTTCCTGTCGAAGCAAATGTAAAATTTGTTACAAAAAATAATGTTGATTATAATATAGCGATAGTGAGAGATATAACAGCAAGATTTAAGCTAGAGCATCAACTCAACGAGTCAAATAAAATTCTAGAGCACAATGTAGAAGAAAAAACAAAAGAACTCTTAAAAAATGTTGCTTATCTTAAGAGTTATAAATTGGCTATCAATGAATCAAGTATCGTCTCTCGCTCTGATATGTATGGAAATATCACCTATGTAAATGATAATTTTTGCGAAGTCTCAGGGTACACAAGAGAGGAAGTTTTAGGCAAACCTCATAGTTTTATAAGACATCCAGATACAAACAGCAAACTCTTTAAAGAGCTATGGGAGACGATTAGGTCAAAAAAAGTGTGGAAAGGAATCTTACAAAACAGAGGAAAAACTTCCGATTATTGGGTTGATAGTTCTATTTTGCCTATTTTGGATGAGAGTGAAAATATCGCAGAATTTATCGCCATACGTCATGATATCACGAAAATCATTGAGTCAGAAAAAGAACTCAAAGAGATAGTAAACAGAGATATTTTAACAGGTTTAGCAAACAGATATAAGCTAAATGTCGACCTAAAAAATAGCACCAATCCGGCACTAGCCATCATAAATATAGATAATTTTTCCCAAGTAAATGATTTTTACGGTCATGATATAGGCGATGAGATTATAAAAAAGTTGGGCTTTGAAATTTTACGTGTCATGGATTCTGATTGCTGTATACTCTATCATCTTCAAGGGGATGAGTATGTTATTTTCAATCCAGAGAGTGAAAAAGAATATTTTATATTTATGGTTAAAGATATAGTTGAAAAAATTTCCTCTACTTCGCTTGCTATATATGATGAGGATTTAGTTTTAAATTTTACAACTGCCCTCTCATTTGAGTGCTCTGATAAAATTTTGACAACAGCAGATATGGCACTTAAAGTCGCAAGAAAAAAGGATATCAATTTTCTCATCTATTCAGATGAAATATCACTCAGCAGTGAGTATGAAAACAATATAAAGTGGACAAAAAAGATTAAATTTGCCCTTGAACATGACAAAATTATTCCTGTATTTCAACCTATTGTGAGTAATTTTGGTGAGGGACGTCAAAAATATGAAGCATTAGTGAGATTAGAAGACGAAGAGAAGCTTATCTCCCCTTATTTCTTTTTAGAAATATCTAAAAAAACAAAATACTATACAAGCATCACAAAAACCATGATCAAAAAAACGTTTGAGATGTTTAAAGACAAAAATATAGAATTTTCTATCAATCTTACAATTCAAGATATTTTAAACAAGCAAATCAAAGAGTTTATTGTTGAGATGATTCAAAGTTATAACATTGGTGATTGCGTTATATTTGAGATAGTCGAATCAGAATCCATCCAAAATTTTCAAGATGTCATAGGCTTTATCAATGAGGTAAGACGCTTTGGCTGTAAAATTGCCATAGATGATTTTGGGACAGGATATAGTAATTTTGAGTATCTTTTAAAAATAAAAGCAGACTATATAAAAATAGATGGAAGCCTCATCAAAAACATAGATAATGACTTAGATGTACAAATTGTTGTCTCAACTATAGTCGATTTTGCAAAAAAGATGGGTACAAAAACAGTCGCTGAATTCGTAGAAAACAAAGCTATTTATGAAAAAATAGTTGAACTTGGGGTTGATTACTCACAAGGGTATTATTTTAGTGCACCTCAAGATTTAAGACTTAAGAGCTGATGGACTCTCTTTAACTCTTAAACTGACCGCATACATAACTTTTTGTAGCGGGGACATATCTTCGTATATTTTGTAAAGAGTATCTATGAGCTCTTGAGCGTTTTCTATGAGGATTGGCGGTAAGATTTTATACGCTGCCATCCCTTTATAGAGACTCAGTTCTGCAGCTGGCATATGGGTAGTAAAACCTTTTGGGTAGCGTTTATACCCTTTTTCCAAAAGAGTGTATCCTTGAGCTGTGATATTTTTCAAGATTTCATTCAACGCAATTCTTTTGTCCTCATCGCCGATATAGTCTCTAAAGGCATCAAGCATTGGTTTTTCAAACCATCGCACACCCGCAGCAACAACCAATTCATCGGGTGAAAAATGGAGATAAAAACAAGAACTTTGGAGTCTTTTTCTCTTTCCTTGCCAAAAAATAATCCCTATACGACTTTTGATAGGCTCTTTATTGAGACCCATGCGGCGCGTATCTCTGTAGATTCTAAAGAGTGAATGGTTTGTTTTTGGGATGGCTTGGATGGTGGGCTCAAGCGCTTGGAGATGCTCGCCCATCTCCACGACAAAAAGCCGAGATGGGTTTAAAATAAGCGCTTCATACTCTTTTTTATGGAGTTCAAACCACTCTTTGTTGTTATTTTCTCGAATCGATTGCAAAAAAGGTAAAGTTTTTTTACTAAAACCTTCAAACTCCACAACCAACTCTTTATGCAAGTTTTCTGTTTCTAAACGCCAATGCTATCACTAAAAATACGACAAGATACGTAATAGGGACAAAGTCTGGAATCGGTAAAGGATCCCCTTTTGCATAAGAATGAAGACCTTTTAGATAATAATTGACCCCGAAATACGTCATGAGAACCGAAGTAAAAGATACAAGTGAAATAACACTAAAATTAAAATCACTATAGAGTGATTTGATAAATCTGAGGTGAAGCACCACAGCATAAACTAAAATAGTTACAAGTGCCCAAGTCTCTTTTGGATCCCAACCCCAGTATCTTCCCCAAGATTCATTTGCCCAAACGCCGCCTAAGAAGTTACCGACAGTTAAAAGGACAAGTCCAGCCATCAAACTCATCTCATTGATGGCGTTTAACTCTTTTATGGAGAGGCTGATATGTTTTTCATTGTTGGAAGTTTTGAGTATGAAAAGTATCAGTGTGATAAACCCTAGCAATGCGCCAAGCCCTAAAAAGCCATAACTCGCCGTAATCATGGAGACGTGAATACTCAACCAATAGGAGTTTAAAACAGGGACAAGATTTGTAACCTGCGGGTCCATCCAGTTTAAATGTGCTACAAAAAGGATAAGCCCCGCTAAAATACCTGTCGATGCCATCGTCATGGAAGAGCGTTTTGAAAAAATAAATCCAGCTAAAACTGCTGCCCAACCGATATAAATCATCGACTCATATCCATTGGACCACGGAGCATGACCAGAGATGTACCATCTGTTTGCAAGCCCTAGTGTATGGGCTAAAAAGAGTGCTATCAAAATACCCAAAGTAATCTTGGTATAGAGAGCAATCTTGAAATTTGGTTTGAGAATTTTCACAAAACTTAAAATCAAAAGGACAAATCCTAAGATAAAATAGAGGGGATAAATTCTCTCAAATATTTTTGCTTCATTATAAAAAACTTCTGCAGCAATTCTGTTTTGGCTTGGATAAACAGACGCACCGTAAAACTTTTGATACTCTGAGATTTTAGCTAAAGCAGCGTCTGCACTCTTCCAATTTCCACTCCCAATTGCATTGTCAATCTCTGTGAAATACTCAATTGCAATGCTTCTGAGTTTCTCCCCATTTTCAATAGAAAAGGTTTGAAGTGCTTCTATAGTTGCATACCATTTATTATTCACATCGTTTGGTTTTGGCCAAATTTTTATAAGTTCTGCGGTGTAAACCATATACGATATATTGACACGCTCATCAATTTTGAGCACCTCTTTATCAAATAAATCTCGATTTTTTGCCTCTTTTCTCACTGCCTTTTCTACTGCATCTGCGAGTTTATACCCTCTCATCTCATCTGGAAATTCAAAAAACTGTGTAAAAGAAGCATATTTTGCATCTTCTTTGATATTTATAAGTTTATTGATCTCTTTGTTTTTTGTGTAAATGAGTTTTATATCTCTATAAATATCGGGTCGAATCATCATCCCAAGAACTACTTGATTGGCACTTAAAGAATCATGACCCACACTCACACTCGCACCTCTATGGATTTTTGCGAGTATCTCAGTTGAGAGAGTGTCCAATGGTTTCATTCTTCCACCGCTATCTTGAACAACAAGTTGCCCAAACTTTTTGGCATGTGCTTTGTCAAAAGAGAGGATTGTTTTTAAATCCTGATTTAACTCTTCTGCATGAGAGGGTGTAAAACTAAAGACGAGGACAAAAGCCGCTAAAAAACTCACTAGTTTTTGCTCACTTGCTACTTTAGCTTTGTTAGCCAGCTGCGAAAATCTATGTTTTTTCGAGACAAGCGACCAAAACATCCCTAACGCTAAAAGAAAGTATCCTATGTAAGTAGGGATTGTTCCAGGATCGTTGTTAACTGAGAGAACGGTCCCTTTTTCATCTTGATCAAAAGAGGATTGAAAAAATCTATAGCCACGGTGTTCAAGAATATTGTTCATAAAAATCCTATATGGTTTTTCAAGATTCTGCTCTGTATCGATCAAGACAACCTCACTTGCATACGATGCTGGACTCATGGAACCAGGATATCTATCAAGCTGAAAATCTAAAAGTTTTATCTCAAAAGGGAGCTGCAACTCTTTAGAGCCATACGAAAGGGTTACTTCTACCCCATTGAGAGTTGTTTTATACTCTTTTGCAAGTTCCCTCTCTTGAGAGAGAACAACAACCTCTTGTGACTCAGAGTCGACACTTATTTTAAAGCGAAGAAAATCTTTGTCAGGTTGCATCGTTGAAGCATTGGGATTTGAAACCATTTGCGTAGTCGCATGAGCCATAAAAGAGCGTAGAACAAAACTGCTCTCCCCTGCTGTAAAAAGAGTTCTAGTCGTCAAAGGCTCTTTGTCATTTGACGCTAGGATTCCCTTAGAACCATCATCCATCTTCAAAAAAGAAAAATCTAAATCATGTTTCATAAAAAGAGCATCATCCACAACATAAAGTGTAACAACGGGTTTAGAAAAAGTTTTTGTAGAGTTAAAATCCAAAATAAAATCAGCAGTTTCAAAGAACTCACCCATTTTTAACTGTATCGGCTGACCTTGTCCATTGGCAGTCACCATCATAGTTGCCAGTGCATATCCATTTTGTTTATCTTCAACAACCTGCTCTATCGCATCAGCGATATATTCTACTAAGGTAACACGCACTTTTTTCCCTTCTATGTCTAAAGAAGAAGATAAATCATTTGTACTTTTTTTAGATAAAAAGGAGATTTGTTCTGTTGTTGCATTTGTCTGTGGAGTCGTTGCTGTAAGTGTAAAAAAAGTGTCACGACTTGTAAGCGTTGAAGCACTTTCACCCTCTCGAATATGCATATTTCCCTCAAAGCCAAAAAAGCGGGTAATGGAAGCTCCGATAATAATGACGATAAATGCCATATGAAAAATAAAAATCGGTGCTTTTTTCACAGTGTACATTTTATGTTTATAGATATTTAACGCGAGGTTGAGGGTTAAAAGTCCAAGCAAAATTTCAAACCAAAGCGCATTATAAATCTCTGCTTTGGCTGTCGTTGTTCCATAATCATTTTCTATAAACGTAGCGTAACCGATGACTAATGCAAAAAAAAGCATCATGAGAGCCATCGTTTTCATTGAACTTAAAATCGATACTAATTGTTTCATGAGAAGAATTCCTTCATTTTAAAAAAAGCCATTCTATTGCAAATTAATTAATAGAAGGTTAAATATTTTTACTATAAAGAAATTTTCACTTACTCACTTACTAGTTTGTCCAAATAAGTAAAGAGCTCTTGCGAAGCTTTTTCAGCTTCTGCAAAGAGTTGAAGCATTTGTTCTCGTGAAGCACGGTCATCTTTATTGAGAAGCATCATGGCTTTCATCACATTTTCATGCACTTTTTTATGTGGTGCGAGTAAATTTGAAAAGAGAGGTTTTTTACCAAAATTGACTTTGCCCTCACCCGCATACCATTTGCCAAGATTACAGTTTTCATGATTACCAAGAGAAGCATCAGATTTGCCCTCAAGTGCCGCAGAATAGGCGTTATTTTTATAAATCATGTGATCTAATTTTGCCATATTTGCAAAGAGTTGATGCCCTATAAATGTGTTGTCTTTTGTAATCTGTTGCGCATTTGTGACCAACTGGTGCAATACATTTTTAAATGCATCGAGCTTATTTTGGGATGAAATTGCATGCATTTGTATTGACTCACTATTTTCTGCCATGCTGATAGAGTTTTGCTTGAGAATACTTATATTTGCTTCAACTTCACTTGTTGCCTTTTGGGTTCTCTCTGCGAGCTTTCTTACTTCATCGGCAACAACGGCAAAACCACGTCCGTGTTCGCCTGCACGGGCTGCTTCTATGGCAGCGTTGAGCGCTAGGAGATTTGTTTGGTCTGAGATATCTTTGATAAGTGAGATAACATTATAAATCTCTTCTACATTTGAGCTTAATTGTTCTGAAGAGATTCTCGATTCACTGATCATTTGTGTGATATTTGAAATTGTACTTATGATCTCATCAGTCGATGCAGTGACGTCTCCTATGACATTTTCTGTTGTAGCATTGAGAGCGTTCACATCTTTGACGCTATCGAGATTTATCTCCATACTTGCACGAAGATTGTTTGAGTTGAGGATAGAACCTTTAATCATACTATCTGCTAACATAAGAGTTGTTTTATTTTTGTCCAAATTTTTCTCAACTTCTATGGTCGATTCCATTGCTTTGTCGGCTTCTGATTTGACAGCGTTTGACAAGGCCTCCACCTTATCCAAGAAGGTGTTAAAACTTGCACTTGCGTGACCTAGTTCATCCCATGAAGTAACAGGGAGTCTTCTTGAGAGGTCTGCATCTCCTTGAGCAAGCTTAGAAGCAACTTCATCAAGATGGACAATAGGGTCTGTGACACTTCGCTTAATAACAAACATAATGAAAAGAAGAATAAAAATATCAAGAAATGCCATAATATATACTTGTCTAAGCAAAGAGTCTTCAGATTTAATGATAATACTCTCAACATTGGCGATTTTATTACCCACAAGTGCATAGCCAATAATTTTTTCAGAATAATCTTTAATAGGGAGAGAGACTACAAAATAATTTTTTGTTCTTTGGAAGTTTTGGGTATCCGCAATATTTACATTGGCTAAATCATTAAAAAAATCTTTGTTAATCACTTTTTCATTAACTGCAAGGATATAATCACCTGACTTAGGCGCAGATGTTAGCTCTGAGGCAATGGGGAGATACTCATTTTTCATAACCATGACCATCTCGACTCCATGAACATCGCGTGCGTTTTCAACTATTGAATTTAAACCTTGCATAAACTCTACGGAACCTAAGTATTGACCCTCTCTAATTATCGGTGCAATGCCGCGTAAACTCAGTCCTGCAACGCCAATTTCTATAGCTACTATCGGTTTTTTGTTTGCTTTTACTTGTACAACTGCTGCTCTAAAAGAACTCAAATCATCCCCAAATTTTTCTGGTGACCATCCTCTTAAAAAACTGTGGATATTTGCATCATGGATGTGTACTTTTACATTTTTATAATTTGTATGCTCTTTAAAGTCTTTAGAGACTTCATTAAGACCTGCTATCGCCAACTCTCTGTTGTTTTCTTTTAGAGCTTGCACTACATCATAATTTTTAGAGATATTGATGGCATTTGTCAAACCAATACTCTCTTTACACTCCATAGATTCACCATAGAGTGAACGAAGTGTTTGTGATTGGGTTTTATAAACATCTTCTTTCATCTCTTTGATAGAGATAAAATAATTGACCATAATGACTATGAAACCAATAACGATAGATAAAACAAGAGGGATATGAACCTTGTTACTAATGGAGAGATTTTTCATAACGCGTGACCTTTTAAAATAAATTGCAATGATTTTATCATGAAATATCCATATGTCTTTATAAAATAACACTTTTTTGTACAAAAATTTTCATTTTATCGTCAAGGTGATTTCTTTGGTAACTCTTTTTTTAGCTTGCTTTATTTGTGTTTATCGTAGAGATTTATGACACTTCTTTTAAACCAAAGATTGTTTTGTTGTTACCTCACAAAAATTGTCATTGCGAGCAAAGCAAAGCAATCTAAAAGAGGGTTTATGAAAGAAGTCTCTTGAAGGAGAAAATAAGGATTTTCTTATCCTAAATTACAAATATATTTGTTGTGTTCTTGATTCCACGTGAAGTTGTTGGAGATTTTTTTGAAAGCTTTGAGCACTATAGTCTCATGACAATCATTTGCATAAATAGTTATAGGTGTATGGTGATATCTGTTGTAAGATTGAATCGGATGGAGCAACTTTTGTTTCAAAGAGATGACTATTTTTCCATCATAAGGCTCAAAAGGGAGAACAGATAAGATGGTTTTGTTTTTAACTTGGCATCTAAAATAGCAACTAATATAAAATCTGTCTACATGGACATACTCTAAAAGCGATACAACATTTTCATGTGTCATAATCATAATAACTCCTTTGCGATGATTTTAAAAACTATTTTAACATTTTAGCCATTATATTACTTTATACATTTTCCCTGAAGCTATAAAGCAGTTGTATGATTTCATGAGAATTTGCAGCAAATTCATACGGATGCATTTTTCTATTTAAAAATTCACTAAACCCTTCCAGCGATTTTTTATCTTGATCACTAAGATATTTAAACCCCATCGACCAGTGATAAAAAGTACGCTCTTGAATCTCTGTGTTGTCTATCTCAAAACAGTTTCGATGTCTTTGATCTTGAACTATTTTATTATAAAGCGCTTCAACATCTTTTCTTGCACCTTCTAAAATTTGAAAAAAATTGCCGTTTGCATAAAGTAACATCCCCGTGATATTTTTTTCTTTATTTTTTTCTCTGCTTTTTTCTAATATCTCAAGAAGTTCGTCTTGGCTCATCTCTTTTTTAGCACTACTTACATACGCTAAGCGAATCATTTAGTTTGCTCCTATCTATAAGTTCTTATAACTTTTTCCCTTAAGTTTTGCCATACCAATAACAGTAGAATCTCATGGCTATTTTACTAAAATTTACTCAATGCTATACCTAAAAAGTATATTTTTTGCTGTTTCAAATTTATTATTTTACAAACTTTTTATCTTTTTAAGTTTGACAATCGATATATATTGCAGTATTATTATCGGCATTGTAGTAGAACAAAAGTTGCATTTTATTACATAGCGCTATATATATTTAGACATAAAGGAAACTTATCATGAAAAAAACCATAACTACGGCTTTACTTTTATCAATCTTAGGGGGAAGTCTTTGGGCTGAGACCATTAAGGTGTTTGCGGCCTCAAGTACAAAACTCGCCATGAGTGAAATCGTACAAAATTTTAAGGTACAAAATCCAGACGATACCATTTTAATAACCTTTAGCAGTACGGGAAAAGCGTATGCACAACTTGCAAATGGGTTTAATTATGACATTTTTATGGCGGCAGATAGTATATATCCTGCAAAAATACTCAGTGATGGCAACGCAGTAGGTGCTCCTGAGATCTATGCACGAGGCGCTATCGCACTTTATAGCAATAATCCAGCACTCATCAAACAAGGGATAAACGCCCTTAAAAATGAGAATGTAAAACATATCTCTCTAGCAAATCCTAAGCTTGCTCCTTATGGCGTAGCAGCAATGCAAATCATCAAAAACTGTGCTCTAGAAGATGTTGCTTCTAAACTCGTCTTAGGTGACAACATCGCGCAAAGTGTTCAGTTTGTTGACAGCGGTGCAGCCGACATAGGACTTGTTGCATTTTCACTGATTAAATCCACCAAACAAAACAGCCACTATGCCCTCATTGACCCCACAAAATACACTCCACTTGAGCAAGCTTTTGTGATAACTAAATATGCAAAAGATAAACCGCTAGCCCTAAAATTTAGCAAATTCATCCTCTCTAAAGCCTCTCAATCGGTCTTTGTCAAATATGGCTTTGAGACAAAATAGATGAATATACTCAATGCAAATATCACAAAAATAACAAAATCAGACAGTTTTGTCCTGCTTGAGCTGGTATGTGAAAAGAGCATATTTACCTCTTTGGTGCTTGAGAGCCTTGAGAGCGATGACTATGCCCTTGGTGAAAATGTCAATATCCTCTTTAAAGAGACAGAGGTCATGATAGCGACACCCGAGTCAAAAGTGAGTGCAAGAAACTCTTTTATCTCCCCCATTTTAGATATACAAACGGGTGTGTTGCTTTGCAATGTTGCTTTTAGTTTTGGCTCTCTCTGTATCCATGCTATCATCACAAAAAACGCACTTGAAGATTTAGAGTGCAAAAAAGGGGAGCATTTCAGATGGTTTGTCAAATCAAATGAAGTGAGCATCCAAAAAATTCAAGAGGCTTAAAAATGGATACAGAATTTTTACAGACTATGACGCTCACATTCAAATTAGCGTTTATTACAACGACACTGTTGCTCTTTATCGGGATTCCTTTGGGGTATTTTTTATCACAAACTTCTTCACGCTTTAAACCTGCGATAGAAGCAATTGTCTCTATGCCCTTAGTGTTGCCTCCATCCGTGCTTGGGTTTTACCTGCTTTTGGCATTTAGTCCCAATAATAGTTTTGGTGCTTGGCTTGATGCAAATTTTGAACTGCGGTTGGTTTTTAGTTTTGAAGGTCTTGTCCTCGCCTCAATCCTTTTTAGTCTCCCCTTCATGGTTCACCCTATCCAAAGTGGCTTTACTGCACTGAGCAAATCGCTTAAAGAAGCTTCGTATATTTTAGGAAAAAGCAAATGGCAAACTCTTTGGTTCGTCCTTTTACCAAACATTCGCCCCTCACTTTTAACCGCCTCTGTCATCACATTTGCTCACACAGTTGGAGAATTTGGAGTCGTTCTCATGATAGGCGGCAACATCGCAGGAGAGACAAAAGTAGCCAGTATCGCTATATATGACGAGGTAGAATCGCTCAACTACTCTCTCGCAAACCAATACGCTCTTACCCTTTTTATCATCTCTTTTGCAATTTTACTTTTTGTATATGCAGTGAACAAATCTATGATGAAAAGCGATTTTTAGCGCATAAAATCAGTAAATAACAAAATGGCTACAAAGAGCTGTGTGAAAAATCTACAAAGGGGGAAATGCATTTTGGATATTTCTAAAATCTTTATTGATTAATTATTATTTTGATATGATATGTTACTAACTGATGTTATAAATATTTTAGGAGTTAAATTTTGCCAAACTATGTAGACGCTATCGTCCAAAGAGGACATTGCTGTCGTATCAACACAATTTTACTTATCCAAAACTCTGAACTGTTTCAAAATCATATAAAAAATAATATTTATGAAACAATGGCTCTTCATTGTGACACTGCAAATAACGAAAAAGAAGCGCTTAAACTGCTACAAACGAATAAATATGATTTGATTATTACAGAGATTTATCTCCCTGATGGAAGTGAAAATCTCATAAATTATCTCCTCAAAAATAGACAATACATTATCATCATGGCAAATTCAAAAGAGGAAATTTATCATGAAGCCATAGCCAATTTGGAAATTGTAGATTATGTTTATAAGACTGATGAAAAAAGTATCGTCAATTATTTACTCCATGCTATCGCTAGACTCCAAGCCAATGCCCAGTCAAGAGTTGCTATTTGTGATGATTCTATGACTTCTCGAGCTATTTTGCGCCAACGCATCATGAGTCAAAATCTTGGATATATTGAGTTTGAAGACGGGCAACAGGCATATGAATACATCATAAAGAAAAACCTTCACATTGATTTGCTCGTCACCGATGTTATTATGCCCAACATGGATGGACTCAATCTCATTCGCCATATTCGCCATAAATATGACGCAAACGAACTCCCTATATTAGCACTCTCTGGTTCTAACAAAATCTCCCTTATCCCACAGCTACTTAAACTTGGGGCAAATGATTATGTTAACAAACCCATAAATAGCGAAGAGTTTCTCACCCGTGTGAATATTTTGCTTGACCACTCAAGACTTTTTAAAGAAAATCAAGAACTTATAAAAGAGTTGAGAACTATTGCAACAACGGACTTTCTCACAAAGCTACACAATAGAAACTATTTTTATACAGCTATCAAAAATTTTCAACTCTCTGCAAAAAAAACCAATCAATATTATGGAATTATTATGACTGATATTGATTTATTCAAAAAAGTCAATGACACATATGGGCATGAAATCGGGGACGTTGTTTTAAAAGAGATTGCAAAAATGATAAAAAAATGTGCAAAAGAGTCGGATATTGTCTCAAGATGGGGTGGTGAAGAGTTCCTAGTTTGTGTTGCAAATACAAGTATGCACGAGCTAATTTATTTGGCTCAAATGATAAAAGATATGATTCAAGAGACCCCTATTGCCATTGAAAATCGTTCTTTATTTTTATATCTAACTGCCTCATTCGGTGTTGCTTTATCTGATGAGACAAATTTTGAACACATTGAACAAATCATTTCTCAAGCTGACCAAAGACTCTACAAGGCAAAAGAGAGCGGAAGAAATATGGTAGTTTTTTCCTAACGCAAAACCCTTAACTACTCAAGAAATCTTTTAAACTCACAAGAGGATTTTTCCCCTCCAACATCTCGTAGACCTCTTTTGCTATAGGAAGGTAGAGATTTTTTTCTTTCATGATTTTATGAAGCGCGTATGCTGTTCCTATCCCCTCGGCTACTTCGCCAAGCTCTTGGAGTATCTCATTTTTACTTTTTCCCTGTGCAATGCCAAGTCCTACACGAAAGTTACGGCTCATCGTAGAAGAGGCCGTTAAAAACAAATCTCCTGCACCGCTGAGTCCGACAAAACTCTCCTCTTTGGCACCATACTCAAGACCAAATCTTTGCATCTCGACAAGCCCACGGGCTATGAGTGAAGCGGCAGCATTTTTCCCAAGCCCCAAACCTTCACAAATTCCTGCAGCTATGGCGATAACATTTTTATACGCACCTGCAACTTCAGCACCCACGACATCGCTAGAACGGTATGTTTTTATAAAAGAGGGAAAAAAAGAGGCAAATTTTGCACTTACTTTTTCATTGTGTGCATTGATGACAAGTGCGGTAGGAAGGCTTTTCATGACCTCCGTGGCAAAAGAGGGACCTGACAAAAAAGCTATATTTGCATCAGGAACATATTGAGCGTAGATATCATTTAAAAACTTTCCGCTTGAAGCCTCAATACCTTTAGCTGCAACCAAGATTTTTTGATTATGAAAGACAAAATTCTCCTCCAACCACAAAGAAATACTTTGTGCAGGAATAGCTATCACCAAATACTCACACTTTAAAATCTCCTCTAAAGAGACAAAATTTTCAATCTCTCTGGGCGTTCTTGAGTGAATAAAAACCTTATTGTTTTGTGAGAGGACAAAATAGAG
>DJAA01000019.1:0-23057 GCA_002428085.1 Sulfurimonas sp. UBA6014 | reverse complement strand
TTTTTTCAAATTCTTGTATATCTGCTTCATAACCTACGATAACAAAAATATCACCCTCTCTGACTTTATGATGCTTTATTTTAGAGGCGTAAATAAACTCATTTTTTCCATCCTTTTGTATGATAGAGAGCGGTATGATGCCATATTTTATATTCCAATCAAGCTCAAAAACCTCATGACCTATATAAGCGTTTGTCCCATTCATCTCAATTTGAGTAATCTTGAGTTTACCGCTTTCAAATAAAATAGCATGAAATACCTCTTTTACGATAGGTTTTTCCATCATCTCAGAAATCATCTCTGCTGTAGTTTGCACAAGAGGAATCACTTTATTTGCCCCTGCCATTTGCAATTTATTTGTAGTATCTTTATTATTTGAGAGGGCTATGATGTTCAAATCACTAAAAAGAGAGCGTAGAGAAATAGTTAAAAATATATTTTCAGCACTATCTTCAAGAACGCAAAAAGCGATGGAGTTTTCTAAATCAACAGTACGTGCTACATCATCCCATTTATCACTCAAATCAAACCCTTGTACTTCAAAATCTGTTTTATTTTTAGCACGATCAAGCTCTGCATGAAGACTATAAATAAGTATATTTTCGTAGGTGTCACGGATATTTTTGGCTATCTCAAGCGCATAATCGTTATATCCAAAAATTAAAACCATTTTTTTCTTCATATTTTGCCCTTTTTATGAAGATACTTATCAAACTCTTTGATAAACGTAGTTTTGCCAATAATTAAAAGATAATCACCGCTCTCGAGCAACATATCATCCAATGGATTGAAAAAAAATCGTTTTTTCTCTTTTTTATAGATTCCTAGTAAAACAATTCGAAAACGAGAAACACCCATTTTTCCAACATAAATATTGTTTTGACTTACCCTCTCATCGATAAATATCTCTTGGACTTCAACTCCATAATAATCATTTCGCAAAGCATGAATCACTTCAAAAGCAACAGGTCTTCCTATGAGCTCTTTGGCAATCATGCCCACTAATCCTTTTGGATAGAGAATCTCATTGACGCCTGCGAAATTGAGTTTATTTCTATTGGTGTCATCCATCAGTAAAGAGACGATGTTGACCTCTTTGTTGATAGAGCGTACGGTGAGTGTCGTGTAAACATTTTCAACATCACTCTCTCTTAAACACAGTACAGATTTTACCTGCGTCGTTAAATCTAATCCGATTTTTCTGTAACTCTCTACGCTTCCTGGGTCATAGTTGAGCGCAACAAGACCATCTTTTTTTGCGTGCTCGATTCTTTGCTCATCTTCATCAAGAACAATGATATTATTTGTCCCGTTTTTGAGCTTTTTTGCCACCTCCTGAGCAACATTTTCATATCCACAGATGAGATAAAATCGTTTCAATTTTCTTATATCTTCTAGAGTTTTCACCTCACGAATCTCATCGAGCTTTTCAGTTAGAGCAGAAACTACGATGGAAGTGGTAAATGCCAACACCGAAATACCTGCAACTATAACAAACATAGCAACTAATCGCCCCTCGGTAGTCACTGCCGTTACATCGCCATACCCAACAGTAGAGATGGTAACAATAGACCAGTAAAGTGCGTCAAAAAGGGTATTTACTGGAGAAGCTGGATTGTTTGCCTCCATGATATAAACAAGGATGGAAGAGACAAAAATAACAATCGACGCAAACATCAAAAGGATAATAAATTCAAATTTTTTGGTTGATAAAACAGAAGCAAAAATCTGAAAACTCGTTGTATATCGAAAGAGTTTAAAAACTCTAAAAAGGACAAAAATACGAAGAAGTCGGAGCTCATGAAAGAAAGGCAAAATTGCAAGTAAATCTATGACTGCTCGAAAAGAGAGGATGTAATGGAATTTTATTTTAAAGACTTTATAAAGAGCACGAAAGAGGCTAAACGTTCGCCCAAGCATCATGTCATGCTCGCTTTTATTGATCAGTATCTCACTCACACTGCTACTGACCCAAAGCCTGAGTATATACTCTATAAAAAATATAATGGAAATAATATACACATTAAAAAATGTAATATTTTTAGGTACAGGATGTTTTACTTCAGCTATGAGAATAACAACACTTAAAAGTATCAGTGCCATCATAAAAAAATCAAAATATTTTTTATATTTATAACTGCTATTTTCTAAAACATCATAAATAAAACGTTTTTTCTTCTGATATGCATTGGATGTGCTTAAAAAGTAGGCAGCATCGACAACCCAGCGAGAAAAAAAGTTCATTATCCCAACTTAGCTTTCAACAACTCATTGACAGTTTGGGGGTTTGCACTCCCTTTACTCTCTTTCATGACTTGACCAACAAAGAAGCCAAAGAGCTTCTCTTTCCCACTTCTATACTCCTGCGCCTTCTCACCATTTGCAGCAATTACAGCATCACAAATAGCTTCAATAGCTCCAGTATCGCTCACTTGTTGGAGTCCGAGTGTCGCTATTGCACAGTCAACATCCTCCTCTTTCTCCATCAAATAGTCAAGCACCTCTTTGGCAGCTTTTCCACTGATGGTACCATCCTCTATCCGTTTAACTAAAAATCCAAGTTTTTGAGCACTTACAGGAGAATTTGTAATGTTTATCTCACCTTTAAGGCGACCTTGAAGTTCAGTAGTAAGCCATGTAAGGGCATTTTTAGCAGTTATTCCACATGCCATCATGTTCTCAAAAAAATGAGCCATCTCAAGTGAGGAAGTTACAATGCTTGCACTGTAATCGTTCAATCCGTACGCTTGAGCAAACCTTGCCATTTTTTCATCTGGAAGTTCTGGAATATGGCTATATTTTTCTAACATGGCATCACTGATGGTGACTTTTAAAAGATCAGGCTCGGGAAAATAACGGTAATCTGCCGCCTCTTCTTTGCCACGCATGGAGCGCGTCTCTTGTTTTGTTTGGTCAAAAAGTCGCGTCTCTTGGACTATCTCTTGTGCATAGATTCCATCTTCCCACGCTTCACTCTGGCGGGCAACTTCAAGTTCTATTGCTCTTTGGATAAATTTGAAAGAGTTAATATTTTTTATCTCAACGCGAGTATAGAGTTTTTTATCCCCTTTTGGACGGATAGAGACATTGACATCAACACGAAAAGAGCCCTCTTGCATATTTGCATCGCCGATATCAAGGTAACGGATAATGGAGTGGAGTTTTTTAAGGTAAAGAACAACCTCTTCACCGTTGCTCAAATCAGGCTCTGAGACTATCTCCAAAAGAGGTGTTCCTGCACGGTTGAGATCAACTTTTGAGATATCGCCCTCATGGATATTTTTCCCTGCATCTGCTTCGATATGGGCACGGTTTATACGGATAATCTTGTGCGTGCCATCTTCAAAGTCTATTTTTAAAGTTCCATGTTCGACAACGGGAGTATACAGTTGCGTAATCTGATATGCTGATGGACTATCTGGATAAAAATAGGACTTTCTATCAAAATAGGATGTTTGATTGATCGTCGCATTGATGGCAGTTCCAAGCATGATGGACTTATGGAGCACCTCTTTGTTAAAAACAGGCAAAGCTCCAGGAAGTGCTAAACAAGTTGGACAAGTGTTTGTATTTTGTGCATGGTTAAAACTCGTAGGACACGAGCAAAATAGTTTGGTTTTTGTATTGAGTTGGACATGAACTTCAAGCCCGATTACGACTTCAAACATAAGATTCCTTAAATTTTTAAAAATGATAACTTCATACTATCAAAATAATCTTTTATATCTGATAAAAGAGTTAAGGATTTTTTAGTTAGACTTGTGGGATTATTTTATAAGTAAACAAAGGGTCAAAATGGGATTAAGTATCGGACTAGTGGGACTTCCAAACGTAGGTAAATCAACAACTTTTAACGCACTCACAAAAGCACAAAATGCGGAAGCTGCAAACTACCCTTTTTGTACCATCGAACCAAATAAAGCCGTTGTTCCAGTTCCAGATAAACGACTCTTTGAACTTGCAAAAATCGTTCATCCTGAACGCATTCAGTATTCAGTGGTTGACTTTGTAGATATTGCAGGTTTGGTAAAAGGGGCTTCAAAGGGCGAAGGCTTGGGAAATAAGTTCCTCTCTACCATTCGTGAAACTGAGGTAATTTTGCAAATAGTTCGTTGTTTTGATGATGAAAATATTATTCACAATGAGGGAAATATTGACCCTTTACGAGATGTCGATATTATCGAAGGTGAGCTTATTTTGGCAGATATTGAAGTTTTACAAAACAGAATTGAGAGACTCAAAAAACAGTCCAAATTTGATAAAAATGCTACAGCTGTTTTGGTTATCGCTGAAGAAGTTTTAGAATTTTTAGCCGATGGAAATCTCGCTCGCAACTACGCAAAAGTAGATACTGAAGAGTATGCGCAACTCAACAACGAAGTAAGATTTCTAACAAATAAAGAGATTATGTATGGTGCTAATGTCGATGAAGAGGGACTTCTTGAAGATAACGATTATGTTGTAAGACTCCGTGCGCATGCCAAAAAAAGCAACTGTGAAATCATAAAGCTTTGTGCGAAAATCGAAGAAGAGCTCATCGGTCTTGAAGAGGAAGAAGCGCAAGAGTTTTTAAGAGACCTTGGAGTAACCGAATCAGGATTAGAGCAAATCATCCATAAAGGTTTTGATAAACTTGGACTCATGAGCTACTTTACAGCAGGGGTCAAAGAGGTTCGTGCTTGGACGATTCGTAAAAATACCACCGCACCAAAAGCCGCGGCTGTCATCCACAATGACTTTGAAAAAGGTTTTATCCGCGCAGAAGTTATCGCCTATAACGATTTTATCACGCTAGGTGGTGAAGCAAAAGCAAAAGAAGCTGGAAAAATGAGACTCGAAGGAAAAGAGTATATCGTGCAAGATGGTGATATCATGCACTTTAGATTTAACGTTTAAAACAAAATTTATATCAAAAAAAAAGGGGTTGAGTATGAAACTGAAGTATGTTGGTCCAAAACCGATTATTTCTTATAAGGGGATAGATTTTGACAATAACAAAGAGGATAAGTTTGCTTATCTTAATATCGTTGTGCAACTTTTAAAAGCTGTTGACCACGACTATTTTGAAGAAAAAACTTATACCTATGAAGCAGATGCTTCAAGACTTACTGCCGATGAGCTCTTGAGCGAACTGAAAAAATATTGCCCAAAAATAGAACACTTAATGGAGTCTCAAAATCATCAAATTGAAGATGAGATACTCCATGACATAAAAAGAGCTCGTGAAAATCTCCTCTTAAAAGATGAAGAGAGAACCGTTTTGGAAAGTAATATTCATTTGATGCATGACTATCTCATCCAACGCTCAATCAACAAAACTGTCTACTATTGTGCGGTGGATGCTTTGGCTTCTTTCTTTCAAAAAGGGAATCTTGACTACATGGTTACACCCATGTTTCAGAAATTTTTTCATGTTTTGCACTCTGTTCAAGGAAGTATCAAAAGACAAAAATTTGGCTTAGATACCAAACTTGAAATTTTTGAAAAAGATACAAAATTATTTTGTAAACTTACAGTCAAAAAACTCTAGTGTTAGAGTTTTTTAAACAGCGTCCATTTTCATCATCGATTGCACCATCGTCTCTTTGAGTCTTTTGAGTGCAATATCGAAGTAATCAAGACTTTGTTCGCTTAATTTTATAGACTCTAACTCGTTTTTTTTCAAAATTCCTACATATTTTTCTCTTAAAACATCCTCTAAATTATCTTTAGCAAGCTCATTAAGTGCCTCTGCCATGAGAATCTGCAACTTTGCAATATGTGTACTTTTGATTTGATTTGCCGAGCGAACTTTCATCCATAACTGCTCAAAACTCTGAATCGCCACCCCATGACTATGAAGTATCAAAGCACTTTGCAAAACATCTAAAACGATTTTATTATGATTTTTAGTATCAGGGAGTGTATCGACTAACTCCAAAAAAGTATCTGCGATTTCTTCAAAAATATATTTTTTAACATCTTGAAAATAATCCAATGCCAAAGAGTAAATAAATTGTGTTTTTTGTTTCTCCTGCATCTGTTTTAAAGCATCATCTTTGGAATATCTTAATGTTTGCGTTGCAAAACTGACCCATTCATTTGCTATTTGGTTAAATATAGCTTTTGTAATTGTCCCTAATTTAAAGTCATCAAAACGCTCTAAATATAAAAAGTTGAGCTCTTTTTTTAATTTTTCTCTCACAATGATGGTAGCGATAAGTTCCATGACTTCTATAAAATCTGCTTCACACGAAATTCCTAAAACTTCTAGCTCAAAGAGTTCTCTCTCACAAAAGAGTTGTGCAACAAATTCTTCTTTTTGCGCAAGTGTTTTAGCCATTGTTGAGTGTTGCTACCGTTTGTCCAAAAGCAACTTTGTCGCCAGCTTTCATCCTCAATTCAAGCATCCCTTTTTGAGCAAGGATAACGATGGTAGAGCCCATCTCAAAACAACCAAAATCGTCCCCTTTATTGAGATATAAATTTTCAAATGCGTATACTTGTTCGTGCTCTACATCCGCATTGGTTTGTATTTTTGGCTCAAAAGAGACTTGCATGACGCCAACATTTAAAGCACTGACAAGAATGATAAAAAATCTTTGTTTTGAGGTTGTCTCACACATAAGAACAACTCTTTCATTTTCTGCAAAGAGATGAAAACGCTTTTTAAGTGAAGGGATATTGACAGGATAAAATTTTCCTGGAATATGAACAGCTTTCAAAACTTTTACATTTGTGGGCATATGGTAACGATGGTAATCTTTTGGAGAGAGATAAAAATTGATAAAAGTACCTTCATGGACTCTATTTTTTTCCTCTTGAGAAAAATTCTCACCTAGAACTGCATCACTTTTGTATCGCATCCCTTTTATTTGCAAAGCATACTCTTCTTCAAGATTGCCGCACTCGGTGATAAGAGAGTCACATGGAGCGATAAAATCATCCCCATCAAGTGAATAGACTCTCTCTTGCTTTAACTTTCTTGTAAAAAGAGCATTGAGACTACGATAAGTGCTTGAGGGGTGAAACTCAGACATATTTAGCCCCATAAGGTTTACATACCCACTGTTGATGATTTTTTGAATCGATTTTGGAAACTCTTTTGAGGCAAATTTTCCAAAATTTTGCGAGATAAGCGATGTTATATGTTTATTCATTTTATACTCCAAGTTTATTGTATTTTTCTTTTTGCTATCTCTTCTATGAGCACAGTTGCGTAAGAGCCTTTGGGAAGTGTGAAATTCATCTCATACTGAGCCTCCATCGAGTTGTATCGCCCCTCGATTTGGGTTGGATAAACCCAAGCGTATCTTCTGGCACCTTCCGCATTTATCTCTTGAAAAAAATCTTTTTCAATAGTCCCTGCTATACCTGAGGCGACTTTAACTTTTGTCCCGCTGAGCAAACCTGTAACAGAAATTTGACGCTCTAAAAATCTCTGAGAATCCTCTTCTGCGCCATCAAAATCAAAAAGCCTGCCATATGGATAGTGTTCCATAATGTCACCACTTATCATTTTAAAAGGGTGTTTTTGTAGCTTAAGTTTTGCTACTTCATCGTTTGGCAAATTTAAAATCGACTCTAACTCTTCGATTGTAAAATTTTGCACAAGGGTATTGATCTCAAGCCTTCTACTGAGCCATAAATTAAACAAGTGGCTCTGATAGGCACTGATAAGCAATTTTCGTATCTTAGGATTACGCTCTTTTTTCTCACCTTTTGCGATTTTTTCTCCATCAAAATGGTTGTCTCCATCATTTCCAAAACGCTGATACCCAAAATAGTTTGGCATTCCAAAATCAGCAATATTTTTCAATGCTTCGTCTATTTTCTTTGCAGCAGTTGGAGTAACTTTTTTCACTTTTATGTAAAATCTGTTCCCCTGAAGATGCCCGATTTTAATTTTATTGTCATGATAGGTTTTTGAAACTATCTTTACATCGGGATGTTCAAATCTCTCAAGCGCCTCTTCATACTTCTTATGGATAGAAATATACTGCTTTGTCATGGCATGTTTGTCTTTAAGCCCCGCATACCCAATCTCTTTATTTTGAATCCCTAAATATTTTGCCAAAACACTCACAAGCTCAAGTGTTGACATATTTTTTTTTCTCACTAAAAGGACAAGATGCTCCCCTTCGCCTGAAAATTCATACAAAGGTATCTCTTCGACCACAAAATCTCGCGGGCTTTGCTTAAAATGAAACTCTATACTTGAGTGACCTAGCGAATAAAATCTATCCATATTGTTGTTTCCTAGTTATTATTGATGTTACACACTAAAACGAACACGTCCGCTTTAGTGGCCCAGACACAAGCAGCTACAACCTCATGAAGCTACGAAAACAAGCGAAGTGCTTTTCGCAAAGCNNAAAACAAAGTTTTTCGAGAATTACAGAGTATTTTTTAAAACTCAGTTAAAATGATTCTCTTTACACCTATTGCGATACTTTTTTCTTGCAGCAGTTGCGAAAAAAGTGAGTGGCGTTCTACTTTGTTTGGCTCTTTTTACAATGGTCTTTTTAAATCTTTTATCAAAAGCGACTAACATTTCATACTCTTCACCGCTGCAGCCTAGCGATTTTGGTATCTTTTTATGAAATCTAAAGCCAGTTTTATTAGCTTGTGAGAGTTTATTCAAATCCGAAAAAAGTCCATCAGAGATATCCATACCAGAACTTAAAAACCTTGCAGATTTCTCTATAAATTTGTCTCTTAGGATAATATTTAGAAATTTAGACTTTTTATGAAGAGAACCTAAGTTAAATAATCTCTTTAAATCTTTTAAAGAATTGCCAATTTTTCCCGTAAAGGCGAGTAAATATCCCTCTCTGATACCGCTTCTTAAGAGTGGTTTTTTTGTCGTAGAGACAATAGTCACTGAAATATCAAGTTTAGTGTTACAAATAGTATCTCCACCAATAATTTCAATATTAAATTTTTTTGCAGTATCTTGAAATCCAGATGCAAGCGCTCTCATTTGAGCTTTTGAGATATCTTTTGGCATAGCAACACTTAAGAGTGCGTATTTTGGGGCTGCATTCATAGCGATGGCATCAGAGATATTGACGTGCATCGCCTTGGTAGCTATTTGATAGTGGCTCATCCATTTTGTTTTGAAGTGGACATTTTCAAAAAAAGCATCTTTTGAGTAAACACTCGAGCCTACTAAAGCTCCATCATCACCAATACGGGTACTTTTAAACTGGGATATAAAATAATTTTCTAAGTTCAAACGCCTCTTCCCTTTGTTACATCAGCTAAAGGCATCTCGAAAAGCCCTTAAGTATATATTAATCACTCAAGCTATAAAATGGCGACAATTATACCATTTTTAGGAAAATAATATGAAAAGTTCCATAAAAGCTCTCTTTGATAATTTGATTTTACTTTTGTTTATAGCAACATTTGTAAGTGGAATTTTGACCCTCGCTTTATTTGTGCAAAACAGCTCAAATTTTAAGATAGATAATCTTAACAACCAAAAAGTAATGATTGATTCACTCACAAAACTACAAAAAGAGGACTTAGAAATCGCCCTCATACAGCTTAATGGAAAAGGGACACAACTTCATCATGAAATAGAAAAACTTAAAAATCATTATGCCTATGATTTTTTAAATATCTATTTGCTCGGCAATTCTGATAAATATTTTGCAGAGCTACAGACCTTGAGTACACTGACTAAATCGTTTAATGATGAGGCAAAAATTTACTACACAGAGACAAATCCAGAGACAAAACAACACGATTTTGATGAAACATTTAATAAACTCATCGCTCACATAAATCATATGTTACTCCAAGAACTTACCTTTAATCAGGAAAAATCGTATTTGCTTCAAAAAGTTTCTCTTGTGATTTTTCTAATCCTTTTATATACTACTTTTTGGAACAGAAAAAAACTGCTTCAGATACATAAAGATATCCTTTTCTTATATTCAATTGACAATAATAAAAAAAATTATGTCATTTTCACACAAGAAGTAGATGCTATTGCGATGAGAATGAAAAGAAAACCCACAACTAGCGATAATCCGTCCATGATAGACCCTGTCACGGAAATCAATAACAACAAAGGTCTTGTACACTCGTATGCAGAAAAAAAAGGGATGAAAGATACCAATTTTACTTCAGTAACGATTTTTGAAGTAGATAATTTTTCCAAAACAAATAGAGCATTTGCGCAAGACTTTACACAAGCAATTCTCAAAAAAATCGCATTCACCATGACGCTTCATGAACAAGCCACAGATGTAATTGCAAGAACAGATTACAATCAATTTACCCTTGTTTTCTCACGTGCTTCTAAAGAGCAACTCTATAAAGATATGGACACTATTCGTCAAAGTATTTCTGAGATTAAATTTAAAAATACTGAAACAGACTCTCTGCAAATCACTGTAACTGGTG
The DNA here is from genome assembly GCA_002428085.1 of Sulfurimonas sp. UBA6014. Taxonomy (GTDB): domain Bacteria; phylum Campylobacterota; class Campylobacteria; order Campylobacterales; family Sulfurimonadaceae; genus Sulfurimonas. The sequence continues at coordinate 12,662 of DJAA01000019.1, read as the reverse complement.
GATTTATCATTAAAACAAATCATATAAGTCTTGAAGAAGCTATTCGCCAAGCAAAAGAAGTTTTAGATTTTGCAAAATCTACAAGTTACAATAAAATTGCACAATTATCAGACCTCGCACAAAAGCATCTTTAACTAAGACAGAGGCAATAAGCAAAGCACTTATGCCTCAAATAGTAACAAACTCAAACTTCATTTCAATAAAACTTTTTTTTATTCCTTACAAAGAGATATAACGCTACAATCATCCCTATTTTATATTTATTTAATAAGGAAAGTTGATGAGTATTCCAATTTATACTTACGATGCTATTATTGTTGGGGCAGGTCTTGCAGGATGTGCTGCAGCAAGAGAGCTCCAAAATGCAGGAAAAAAAGTTGCTGTTATTACAAAACTTCACCCTCTTAGAAGTCACTCTGGTGCCGCACAGGGTGGTGTAAATGCAGCATTTAGTGATAAAGACAGTGTTGAACTCCATGAATTTGACACTGTAAAAGGGTCTGACTATTTAGCCGATCAAGATGCAGTTGAATTTATGTGCCAAAAGGCTCCTGAGACAATACGCTGGATAGAGAGAATGGGCGCTGCTTTTAGCAGAACACCCGATGGTAAAATCGCACAACGCCCCTTTGGCGGACAATCTTCTCCACGTGCATGTTTTGCAAAAGACAGAACAGGACTTACGCTTCTTCAAACTATTTACGAACAAGCACACCGTGCAGGTGTGAAGTTTTGGGATGAGTGGTACGCAGCTGATTTACTCTACAAAGATGGGAAAGTCTCTGGCATTGTTGCTTTTAATATTCGTGATATGCAAATTGTAATTTTTAACTCAAAATCAGTGATGTTTGCAACAGGCGGCTATGCAAGAAGTTACAAAATCAACTCCAACGCCCATGCAAATACAGGCGATGGTCTCTCCATAGTGGCTCGTCATGGTCTTCCGCTTGAAGATATGGAATTTGTTCAGTTTCACCCATCAGGTCTTTCAGGAAATGGTGTTTTGATATCCGAAGCTGCTCGCGGTGAAGGTGGCAGACTTTTCAACTCTTTAGGGGAGCGATTTATGGAAAAATATGCACCTAATGCTATGGAACTTGCATCGCGAGATGTAGTGTCGCGTGCCATTTTGAATGAAATCAGACAAGGTCGTGGTGTCGGTCCTAGAAAAGATGCTGTCTACATCGATGTGACACATTTAGGCAAAGAACTTATTATGCAAAAACTTCCTGAACTTCGTGACTTGGCAATCACCTTTTTGGGTCTGGACATGATTAAAGAGCCTATTCTCATCTCTGCGACTGCGCACTACTCTATGGGTGGTATTCCAGTAAATATTGCTGGAAATGTTCGCAAAAACAATAGCGAATTTGTTGAAGGTTTTTATGCAGCTGGTGAGTGTTCATGTGTTTCTGTTCATGGAGCAAACCGTCTAGGTGCGAACTCTGTTTTGGAAGCGCTTCTTTTTGGTCGCTTTGTTGGTAAAACAATGGTTGCAGAAGTGGATGCCATCGAACTTCGGGTGGCTTCACAGGAAGATGCAGCCAGAGCCGTCGCTGAAATCAATTTTATTTTAACCAATAACGGCGATGAGACAGTTACAAATCTTCGCGAGGAACTTCAACAGTGCATGACGGCAAATGCTGGTGCATTTAGAACAGCAGAAACGCTTGAAATCGCCATCAAAAAAATCAAAGAATTACATAAAAGATTTAAACATATTCGCATCAAAGATAAATCAAAAGTGTTCAATACAGAGCTCCAAGAGGCGATTGAACTAGGACATATGCTTGATTATTCTGCTTTTATTGTTGAGAGTGCACTTCCTAGAAAAGAGAGCCGTGGTGCTCACTACAGAGAAGATTTTGAAAGTCGTGACGATGAAAACTTCTTAAAGCATACAATGGCTTATATGGATGAAAATGGTGATATTTCACTTGAGTACATGGATGTCGTTTTAGGCAAACATGAGCTTAAAGCTAGAAACTACTAAAAGGAATATTTATGAGTACACATGTTATTACTACACAAAAAGTAAATTTTAAAGTATTTCGTTTTAATGCCGACGAAGATTATCTTCCTTACTACGAAGATTACAATATGGAAGTAACCTCTGAAGAGGTTGTTCTTGATATATTAAACAGGATTAAATGGGATTATGATGGAAGTTTCTCTTACCGTCGCAGTTGCCGTCATGGTATCTGTGGGGCTTGTGCTATTAAAGTAAACGGTCGTTCAACGCTTGCCTGTAAAGAGAATATGAACAACATGATTGCACTTTTTGGAAATGAGTTAGTTCTTGAACCACTCAGCATTAAGCGTGCTGTAAAAGATTTAATCATAGACAAACGTGATTTCTGGGAAAAACATGATGCAATTCACCCTTATCTTATTTCAGACGTTCAAGAGCATCCAGAACATGAGCACCTTGTAACTCCTGAAGAAGCAGAAGAATTACTTGAAGCAGATTTATGTATTCAATGCGGTGCTTGTCACTATGCTTGTCCTGTGGTTGAAATAAATGAAGACTTTTTTGGTCCTGCTGCGTTTGCAAAAGCATACCGTTTTGAAGCAGATGTTCGTGACGATGCACATACAGAGAGACTCTTAGAACTCCATGAAGAAAAGCAAGGTCTTTGGGACTGCGTGAAGTGTTTTGAGTGTGCTGAGGCTTGTCCTAAAGATGTAAATCCTATAGACAAAATTACAAAACTTCACCAAATGTTATTTAAAGAGGGAGTGGCGACTTCCAATGTTGCCACGCGCCATGCAGTTGGTTTTAAACACTCTATCGCTAAAAATGGTGTCCTTGATGAGGGCGGATTAGTTTTATACTCGGAAGGTCTCGGAATTGTCAAGCATGTTCCTGTCGCACTAAGGATGTTTGCAAAGGGTAAAATTGTTCCACCATGGGGCATTGTAAAATCGCAAAATCTTGATGAAATACAAAAACTTGTAAAATCTTCATCAACAGCAAAGTTCTAGGGAGTTAAGAGATGAAAAAATTAAAATATGCACTTTTTACAGGTTGTACTGCCAAACAAAGTACACCTGAACAATATATGTCTACATATGCCGTTGCAGACAAGCTTGGAATCGAACTTGTAGAATTAGTAGAAGCTTCATGCTGTGGTGCTTCTCACCTACAAGATTATGATGACTTTTTGTCTTTAGTTTTAAACGCTAGAAATATTGCCTACGCTGAAAAACATGGCTTAACAATGGTTACGATTTGTAATACTTGCCAACTCAATACTGCCATGACAAAACACAGACTTGACAAAGATGCAAAGCTCAAAGAAAAAGTCAATGAAAAACTTAAAGAAGTTGGTTTAGAATACAAAGGGACATCTTTGGTAACACATTTTCTTTATGCAATTATTGACGATTTTGGACTTGACAAAATCAAAGAGATGGTCGTGACACCGCTAAGCCAATTCAATATAGCTCCATTTTATGGCTGCCACAATATCCGCCCTTCTGAGCTTCAAAATGAATCCCACAAAAAAGCAGAGAGTGCGTACCGTCCAACTTCACTGGATGATCTTATCATCGCATGTGGCGGTCAAAATGTAGATTATGAAGCAAAAAATAAATGCTGCGGTTTCCATGTGGAACTCCAAGCACCTCGCACTGCATCGATTTTAACAGGCAATGCAATCGCGGGAGCCATGGACGCAAATGCTGACTGGATGGTCACACCTTGCCCTCTTTGTCATCTTAAACTCGATACGCAAACACACCATGCTTCACAAGCTATCGGTCGTGAAGTTGCACTTCCTGTTTTACACATGCAACAAATGTTAGGTCTTGCTCTTGGATGTTCTTCAGAGCAACTAGGCTTAAAACATCACCTTGAAAAGGTCAATTTTATTTCATAAGTTGTAGGGACATTTGTCCCTGCCACTAAAATAGACGAATTCGTTTTAGTGGATAAAAGGATTGAACATCAAAAAGATACTTATACTCTACTCCACAGTCGATAATCATACACTCAAAATTTGCTCTCAAATACAAGATAAAATTCGCAAGTGTGGACATGACGTTCTTCTCCATACTATTAATATTGATGACAAACTGGATTTAAACATTTTTGACACCATTATTATTGGAGCAAGCATCCGCTATGGAAAACATAACGAAAATGTTTACCATTTTATTGCAAAACATCAAAAACTCCTTGAGAGTAAAGCCAATGCCTTTTTCTCAGTCAATGTTGTAGCAAGAAAACCAGAAAAAAATCAACCACACACAAACCCTTATTTAGTTAAATTTTTAAAACAAATTGCTTGGAAACCAAAAATCTTAGCGGTATTTGCGGGAATGCTCGATTATCAAAAATACGGCATTTTCGATAGGCAAATGATACGATTTATTATGTGGATGACAAAAGGACCGACTGACCCAAAAACTGTAATAGAATTTACGAATTGGGAAGCAGTCGATACATTTGCTGCTTTGTTTTGCGTTGAGGCTCCTCAAAAATAGCGTTTATTTTTTGGGGCGAAATGCTTTTATAACACGCTCATTTGTTTCAAGAAATGGACCTTCAATGAGGTCTATGCAATAAGGCACGGCTGGAAAAACTGCGTCTAAACATTCACGAATAGATTTTGGTTTTCCTGGAAGATTGATGATGAGACTTTTGCCTCGTATCCCTGCACTTTGACGCGAGAGAATAGCTGTTGGAACATATTGCAGACTCACTTGACGCATAAGCTCGCCAAATCCTGGCATCATCTTTTGACACACATTTTCAGTCGCCTCAGGTGTGACATCACGAACCGCAGGACCAGTGCCTCCAGTTGTAACAACCAAACAGCACCCTGCCTCATCGCAAAGCTCTTTCATAGTTTGCTCTAAAATATCCTGCTCATCAGGGATACATCTATACACGATTTCAAACTCACTTTTTAAGTACTCTCTCATCGTATCTTGAATCGCAACTCCTGAAATATCTTCGTAAATCCCCTTGCTTGCTCTATCACTTGCTGTGATGACGCCTATTTTAATCTCTGCCATATATAATCTCCTCTAAGAAGTTTGTAAAAAATGGTTTGCATTTTTGATGTACGTGACTGTCGCTACTTTTAAAAAAAATTCTCTTGCCTCTTCTACGTCAATAATTTTATCTTCACTGCCCAGATAAACCTCTATTTTTACCCCTTTATCAACAAGGGCTTGTAAGGCTTGCAAATCCCACTCATAGAAAAGCAGCTCTTCAAGTTCATGGATGTTACTCTTGGCACGCTCTATAATTTTTTTATCATGAGGAAAAAAACAAGCATCTATGAACTGGCGAAGATATGCCTCTTCATTTTTTTTGTAGGATTGCACTTGCAGTTTTTTAAACTTTGCATCTTTCATTTGAAAAAAAGCAGGAGAAAAAAGTTCAAGTGTATCAATTCTCTTCGCACTTGCCAACTGCGCAAGGGTGTACTCAAATGCTTTCATTGCTCCATAACTAAATCCACATACCGTATACGCAGATTTTTTTATGTACGCATCAAAAAGGTAATGTTCATTTCTTAAAGAAAATCCGTTATAAAATTGCATCAATATAACTTTTTACTTCATTTTTGGTAATACTTTCTCGCTCATATAAAATTTTCTCAACTTTTTGCATTGCCTCTTTCATGGATTCTAAAAGAAGTTTGCATTCACTATAAAGTCTCTTCATGATAACTTCCTCTTCGCTTGAGCTTGAGATAATGCTTCCCCCCATGCCATATTCGTGTATCATACTTTTTACAAGCTCTTTAGCCTCTTCCAAATCACTTTTAGAACTATTTGAGTGCTCACCATATTTTATCCCACATGCTACTATGCCAGCTAAAAGCATTTTAACCCGAGATTCGAGCTCATGTTTGATAAGTGGTTCTCCAGAGTTTGGAGTCAGTTTTTCATTTGAGAGCATCAACTTCTCAAACGCAAGGTCAAAATACGTGGCACTTATAACTTTGCCCGCTTGATACGTTATACGAAATTGTTTCTGTTTTTCATTGAGCATTTGCAATTTTTTCTTTCCAAACATCACCTTGTCTTTAACCTGATGAAAATGTTCAATCGTGACATACGCATCATTTTGTCTCAGTGAAAGGAGTGCCGCTTCATTGACAAGAGCTGCTAAAGATGCACCGTTAAATCCAACCGTCATATTTGCAATGGCTGAAGCATCTAATTTATGCGGAACATTTTTGAGATATTTACTCAAGATAGATTCTCTCTCTTTTTTTGTAGGCAATTCGACAAAAATTCTTCTATCAAATCTTCCTGCGCGTAGCAATGCCGAGTCTAAAACTTCTATTTTATTTGTAGCGGCAATAACGATAACGCCGCTTGAACCTTCAAAACCATCCATCTCGGTAAGAAGTTGGTTGAGTGTTGCCTCTCTTTCATCGTTTCTTTGTCCATCACGCGTTTTTCCAACGGCATCTATCTCATCAATAAAAATAATAGAAGGGGAATTTTTTTTTGCGGCTAAAAAAAGTTCATGAACTCTTTTTGCCCCCATACCTACATAAATCTGAACAAAAGATGCGCCGCTTTGGTAGTAAAATGGGACTCCTGCTTCATGGGCTACCGCTTTTGCTATCATGGTTTTACCAACACCTGGGGGACCCACAAGTAAAACACCGCGTGGCATACGAGCGCCAAAACTTTTATAGCGTTTTGGATTTTTTATAAAGTCAATAATCTCTTCAAGTTCGATTTTTACATCTGAAATACCGCCAATGTCATTAAAAGTAACATCACTTTTAATCGCCTCAACGGGGGTATTTGAATCAGGTGCGTGAGAACTGCTTGAGCGATTTTGAAGGAAGCTGCCATTTTCTCCAAACAATCCCTCTTTTTTTTGCCACCATCGAAGCAGTAAAGTTCCAAGCCCAAGAAATAAAACTCCAAGCAACAAATACACAAGAACGCCAGAGCCTGTTTGAACCTCTACTTTATAATCTATAAACATTCTTGGAGTCACTTGAGAAGAGGCTATTTTATAAAAATTATTTTCCGTTTTGAGATAGACATACTCTTTTGTGACAGTAACCTCTTTTACTATATGATTTTTCAGTAAAGCTGTCGCCTCACGCAAAGTAATTTTCTCAGCATTATCTCTCAGTGCTGCAAATAAGACTAAGATGATGACAAAAAAAGCCGACACATAGAGGATGATTCTATTTGTTTTAAAGTTTGGCATAGTTACCCTCTCTTCTTGCTTCATAATTTGCTATACTGACCCAATCCCCTACTAAATCTTCCTCTGATGCAACTAAAATCGGATTAAAATGCTGGTCATGTCCATAATACAAACCATCTTTTTGACTCTCAATAAGCACTTCAAGTCTCCCTTTAAAAGCCTTTCTAAATGCAAAATTTTTTGCTTGAATCAACGCTTCAAGCTCATGAAGCCTTTGTTTTGCAACTGCTCCGTTTACCTCTTCTTTCATGTTTGCGGAGTGGGTGCCGTCTCTTTTGGAGTAAGTAAAAGCATGGAGATGGGTTAGTGGCAACGCCTGAGCATTTTTGAATGCCTCATCCCATAAGGCTTGGCTCTCTCCAGGGTGTCCTGTGATAAAATCTGTCCCAATGGCAAAACCTCTGTCATGCAGAATTTCAAAAAGTTCTTTGTCTTGTTTATACACATTTCTTCTATTCATGAGCTTAAGCATGGCTGGCGCAGTATGTTGGAGTGCGATGTGCAGATGCTTCTCAAGCCAAGGCTCGTCTAAAATCTCTTTAAACTCATCCGTGATTTGCACGGGTTCGACACTTCCTAAACGTATCCGTCGAACGCCACGAATTTGAGATATTTTTTTCATCAGTTTTGCTATGGAAGTCTCTTTACCTTGCCCATAACTACCAACATTTGTCCCTGTAAGTATAAACTCTCCAAATCCGTTTAAGGCAAGTCTTGTAATTTGTTCTAAGATTTTTTCCTCATCCATACTTCTTGCATCCCCGCGAACAAAAGGGATGATGCAGTAAGAACAACGAAAATTGCACCCCTCTTGAATCTTGATAAAAGCCCTACTTTTACCGATAAAATCATCCACTATCACATCGTCGATATGGTGTAAATCTCCTGGGTCATAAAATGGTTTTTCTTGAGAAAGTAAAAAGTCGATTTTTTGTTTTTCACTTTGTCCAAAAACCCCATGGACTCGATTTTCTTGAAGAAGTTTTTCACCTTTCGTATGGGCACCACAGCCAGTTAAAAAAATCTTTGCCTCAGAGCTTTTATGCACTTGAGCAATGTAAGAGCGTACATTTGTATCGGCTCCATTTGTCACCGTGCATGAGTTGACGACAATCACATCTGCCTCGCTCTCCTCTTGAGTAATTGCATACTCTTTGAGTGAATGCATCATGACTTGCGAATCATAGAGATTAGTTCTGCATCCAAAAGTTTTAAAATAAACTTTTTTCTTCATCATACGCTCTCATCTGCACTAAAAGGAGGTTTCTTTGCCGCTTTTTCCATATGTAACATTTGCGTAGGATAAGCAATTGTTATGTCATCTTCTGCATTAAATGCATCTACTATCTCTAAAGATATGATACTTCTGAGTGTCAACGTAGCGTATGCATTGGTCAAGTACCATGCGTCGATTGTGATACCGTTGGATTCTATAAATGTAAAAATTCTCGGTTCGACATTTGTATTTTTAAGACTGTATTGATTTCGAAGTTTGTTCAACTGTTTTCTTGTGATATCGGTGTACCCTTTGGAGTATTTTTTTGCTATCTCTTTAACAAGGTGAATCGCTTTTTTATGATTTGAATCAAACGTTATAGTTATTTGAATCCCATCCCAAACTGTTTTGAGTGTGCTATGGGTATAGTTGGCAATCATCCTTGTAAAAACATAATTATTTGGGATAAAAATGATACGACCTGCTCTTCTATTATTGATCACTGATGTAAGTGTTATATCTTCAAGGATAGTAATACGCAGTAAAGAGATATCCATAACATCTCCGACATACACCATCCCATCCATATCGACACGGATTCTGTCTCCAACGTGAATACTTCCCCCTACAACGATAACAAGCCACCCTAAAATACTCATAAACCAGTCTTTCATGGCGATGGCGATACCCGCAGATGCAAATCCAAGTATCGTGACTAAATAACTGACATTTTCGATATAGTTAAAAAATAAAATTAAAATAATCAATGTAACATTTAAAAAAGTGATAATCTTATTTGCCATGTAAAATCGTTCATTATCTGTAATATATTTCTTTACAATCAACTTTAATAAAAAGAAAAAAATCAAGACAAATAAGATAACTATTCCAATATTGCCAATTCTCCAAACCTGTTTTTGGATATCTTTGTTGATGTTAAACTCAATAATTTCGAGTCTTTTTTGATACACTTCTTCGGTTACAATAATCGTATCGAGCGCAGTTTCAAACCTCTCTAATTGTTTAAATTTTGCAATAACATCGTAATCAAAGTGATTTTTATTTTTGATTGCTATAAGTTTTTTATAAATCTCTTGCTCTTTTCTAAGCAGCTTTACCAAATCACTTAACTGCTCTTTTCTTTTTGCATAATCATCAGAGTAAATCTGGAGCGATTTGATAAAAGATATCCCAGCAAACAAATCAAAAGGGTTATCAATCGCAGGAATATCATCTATATTGGGAGGAGTAAGCAGTTTGGAAAAAGGGGCGCTATCTTTTTCTTTGAGTTTTTCTATCTGTGAAGCTAAGATTTTCTCTTTAGACATAAGAGCATTGAGCTCATCCTCTTCACTTTGCGTTTCACCCTTTTTTTTGAGATAGTTAACTCTTTTTCGAATCTGCTTTAAACTCTCTCGCACCTCAAGAAAGGTCATATAAGAAGCGTAACTTTTCATCCAAACTTTCTCTTTGGAGATCTCTTGTTCAAGTTCCTCGAGAGCTACAAGATAATCGCTACTAGCTTTTTTATTTTGCTTTTCTTGTACAAGAGTATTTTCCCCAGCTGTTAGCTTTTCTTCTGTGACATCTTGAGCTACAAGTGCACAAGTGATAAAAAAAACAAAAAGAAAGACTCGCTTCATGAAACTTCTCCAAACTTGCAAAGCACTTTAAGAACAACCTCTTTGCTTATCTCATCTGTGATAGTTACATCACCTATACCAAGAGGGAGGATAAATGTTAACTTTGAATCAGCGCTTTTTTTATCAAGGAAAAATGCTTCATAAAAAGCGTTTATATTTTTAATACTATAAGTTGTAGGCAAGGTAACTCTCTCTAAAAGAGATTGTACTCTCAAAGCATCTTCTTGCTTCATAAATCCCATCTCTACAGCCATCTCATTTGCCATCACCATCCCAATAGCAACTGCTTCACCGTGTAAAAATGTCTTATATTTTGTTTCATTTTCAATGACATGACCAAAAGTATGCCCATAGTTCAACGCAGCTCTCAATCCATGTTCTTTTTCATCTTTGGCCACAACATCTGCTTTGATGAGAACCGCTTGCTTGATAATTTCTTGTAAAATATCGGGGTTTGTTATATCTGCGTTCTCTAAAAAAAAGAAAAAATCTTTACTAAAAGTCACAGCCATTTTGACTATCTCGGCAATGCCAGCACCCAATTCTCGCGAGGGTAAAGTGGTTAAAAAATAAGAGTCAATATAAACAGCTTTAGGTTGGTGAAAAGCACCTATAAGATTTTTGCCATAGGCATTATTGATTCCTGTTTTACCGCCGACACTTGCATCGACTTGAGAAAGTAACGTCGTAGGAATTTGAATAAAATCGATTCCTCTTTGGTAAATACTCGCCGCATAGCCACTCATGTCTCCAATAACACCGCCACCAAAAGCTACAAGAAGTGATTTGCGGTTGAAACGGTGGTTAAACAAAGACTCCAAAATAGTATCGATACTCTCTTGAGTTTTGTAGTGCTCCCCATCAGGAATCGTGATAATATAAAGCTCTTTAGCAGAAAGTTTGCCAAGGAGATGCGCCAGATGAAGACCTGCGATTTTTGGGTTTGTGACAATGGCTACTTTTGTCTCAAAGTGCATCGTAGGAAGTGCGTCAATGGTTATATCGTATGAGTTATCGATAACTTGTTTTAGAGGAATATTTATCTGCATGATTTATCCAAAATTTAATTGCTAATATGATACTTAAAAAACATTAACAACTAAAGAGCACCTCAAACATCTCAACTCTAGAGTTGCACAGGGATAAATATTTGATGATAATTGTTTAGTTTGTAATAGAGAAGTTCACTGTCTGTTGAGAAAAGAGAGTAAATACGTCTTTTTGTCAGTTTGAAAGTAAAAGGCAAAATTTGAATAAAATTATCTTTTTGCTTGAGAGTTTTCATAGGATTATCTGTATCTTTGATAACTTTGATTGATTTTGAAAAAATTGTAGATAAATTGAAATAATGTTCAATCACTTGCTCTTTTTCTTCTTGATATTCATTCATGTAATTATGAAGTTCTATGTTAAATCCCATCTGTGCAGAAATATCAAATATCGTAGAAGAGATTTTTTCTAAGTCACGATTATCACTTAAAACAAGGAGTGCATCACTCACTGATGAAAAAGATTTATCAGAAATCTTTAATACAGGAACATGTGCTTCATAGAGCATGTTTTTCGTGATGAAATCTCCAAAAAGTTCTTTAGAGACAATAATAAGTCCTATACGATATAATTTAATATCTTTATGAAAACTACTCTCCAAAGTTGTTCCATCATAATCAATATTTATTATGATATTTTCACTTCTATACTCTTGTATATATTCCACTATTGCTATATCGTTTGGATGAACAATTTTGATAATAAGATTGTGTTTAAATTTTGTATGTGCGAAAATAGCATGTCTTACAAACTCTTTAATTGTTTTATGATTGATAATATTCATATCAATGTAAAGATAAAGATTTGAGCCAAAAGGTTCAGGAAATTGCCCCAACTCTCTTTTTATGGCACGATAAACAGAACGCAGCACCGCAGGTTCTCCAACCAAAAGGAGTAAATCATTGGGTTGAATCATCCTTCTACGAGAGGGCATAATGAGTTTTCTATTTCTATAAATTGCCACAATACGCCAATTTTTCTGCTCTATAACTCCTATGTGACGGTAAACAAAAGAGCTTCCAAAAGGGACTAAAACCTCCATGATTTCACCCTCTCCGATACCAACATTTTGGGCAATTACAGGGACATTTGGCAAATAATCTAAAAGTCTTGAGGCTAAAATTTCATTTGAATTTATAAAAATGGCATTGGAATCTTCATTATCCACTTTAGATTTACTCAAAACAATAATTCGAAGTTGTTTTTTCAAAGTTCTAATATTTTTGATTGTATTTTCGATATCTAAAGGGTCCTCCATGGCAATAAAAACTTGAAGAAATTCCATTTTTAATACATCAGAGAGTTTATACAAACTTGTAGGATCAAATTGATAAAATTTAAAGCGTGTAAAATTCACATCTTCATACACGCTCTCTTTGGGCTCGATAATATAATACGTATTATCGCTCGTATGTGTTTTTATTGCTCTTTGAATAAAATGTCTTCCAACATCGCTATCACTAATAATTAAAATTTTTTTCAAAATACCATCTCTTTATTAGATTTCTTGCGAAACTCAAAACACGCTCACGAAGGCTTCGCTTACGCTGCAGAA
>DJAA01000021.1:29885-30052 GCA_002428085.1 Sulfurimonas sp. UBA6014 | reverse complement strand
CTTGCTAAGGTCATGAGGCTGTGGAAGAACGTTTAAAAATTTGGAAGTGAGAGAGAAGTGTAAAAATTATGGCTTGCAAATATATCATGATGAGAACTGCTGCATAATTTGGGTTAAAAAATTAAATACTGAATGTGCTTATAATGTGCGGTTGCTAAAAATTCTTT
>DJAA01000021.1:29685-29849 GCA_002428085.1 Sulfurimonas sp. UBA6014 | reverse complement strand
TGAATGAATCTCCACTTTTTTCGCTTTATCCTCTCTTAAAGTGAAATGTATAAGAGCAAATTGGACTAAAGTCCAATCTTCAAATAACGACAAAACTATCACAAAGTCCAATTTTCCAAACTGAAGCTTTTGCTGTTTTTTGGATGTGATGGCTTGCTTTTTTC
>DJAA01000021.1:27452-29619 GCA_002428085.1 Sulfurimonas sp. UBA6014 | reverse complement strand
ACAATAAAAAGGATATATCATGAAACAGGCCATTAATATTAGACTTGAGAAAGATGTTATACAAACTTTAGATGAATATGCTCTTGAATTAGACAAAACGAGAACAAGCCTAGTTGAAAAAGCGATAGAGTTATATTTTGACACACTAGATGAAATGATTGCTGATAAAAGAATCGACAATTTAAAAGCTGGGAAGACAACGGTTGTTCCTCTTGAAGAAGTATTTAAAAAAGCGGGTATAAATGTATAATGTAGCATTTGACGAAGATGCTGAGAAAGAATTTTTGAAACTTGAGAGGCAAGTTCAATTGCTTGTGTCATCAAAAATACTAGATTTACAAAGTGGCAACTTTAAGAATGATAAGCAGTTACAGGGAAAGCATAAAGGCAAATTTAGAAAACGAGCGGGCAATTACCGTATTATATATTTAAAAGAAAACAACTTTTTAGTTATTTCTGTAATTAGGATAGCTCATAGAAAAGAGGTGTATTGAGTTTATGAGAAATTTCAAAATTAGACCATCGCTTTGACTNNACTAGTTTGAAAAAGAAAATATGTTTAAATCATACTTTTGGTTTTGATCGTTTGCACTCACTCATTAAAGGAAACTTGTAAAATGTCTACTACTAACAGCTTCGAAACATTCAATTCTGCATTTGAATCTCCATTCGCCGGTAATACCGAAGAAAATACTTCTAATCCATTTGCAACTGAAGAAGAAGCTACTCCTACTGCTGATACTCCTGAAGTAGTTCCTGCTGCTGAAGGTGAAAAGAAGAAGCGTGGTCCAAAGCCGAAGGTTCTTGATGAAAATGGTGAAGAAATCATTAGAATAATAAGTGCAAGAAAAGCAAATCAAAAAGAAAGGATTTTTTATGAGCAACATTAAAGAAAGAGAAAAATTTGATGACTATGAGATGGAAGATGAGTATGATTTTACAGATGGTGTTCGAGGGAGATTTTACGAACCTAAAAAGATACCAGTTTCACTAAGGTTAGATAATGATGTAGTCTTGTTTTTTAAAAAATTAGCAAGTGAAAAAAAAGTACCCTATCAGACACTTATAAATGCTTTACTTAGAAAAGAATTACACTCAGTCAACAAAGCCTCGTAGTCCCGTTTTCATCGTCTCAAAACTTGCGAACTAGCAAAAGTGGAGATGCTTCACAAGCGGTGTAAGTCGTAAGTGTTTTCGCTCTTGGAAGTGGGGTTTTAACCCCACCTACCTCCCCACCATCAGAAATATTTGCCACCCGNNGGTGGGGTTAAAACCCCACTTCCAAAAAGAGCACAAAACACTTTGCAGGGTGACATTACTAGGGGTTCAAACTCCGACGGTGACAATTTGTTAATCATAGAGCGATAGTTTATAATTGACTTATATAGATGGAGTTGAGTATAATCATCGGATGAAAAATATGAAAAGTTTAATAGCAAAGTTAGAAAGTATAGATATTTTCTGGCAAAAACATGCTCTACAAAGAATGTTTGAGAGGTCTATTTCCAGAGCAGAAGTAATATTTGCGTTAAAAAATGGAAAAATCATAGAAGAATACCATGAAGATTATCCCTATCCAAGCGTTTTAGTCGCTTATGTGGAAGTAATAAAGCCATTGCATGTGGTTTTTTCTTATGACAAAGAGTCCGAAAAACTCTACATTATTACCGCATATATACCTGATACTAAACACTTTGAAGATGATTTGATAAGAAGGAAAAAAAATGAAAAGTGAACACTCAAATAGATGTCCAGTATGTCGTGGATATAAATCTATGTCAGATACTACTTTTACAGTAGATTTAGGTTTTGGTGTCGTTGTGGTACGCCATGTCCCAGCTGAAGTATGCGAACAATGCGGAGCAGAGTGGATAGATGACGCTACTTCTAAAAATCTTGAAGAAATTGTTACTTATGCAAGAAGCAAACATTCTATCGTTGAAATCTCTGAATATTCAACTTTATCAAAATCTAAGATGGCTAGTTAATACGATAATATTTCCTTGCTTCTATCGGGGACGATTGGAGCAAGGAAAATCTGTACAGCTGATAAGTTATCAGGGGTAGAGCTTTACTTTTTTCCCCACCCTTGGAAGTGGGGTTTTAACCCCACCTACAACTCCCCGCCATCAGAAATATTTGCCACCCGCAGGAACATCAGGTGGGG
>DJAA01000021.1:21725-27434 GCA_002428085.1 Sulfurimonas sp. UBA6014 | reverse complement strand
AAAAGAGCGAAAAACACTTTGCAGGGTGACCCCACTTCCAAAATTTATTTCTTGCTAAGGTCATGAGGCTGTGAAAGAACGTTTAAAAATTTGGGAGCGAGAGAGAAGTGGAGATTTATTCATAGAGGTGTGGGTTTCGTAAAGAGTGCCACCTAAACGAGATTCTCTGTTTAGGTGTTTTATTTTTATATAGATTAGTACCTATAGTCTGTAAGAATACGCATATAATTTGCACGTTGGTACGCAGCTGGGTTTGATGTGTGGTGCAGAGAAATACTTCCTTTCATCTGCTCTATGGAAACATACTCTTTTTCCTCCATCCATGCTATAAGATTTTCAAGAACCGTTTGTATATGCCCTTCTCCATTTTTAAGAAGCGCGCCTGCCATTTGAACTGCATCTGCACCGCTCATGATAGCTTTTAAGATATCTTCATGTGTTTGAATACCTGTGGAGGCACACAGCGAAACATCAAGTTTTTTATACAAAATAGCACTCCAGCGAAGTGTTTCACTCAAGTCTTTAGAAGAGCTTGGATTGATAACTTGGATGGAGTTGAGTTTTTCAAGATTGATGTCGACATGAACAGGGCGGTCAAATAAAACTAAACCTGCTGCACCCGCTTCGACGAGTTTTTTTGCCATTTGAGCAGGGGCTGAAAAAACAGCATTCATTTTTACGCTTACGGGAATCGTCACATTTTCCTTGACGGCTTTGAGCGCATCGATGTAGAGCATTTCTATTTCACGAGCATCTGTATCAATATCTGTAGGGATGTAAGTGATGTTGAGCTCTATAGCATCCACGCCTGCTGCTTGAAGTTTTTTAGCATAGTTTATCCAGCCGCCTTTACTGACACCATTGAGTGAGGCGATGATGGGAATAGTCGTGTTTGCTTTAAGTTTGATAATCTCATCTAAATAACTCTCAGATTCAATATTGCTGAGGGTTACTTCAGGAAAATATCCTAAAGCTTCGGCATAATCTTCACTTCCCTTAAAAAGAAAATAGTCAAGTTCATGGGTTTCATGGTTGATTTGCTCTTCAAAAATGGAGTGCAAAACAATAGCCGCCGCACCTGCAGCTTCAAGTCTTTTTATAGACTCAAACGAAGCAGTTAGGGGAGAAGCCCCCGCTATAATAGGGTTTTTGAGTTTAAGACCCATATATGTTGTTGTTAAATCCATTCTATTTCTCCTCTTGTGTTGTTGGTGCTGACATTTCTTCTATGTTTTTATAGCGTTTATAAAGAGTTTTTGCATGGTCTCTAGCAGTTTGTAAAAACTCTGTTGCGTTGTCCATGTTAAGTTTTTCAACCATTTTGAAACGGGTTTCTTGATACATAAAGTTTTTGACATCAATTTTTGGACCTTTATAATCAAGCTGCATAGGGTTTTTGCCCTCTGCTATCAAGTCTGGATTGTAACGGAACATCGGCCACAGTCCCGATTCAACGGCAAGTTTTTGGTGATCCATTCCATAACGTAAATCGTATCCATGAGCCACACAGTGAGAGTAGGCTATGATGATAGACGGACCGTCGTATTTTTCCGCTTCAACAAAGGCTTTGACAGTTTGTGCGTCACTCGCACCCATGGCTATTTTTGCAACATATACATTTCCGTATGAGAGAGCCATCATGGCTAAATCTTTAGGGAGTTGTGCTTTTCCGCCTGAGGCAAATTTTGCCACGGCTCCCGTCATACTTGCCTTACTTTGTTGTCCGCCCGTGTTTGAGTACACTTGCGTATCCATAACTAAAATATTGACATTTTTACCGCTTGCAAAAACGTGGTCAAGCCCGCCGTAACCGATGTCATACGCCCAGCCGTCACCGCCCATCATCCAAACAGATTTTTTCACTAAGTAGTCACTTAGGTTTGCAAGTCGCTCTGATTGTTTCCCTTCAACTGATTTTAGAACTTTTTTCAACTCTTCAACTCGTGCACGTTGTTCAAAAATTTCAGGCTCATCTGATTGGTTTGCCTCTAAAATAGAGTTTGCAAGCTCCGCGCCAACGCTCTCTTTGATGTCTTGTAATATTTCACGAGCATGATGTGTGTGTTTGTCGATAGCGAGTCTAAAACCTAAGCCAAACTCTGCATTATCTTCAAAAAGTGAGTTTGCCCATGCAGGTCCACGTCCGTCGTCATTTTTTCTCCAAGGAGTCGTAGGAAGATTTCCGCCGTAAATGGAAGAGCAACCCGTCGCATTTGCGATAACCATACGGTCACCAAAAAGCTGAGAAGCAAGTTTTACATACGGTGTTTCACCACATCCTGGACATGCTCCAGAGAACTCAAACAGTGGCTCAAGGAACTGAGACTCTTTGGCTTTTGCATGGTCGAGTTTATTTCTGTCATAGGCAGGAAGTCTTGTGAAATAGTCCCAGTTTATGACGCCCTCATCATGCACGCTCTCTGCGGGAACCATGTTAATAGCTTTGAGGTTTGTTTGCGATTTGTTTTTTGCAGGACACACTTCTACACAAAGACTACAGCCTGTACAGTCTTCAACCGCCACTTGAATCGTAAAACGCTCTTGTGGCTCAAAAGTTTTTCCTTTAGCTACAACGTAAGAAAAAATACTTGGTGCATCGGCTAAAATAGCCTCATCAACGACTTTAGAGCGAATTGCGGCATGGGGACAAACAATAACACATTTGTTACACTGAATACAAGTTTCAGCATCCCAAATAGGGACTTCAAGAGCGGTATTACGTTTTTGGTACTGCGTGGTTCCCGTAGGCCATGTTCCATCTATTGGAATGGCTGAAACAGGAAGGTCATCTCCTTCGCCTGCGATGATTTTAGCGGTAATATTTTGAACAAATGCATCAAAATCACCCTTGACCAAAGGGCTCATAGCAAGATTGCTTTTTGCCTCAGTCGGGACGTCTACTTCAAACAAGTTTGCCAAAGTCGTGTCAACCGCTTTGTTGTTCATATCAACTATTTGCTGCCCTTTGTTCGAGTAACTTTTTTGGATACTTCCTTTGATTTTGGCAATAGCCTCTTCACGCGGTAAAATGCCTGAAATAGCGAAGAAACACGTCTGCATAACGGTGTTAATACGACGACCCATACCGCTATTTTTTGCGACGGTTGCAGCATCAATAACATAAAATTTTATTTTCTTTTCTATGATCTCTTCTTGGACTTTTCTTGGAAGTTTTGAGAACACTATATCTTTAGAAAAAGGAGAGTTAAGTAAAAAGATAGACCCGATATCGGCTACTTTTAAGATGTCAAATTTTTCAAGAAACACGCTTTGGTGACAGGCAACAAAGTTTGCTTTTTCTATAAGGTAACTTGACTGAATAGGTTTTGGACCAAAACGAAGATGCGAAGTGGTCATTGAACCTGATTTGTTTGAGTCGTAAACAAAGTAGCCTTGCGCAAAGTTGTCTGTCTCTTCACCGATAATCTTGATGGAGTTTTTGTTCGCTCCGACTGTTCCGTCACTTCCTAAGCCGAAGAAAACGCTCTTAAATGTTTCAGAGTCTTGAAGTGAAAAAGATTTGTCCCATTCTAGGGATGTATGGCTGAGGTCGTCGTTAATACCGATAGTAAAATGGTTTTTTGGTTTTTCTTTTAGAAGCTCATCAAAAACAGCTTTAATCATAGAAGGGGTGAACTCTTTTGAAGAGAGTCCATAACGACCACCGATAATTTTTGGCATATTGAAATTTAAGTTGTTATATTCATTAAGTTCGTTGAGCGCACCGACAACATCCAGATAAAGCGGCTCGCCGATGGCACCTATCTCTTTTGTACGGTCAAGAACTGCGAGTGCTTTTGTCGTGCTTGGAAGGGCTTCGATGAAGTGTTTTATAGAAAAAGGTCTATAGAGTCTTACTTTAAGCATCCCGACTTTTTCGCCTTTAGCAACAAGATAATGAACAGTTTCATCAACTGCTTCAGCTCCTGAACCCATAACTATGACGATGCGCTGGGCATCCGCTGCACCGACGTAATCAAAAAGTTTGTATGATCTTCCTGCAAGTGTTGCAAATTTGTCCATACTATTTTGCAGTAAATCGGGTAGCTCTGTATAGAGGTTGTTGATACTTTCACGTCCTTGGAAATAGACGTCAGGATTTTGAGCTGTTCCACGAATAACGGGATGATCTGACGATAAAGCACGGTTGCGATGGGCAAAAACGAGCTCTTCATTAATCATAGCTTTTAAAATATCTTCGCTGAGCAACTCTATTTTACTGACCTCATGAGACGTTCTAAAGCCGTCAAAGAAGTGTAAAAATGGGATACGAGACTCTAGGGAAGCAGCTTGTGAGATAAGTGCAAAGTCATGTGCTTCTTGAACCGAGTTTGAAGCAAGGAGAGCATACCCCGTTTGACGTACCGACATGACGTCACTGTGGTCTCCAAAAATTGAAAGAGCTTGCGCGGCAAGGGCGCGCGCTGCGACGTGCAAAACTGTTGGGGTAAGTTCGCCGGCAATCTTGTACATGTTTGGAATCATGAGTAAAAGACCCTGCGAAGAGGTGAAAGTTGTTGTGAGTGCACCAGTTTGTAAAGCGCCATGAACAGCGGCTACTGCGCCACCTTCGCTTTGCATGGTCATAATCTCAGGAAGAAAACCGAAAATATTTTTTTGACCTTTGTTTGAGTAAACATCACTTAACTCCGCCATAGGCGATGATGGAGTGATAGGATAGATGGCAATTACTTCGTTTATTTTATGAGCAACTCGTGCAACGGCTTCGTTTCCGTCGATTGTTACAGTTATTTTTTTCATAGAACCTCTTTAAATAAATTAATTGAAAGCGAAATTATAGCACTAATCAAAATTATTAAGGTTACATTGAGTGTATAAAATTTAATAACATGTTACACAAGTACGATTTTAATCTTTTTTGGATGTGTGGCTTTCACCTTGCTTTTACTTTTTTAACGTTATGGGTGCGGCTAAAGCTGCACATCCTAGAGAGAACTCATGGTTAAATTAAACCAAGCAGTGCTACGAGTAAAACAGGCGGTGTGATTACGAGACCAACTTTCATATACTCGCTCCAAGTGATTTTTACCCCTTTTTTCGCCAAAACATGAAGCCAAAGTAGGGTGGCAAGAGAGCCAATTGGTGTCATTTTAGGTCCAAGGTTTGAGCCTAAAATATTGGCATAAACCAGTGCTTCGTTTCCTAAGTAGCCCACCTGAGCGATGGCAATATCCATAATCATGATGGTTGGCATATTGTTCATCACAGAGCTTATAATTGCCGCTAAAAAACCTGTTCCTATGATGGCAACAGTATCGCCATGCGTGGTGAGTTCTCTTATCCAAGAGGCGATAACATCGGTGAGTCCCGCGTTTTTTAGCCCATACACAACGACATAAAGCCCGATGCTAAACCAGACGATTTGCCACGGTGCGGCTTTCATTGTCATAATTGGCTTGACTGCTTTGTAATGGGTCGCTATGGCTAAAAAGACCAAAGCACCGCCAAGGGCAAAAACTGAGACTGGCAAGTGAAAATAGTCACCGATGAAATACCCTATCATGAGCAGTGCCAAAAAAATCCATGAAAATTTGAACATGGTCTGATTTTTTATGACGCTTGAAGCCTCTGGAAGTTTTGAGACATCGACACTAAAGGGAATATCTTTGCGAAAATAAACCCAAAGAACAGCGATAGATGCAAAGATGGCTAAGAGGTTGGGCAAGAACATATTTTGTGCGTATTCCA
>DJAA01000021.1:13517-21565 GCA_002428085.1 Sulfurimonas sp. UBA6014 | reverse complement strand
GCCGCGCCGTCGTTTGCGAAAAAGGCCGAAACAAGAGCCCCTAAAAGTAGGATGTAGACAAACATAAGATGCCCGTTGCCACGACTAAGTTTTGCCATCTTGATAGCCGCCCACTCAAAAAAACCTATCTCATCAAGCACCATCGACAAAATAATAATCCCTATAAAAGCAAGCGTAGCATCCCAAACGATGTTTGTCACAGTCACAACATCGCCAAAACTGACAACCCCAAAAACAAGCGCCACAATCGCCCCAACAACCGCAGAAGTACCGATTTGTAACCCCTTAGGCTGCCATATAATAAACACGAGAGTAATCAAAAAAACGCTAAATGCTAATATCATTGGTTTTACCTTTTAATAACTTTATCGGAAATGTGGCTTTAGCCTCACAAAAAAGGGTGAGGCTAAAGCCAAACTTCCTAATAATACTGAAACTATAACCAAATAATATCTTTAAATCAATATATCTTGATATATAAACTTTATTTTGCTATAATGCCGCAAATGGAGTTTGCTATGGAAGTGTTTTTGAAGAGTGTTTCGGCGTTAAATGATGAGACGAGGGTTTTGTTGTTGCGTTTTTTGGATGAAAACGGTGAGGTGTGCGTTTGTGATTTACAAGGCTCTTTGGGGATGATTCAGTCACGTCTTTCTCGTCATCTCAAGATTTTAAAAGATGCAGGGTTTTTACGAGTACAGCGTAGAGGAACTTGGGCGTATTACTCGATTCGCTCGCCACTTGATCGCTTTCGCAGTGAAGCACTTGAGGAGATAAAATATCTCTCAATAAATCTTCCCCCTTTACAAAAATTATCAGATAATGGAGAGTGTAAAATATGAGTGAGAAAAAACAGATATTGATTTTATGTACGGGAAACAGTTGCCGCTCGATCATGGCAGAGGCTTTGATAAACGCTCAACTTGGGGATTGCATGCAAGCACAGAGTTCGGGTGTCAAAGCCAGCGGAGCGGTAAATCCACATGCCAAGGCTCTTTTGCAGGAGAAAGGTTACTGGAAAGAATCGTACCATTCTAAAGTCATCGAGACGGTTTTAAATACAGCTTTTGATTTGGTTGTCACAGTTTGCGACCACGCCAAAGAGACTTGTCCGATGTTTCCTCATGCGGTAAAAACACTTCACATTGCTTTTGAAGACCCAAGTGGCAAAGAGGTTGCAGAGTATAAAAAAACGCTTGAACTTATAGAAGCAGAGTTGTTGCCTAGAGTAAAAGCGCAGCTGTGCTAAGCCTAGAGGTGCGACTAAAGTCGCACTTCCCATGGGGCTCTTTGGAAGTGCGACTTTAGTCACACCCAAAACCACGCATCCAAATAAAAGGAAAAAAATGTTTAAAATCAATAATACAGACACGGGCGTAAAAGCTTTTATAACAGGCTTTAAAACACAAGAACTTTCTGCAAAAATTAGGGAGTGTCAAGAAGGGCAGTGCTCTTGCAGTTGTGACCCTCAGATTATGCAAAAAATTCAAAATATACAAGTGAGAAGTCAAGGCGAGGGGACAAATATTATTATCACAGGCGATGTCGATAGCAAAGAGTTAGAACCACTTATGAGAGGATGTTTATTATGAAAATAGAAGTTTTAGGAACAGGTTGTGCGAAATGCAAAACCTTAGAAGCAGTCGCTAAAGAAGCCATCGCAAAAAGCGGACTGTTTGTTCAGCTTGAAAAAGTAGAAGATATCATGAAAATCATGGAGTATCAAGTTGTGAGCACGCCCGCACTCGTGATTGATGGCAAAGTCGTAAGCACTGGTAAAGTGCTCAGTGTGGACGAAGTTTTAGCTTTTATGAAAAAGTAGCTTGGGCATGTGGAAAGAGAGCGTTGATTATTTCATCTATGACGTACTAAAACTTGAAGGTCATGGAGGGGAAGCAATCAACTTTTTCATCTACGACACTTTTAAAATTTGGTTTTTGCTCATTACCATCATTTTCGTAGTTTCCTACCTTCGAACCCATTTCAACACCGAATATGTTCGTGCCCATTTGCAAGGCAAATCAGAGCTTTACGGCAATGTTTTAGCCGCACTTTTTGGCATTATCACCCCTTTTTGCAGTTGTAGTGCCATTCCTCTTTTTTTAGGTTTTATTCAGGCGCGAATCCCTATCGGGGTGACTTTTTCGTTTTTGATTAGCTCGCCTATGAACAACGAAATTGCCATTGCACTTTTGTTTGGTTTGTTTGGTTGGAAAGTAACTGCCATTTACATCGGTTTTGGGCTTCTTGTCGCCATAGTCGGCGGTTTTGTCATAGGTCGCCTTAAGATGGAGCGGTATGTTTTGATGGATGTCAAGCCGATGCAAGGTGAGCTTGAAGAGGTGAAAATCAGCCTCACGACCAAAGATCGTGTGCAAGAGGCGTACACGTACACAAGAGATATTTTTAAAAGTATCTACCTGTACGTTTTAGCGGGAGTGGGTATCGGTGCGCTTATTCATGGGTACATTCCGGCTGATTTTATAGCTGCGTATGCAGGGGCCCAGAATCCGTTTGCGGTTATTATCGCCGTATTGATGGGCATTCCTATGTATTCAAACGCCGCAGGCGTTATCCCTTTAGTTGAAGTTTTAACAGCAAAGGGCATGTTACTTGGAACGGCTCTTAGTTTCATGATGGCAGTGACGGCTTTGAGTTTACCCGAGGCGATGATTTTGAAAAAAATACTCCATATCAAACTCATAGCAACGTTTTTTGGTATCGTAGGTTTGGGCATCATAGCTATCGGATATCTTTTTAACTTTCTCCTTTAAGCCACTGTTGATGAAGAAGACACAATCGTAACCTTAGTACAATAAAATTTGTCAATTTATTGTATAGCGAGGTACTAACATGATTAAAGTAGATTTGCATTTACACTCAAAATTTTCTGACCGCTCTGCTGGCTTTTTTTCAAAAAAATTGGATATGCATGAGTCGTATGTATCGCCTCAGCATTTATATGACACACTCTTTGAGCGCGGGATGACGCACTTTACTATTACAGACCATGATGAGATAGGGGGATGTTTAGAGATACAGCACTTGCCAAATGTTTTCATTAGCGAAGAGGCAACTGCCTATTTTCCTGAGGATAGATGCCATATCCATGTATTGTGTTACGATATTACACCCCAGCAACATACGATGATCCAGCAGATTCGTTATAACGTTTATAAGTTGGTAGATTATCTTCAAGAACAAAATATTTTGCACGTTTTAGCGCACCCTTTATATGATATGGATGGGCGGTTAAATGAGAGCCATATTGAGCAGTGTTTGTTGATGTTTGACAACTGGGAGATTATCAATGGGACGCGCTCTGGAATATCTGCAAAACTCACTCAAGAGATAGCTCAAAAGTTTGAAGGCAAAGAGCTTGAAAAACTTGAAAAAAAATATGGCTACAACAAACGTCGCCGTGCGAAAATAAGTTTCACTGCGGGAAGCGATGACCATGGAGGGATGGATGTTGGTAAAACTTACACGCAATGTCCTGGGGAGACGCTTCAAGATTTTAAAGATGCGTTTGAAAACAATGCGACACTTCCAAAAGGTGATTACGGCTCTCCTATCCGCTTAACACACATGATTATGAGCATCTCATACAACTGGGCAAAAGAGAAAAAACGCAGCGATTCACATCTGCTCAATTACTTGTTCGCAAAACCAAAGTTGAATATGGTGACAAAACTCTTTGGCATGACAAAAATAGTTGAACAAGTGCAAAAAATATCGGGAGTTCATGAGCTCATCTCTTCAGACAATAAGCACAGTGTGGTTCATGGGTTTTTCAAAAATCTTTTTCCATATTTGATGAAAGAGTTTTCTGATAAAAAAAATCTCGATATGGACAAAGTAAGTATGTTGCTCGGTCAAAGTGTCTTATCCATTTTGCCTAGTGCGTACTATCTATCGGTCTATTGGCAAAGAGCGCATGAGAAAAAACGCTCTCGCCAAATTTATCGTGCTGTTACGGGAGAGAAAAAAGACAATCAAGGCAAAGTTGCCTACTTTACAGATACGTTTCATGAGATAAATGGAGTTGCTCTCACGGGGAAAAAACTTTTAAAATTAGCGAAAAAACAAGAGTACAACATCACTTTTGTCACCGCATACAATGAAGAGATACATGAAGATATTTACCGTAAAAATTTTGAACCAATTCTCTCTTTTGATTTGCCAGAATACAAAGATATCCCTGTAAATATTCCCCATTTTTTGGATATGCTTGAGTATTGTGATAAAGAAAATTTTGATGTTATTTATGCTTCTACTCCTGGAGTTATAGGGCTTTACGCCTTTTTCATTGCCAAAATTTTACATATCCCTTATGTGACAACTTTTCATACCGATTTTCCCGATTATGTGGGTCGTTACTCGGGTGATCATCTTTTTAAAAAGCATATCTGGAATGCATTTTCACTTTTGTTTAACAATGCAAACTTAGTCCTTTGTCCATCGGTGGAGTATAAAAAACAGCTCATCGCTAATGGAGTGAAAAAGAAAAAAATCGAACTCTTTACCCGTGGTGTCAATCATGAGCGTTTCAACGAAGGATTTCGAAATAGAGAGATTTGGAAGAAGTACGATGCGCAGTACAAAGATGAAAAAATCGTTTTGTTTGTGGGACGTGTGGCAAAAGAGAAAAATATCAATATCTTTTTGCAAGTCCATCATCTTTTAAAGCACAGAGAGGATGTAAAGTTTGTTATCGTAGGAGATGGACCGTACATGAACGAGATTGATACGCAGCTCAATAGTGGTGTCATCAAAACAGGATTTTTAGAAGGAGAAGCACTCTCGCAAGCGTTTGCTTCTGCTGATATTTTCCTCTTTCCAAGCCAAACTGAAACCTTTGGCAATGTTGTCTTAGAGGCTCAAGCCTCGGGGCTTATTCCGATTGTCTCTTCAGAGGGAGGGACAAAAGAGAATGTCGTTGACCTCTCTACAGGTTTTGTCATCAGCGGAAATAACCCTTTTGACTATGCGCAAGCGGTCGAAAAAATACTCAATGACCCAAATCGACTTGCAATTATGAAAGAAAACGGACGCATTTTTATGCAAGATAAAGGGGAAGAGGAGTTGCTAGAGGTGATGCTTGAAAAACTCTCTTTGGGTAAACTTCAAAAGAGAATGAGTGAAAATAGTTACGATTTTATGTTCGGAGCTGACGTTTGAAAATACTCCTTTTTACAGATACCATCGGCGATTTAAATGGCGTATCACGATTTTTACAAGATATGGCGGAGCTTGCTTTAAGCAGTGGAGATGATTTGCAGGTTGTGACATCAACATACAAAAATTGTCCTAAAACCCAAAATATCCACAATTTTTTACCAAAATTTAGAGTTGCTATGCCTTTTTATCAAGAGCTTGATTTGGCTTTTGCTCCAAAAAAGCGCATGGAGGCATTTCTTCTTGAAAACAAACCTGACTTGATTCACATTTCAACCCCTGGACCTGTTGGTTTGATAGGAAGAGCTCTTGCCAAGAAATATAAAATACCGATGTTAGGAACTTACCATACAGATTTTCCTGCTTATATCCGTGACAATACAGGTTCGCATTTTTTAAAGCGGATGACCGATAAAGGGATGCGATATTTTTATGCAAATTTTATCCATGTTTTTAGCCGCTCGCACAGTTATGCTCATGTCATGAAGCGTGAAATAGGACTTGATGAGGAGAAAATATCTGTCATTCGTGCGGGGACAAATTTGCAGAGATTTTCCTCTTTGCATAGCAACAAAGCTATTTGGAGTGAGCTAGGTTTTCGCGCAGATTCGCTCAAAATCCTCTATGTTGGTCGCATCTCAAAAGAGAAAAATATCCCTTTTCTTTTGGATACTTGGGAGCTTTTTAAAAAATCTTATCCTAGTTTGAATGTTGAGTTGGCGCTGATTGGTGAGGGAAATATCAAAGGGCGCGCGTTAGAGTTAAAAAATTTGGATGTTCATTATTTGGGACCTATCGTTGGTGAGAGGCTCTCTACTCTTTATGCGAGTGCAGATATATTTGTATTTCCTTCTGTTACCGATACGCTAGGGCAAGTTGTCATGGAGGCGGCTGCAAGTAGGCTTCCTATCATTGTTTCAACCATTGGTGGACCAAAAAGTCTCCTGAATCCTGATGCGCAAAATGGATATGCACTCGAGATTGTTAGTCAAAAATGGGTTGAGGTTATCCGAGAGTTGGTTGAAGAGGAGCAAAAACGGATGGCATTTGGAAAATCAGCAGAGGCATATATGCAACTTTTTGCAATAGAAAACTCTTACGAAGATTTTATGAATGTCCATAAAAAATGTTTTATAAATCTACAGCAAGGGGCTTAGGCTTTTTTGTGATGAGATAGCCACCGATAATAATGGGTAAAACTCCTATGATTTTTTCTCCCTCGATTGCTTCGTTTAAAAATATATTGGCAAGTATGATGGTAAAAACAGGGGAGAGTGCGAGCATCGCGTTCATTTTAGTGATAGAGATTCTATGGAGGGATTCTATCCACAAAATTTTTGCCACAACATAGATAAAAATAGCATTGAAAAAAATATAAGGAAGTGCTTGCATCAGAGAGTCGTAACTTGGTCTTGACTCAAAGAAAAATGCAAGAACAAGGATGAGAGGAAGTGCGGCAATATTTCTATATGTCAAGATACAAATAGCACTCACATGTGTTCTTGCACGTTTTTGGTAGTAGTTGGCCAAGGGCGCGATGGCGGCAGCACATAGTGCTAAAATATCCCCAACATTGACATGCCACTCATGGGGAAATAAAATAATAATCGCCCCCAAACCCATTAGACCCGCCCCCAAAGTATCTAACGCACTCATCTTCTCATGACCAAAAAGATTGAAATAGAGGTACGAAAAAAGAAGCTGTAAAAAGAGCAGCACCCCAACATTGCCCGCAGTGGTAAAACGCAAACTGAGAAAAATAAGTAAAAAAAGTGTGGTAATAAGGGCTGAAGTGAGCAACAAATCTTTTTGTGCCAAAGGGTGAAAAAGGAGATGAAACTCTTTTTTGTAAAGCAACAGAGAGATAAAAATAACAGTGGCAATCGCGGTGATAAGTGCATATGAACTTATGGAGCCGATGAGCGCGATACTAAAAAGCGAGACAATCGGAAAAAGACTCTCCAAAACCGCTACAAGCACCATAAAGAGCTCTGCTTGACGCTCTTTGGTCATAATGATTTTCTCGCTTTATATGCTTTTTTGGCTGATTGTATCCACAACATTTCTATCAAAAAGTACGAGAGCAAAGAGATGAGTGTCGCCAAAGTAAGAGAGCCTATAAAGAGAGGTAAAAATATCTGTTCGTAGTTGTCTTGAACCCATTGCCATGAAAACTGCATATGCATATGGGCATCACTTTGGAGTAAGGAGCTGCCAAGTTGGTACTCTATAAAGACAACAAAAGGGATTGTGATAGGGTTAGCAAGCATAACAATACTCAGTGCAATGACAATATTAAACCGAGTAATCGTCGCCAAGAGAAGGATGATGATGAACCGAAAAGGGATAGGCAAAAGAGCCAAAAATAACCCTATTAGGACAGCTTTTGAGACAAAACGGCGACTGATTGTAAAATAATTTGGATTTATTTTATACGTCGTCAAAAAATTACGAAACCTCTCGGTAGGGAGACGCTTAAATACTTTTCTTATCATGAAGCATCCATTTTTTTATTATTGTAGCCTTATTGGGATACTTGTAGATAACAAAGTTTCAACAGTGCAAAATCGCAAAGCGTTACTTACCCAACTAGAAGTCCTATTTACCTTGTCAGCTCTTGTGGAGAACTTTAGCACTTGGAACGACAGAGGAGGATAAATCTACCTGCTTTTCTTCTTCACTAAAATTGAGTATACAAAAGGGAAAGATTTGGCTGATAATAAATTCTGTGTATTTTGTGGTAAACAACCTAAAAATAAAAATAGACTTCTTTCATAACCTACTTTTAGATTGCTTCACTTCGTTCGCAATGACCGTTTTTGCTTCGCTTCGTTCGCAATGACCGTTATTGCTTCGCTTCGTTCGCAATG
>DJAA01000021.1:0-13465 GCA_002428085.1 Sulfurimonas sp. UBA6014 | reverse complement strand
AGGCAACGACGAAGCAATCTAGGGTTAATGTACTTCGTTCTTGATAATAACAAAGCTACGGCTTAAAATTTACACCTCTCAGACTACAAAAAAATTGCTGAATTTAACTCCGCCGTTGACTATTTGAGGACTTATTTGAAGGAATGAGTAGACTCTTTATAAACTTTTTTGAATCTCTTGTATCGCTTTGATTTTGTCTGTAAAGAGTTGTTTTTTTGAGATGACGTAGTTGATTTGTTCTGTGTTTATCTCTTTGAACTGCTCTTTTGAAGTTTCTACTGTTTTGTACAAGTAGTTGCGTCTTGAGACGAGAAATGTTTCCATTTTTTCAAACTTAAAATTCTTTTTGACGGTCTCTAAGATGGAGCTGAGGGTTGGGATGTGGAGTGAGTATTTGAGTGGGTCTGATTCGTAGATTTTTATGTGTCTGTCTATGTTTTCTTTGATCTCAAAAATACTTACCTCGGTGATTTGCATGTAAGAAAAACTAAAGGCTCCGCTGAAAAATGCAAATTTTTTATGCAAGGCTGCAATGTTTCCAAGGATGGCACTGTGGTAGGCGAGGATGATATTTTCATATACTTTTGCCACAAACTGCCTTGTGTTTGCAAACTCTAAATCTGAGGCGATTTCTCTATTTTTTTTGATAAGTTCGTAGGGTTCTTGCCATGATTTTACAGCATTTTTTAAAATCTGAAAAACCTTTGTAAAGTCTTCACTGCTCTGGAGTTCGGTGTTTCTTAGATGCGCGATAGCCGCTTTGATTTGCTTGTCGATAAGAGCGTTTTCGTAAAAAAGTTTTTGCATAATCGCCTCATCATCGATGAAAAGAGTCTCATATGTGTGGCTTTGAACATGTTCTTTATGGAAGAGTGTTGTTTGTGTTTCGTATCGCAGAGCACTTTTACTTTTGATGTTTTCGTACATGGTCTCAGCGATGGTTTGCATAATCGAATCAATCTGCTCAAAAGTGAGCGTCAAAGCCTTCAAATGCTTTGCGTAGACAGCGTCAAAGGCTTTGAGTATCTCATCTTCTTTGGTGCGAAGTATCAGAAGCAAGCTCTCATATACCCCTAAAATCGTCTCATACTCTTTGATTAAAATATCGCAGATAGAGCGTAAATCTTTTTTGATGGCATAGGCTTTGGACTCTATCGCTCGTGGTCGGATAGTGTGTTCTAAAAAGTGCAATACCTCGGCGATATTTGAGTCTTGCATCATTTTTTCATCATTAGAGTTGTCATGTTGGGTGATATCTTCTATCGTTTGTGAAAATTGAGCAAAATCATTTTCAAAAAAGGAGAGATTTTGCGCTTCTTTGTTGCTGATGCTGGAGTTTTTGAATTTTTTTTGTAAAGAACAAAGGGCATTTTCTATAAGCACCTCTTTTTGATTGACTCTCGAATCAAGGGCTTGCTTGGCTGAGATGGGGATAACATGAGAGAAAAAAGGGGAAAAACGCTCTTGGATATAGGCAAGTGTTGTTGCAACTTCTTCGGGTGTGAATTTGTCTTTTTGGTTTAAAACACAAAGCGATTTGTCCGCAAAGTTTTCAAGAAACTCCCCCAAAATTTCGGCTTCACTCTCTTTGGCAGCATTGTCAATAAGGGTGAGCCAGATGATGCCATCGACATCTCGCAAGATTTTTTTGGTGGTTTGCGTGTCTTCTAAAGACTGAGAATTAAGCCCTGGAGTATCAACAAAAGAGATATCTTTTAAGATCTCCATAGGTGCGTAAAGCGTTAAATATTTTATATCTTTTACCGCTTTTCTCTGGTCAGTGAACTGTGATATCATCTCAAGAGAGTGAAACTCGTTTGCGCCGTTGTTGTAGTGTACTTTGAGTTTGTACTCTTCGCCGTAGTTTATAAAGTTGACTTTAGAAGTTACGGGAGTGATGCCTGTGGGCAAAACATCTTTGGAGAGTAGGGCGTTTAAAAAG
Organism: Sulfurimonas sp. UBA6014; assembly: GCA_002428085.1. Taxonomy (GTDB): domain Bacteria; phylum Campylobacterota; class Campylobacteria; order Campylobacterales; family Sulfurimonadaceae; genus Sulfurimonas. Next base: position 11,523 of record DJAA01000021.1, on the reverse strand, counting down.
GTAGATTTTCCTGAGGAAAACTGCCCGACGATAGCGATTTCCATCGGGTATTTACTTCTGCGTAAAAGCTTTTTAAAGAGCGTTTTTAATCCCACTGAAGGCAAAAACTTTTCATCTAAAAGTGCTTTTTGGATACGCTTTATCTCTCCGCTAATGCTTGTTTCAAACACCTCTTCTTGTAAATAGTGTTCTTTGTACTCTTGAACGATGGCTTGTAAGTATCTCATAGTGCGTACCTTTTAGCAAGCGTCTCTAGTGTTTTCATCCTCTCATGAAGCTCTAAAGTTTTGGCATTGCGGGTGATGTCATCTGCTTTTAAAAATGCGCTGTGCTGCAAGAGCAGGGCTTCATGAGAGTGTATATTGTTTTGGAAAAAATCTATCGGAGCTCTGAGATTTTTGAAAAAATCTTCTAAGAGTATTTGGCTGATTGTGAGAGCTTTTTCTTGAACCTGTGTTTGTAAATAGAGAAATTCTTCATTGATGATGAGGCTGATTTGCTCATCTATGGCTGTGAGTTTTCCTAGCGTTGCCTTCTCAAGCACTTTGGAGATTCTGCTGATAAGGGTTGAATTATCGGCAGTTAAAAAACCTTTGTCAAAGGCATCTCCAAAAATCTCCTCATGTTCAAAACTGCTGTAATTTCCTTGGGATGTTTGTTCGATTTCGTCGTACTGTAGGGCTATGCTTTGCGAAATCTTGGAAGATTTTTTGATGAACTTGTAGCGGTATTCACGGATGATATCAATGATGCCATTTTTAAGTGCCGTTTGGATGATGCGAGTTTGGTCACTCAGTTTTGGAGTTTTTTTGTGTGTCTCCAAAGCGTAAAATGTCTCATCCATGAGACGTTGTTTGATGGTGGTTTGGAGCGTTTTAATCTCGTTGTTCAAAAAATGCTGCAGCCGCTCAAGATAGTTTTTTATCTCCACTTCATACCCAGCAATCTGATACTCTAAATATTTTAACTTCTCTTCTTGTTTGGCTTTTTTCCCTTTGAGTGCGCTGAGTTCTTGGTCTATCTCTTCTTGGGTTTTATAGACCATGGAACTCTCAAACTCAAGTGCTGAGAGTTCTTCTTTAAGAACTTTGACAAAACGGTTTTTTGCTGCGTTGAGGACAAGGATACTTCGCTCATTTTTGTTTGAAAAAAGCATCTCTTGAAGATAGTTTTCTACCTCGCAAATGCCTGTTTTTTCCAAAGGATACCCAGCACTCTGTGCCTCTTTTGCTGCGCCTGTTTTATGCATGAGAGCCATTTTGCCTGAGAGGGCTATAAAATGGAGACTCTTGAGTATAAAGTCAAGTTTGGCATCACTGTTTTGTTCATGTAATTTATTTGAAATGCTCTGTTTTGTGTACTCTATGACCTCTTGAACATCTTTTGCACTCACCATATCAATACGCGTTATGACGATGAGAACCTTCGTGATATTTTGGTACAAAACCGCATCTATGATGAACTCTATATCTTTTTGCGTAGCACTTTGCGCGACGTTCATGAGGTGTACTAAAACATCACATTTTGTTAAATACTCTTTCGTTATCTCTTCGCGCATAACGACTATGTCATCAAGTCCTGGAGTGTCGACAATCTCAATGCCATCTTGCAAAAAGTGTAAATCGCTTCCCAGTTCTACATATTTGACTAAGTTGCATTTTTTGTTGCTCAAACTCGCTGAAGTGTAGAGGCTTAAATCTTCTACTTTTATGATTTGCTCTTTTGAATCGGGCAAAATAATGTTTTGTATTTCTTCTTTAAAATGTCTTTTTGTCTCGCTTACAAAGGTCTCGATGGCTTGAATATTTTTGCCACTCTCTTCTATGTGTGCCCATTGTGCACTATTCCAATAGACTACTTTGGCGTAAGGAGTGAGTGAGTGTTTGATAAGCGTGAGGTTGGCAGTTTCGGGAATAACACTTGTTCCTAAAATCTTTTCGCCCATAAGTGCATTGAGCAGCGTCGATTTGCCAGCATTCATGACCCCTGTCACCCCGATAGAGAACTTTTGACTCTGAAGATATGCGACTATTTCTTGGAGCGCTTCGTCTTTAGTTGAGAGTCTCTTGAGCACCTCAATATCTTCAAATATAGCTTGTTTTGCCTCATGAAAATTTTGACTTGGGATATAAATAGTCTCTTGATTGTTATGCTCTTGCGCAAAAACTGAAGAGTCAAAAAGTGACATAAGTTTTTCAAGTGAGAGTTTGTCGATAAGCCCCTCTTTTTGCAAGTAGGTGAAAGCTTTGTGAAGCAGATCGATATTTTGTTTATCATGATGCTTTAAAATATGGTTTAAAATGGCGTGCTGAAGCATATAAAGCGTCTCAAGTTTTTTGACCTTCATTTGGGTAAAACATTCGCAAAGCACTTGAAAATTTTTGAGACTCGCCATCGCATCAAAAGTTTTGCGGTTGAGTGAGAGTATCAATGCAGAGAGTTCAAAAAAGAGAGCATCTTCTATACTTTCATCGATAGTAAATGTATCTTTTGCCTTAAAATGAACCCCATGATAAAGCAAAAAGTAGTTAAGTTCTAAGCTGATGAGAGTCCTTTTTCAAATAAATGGCGAAAGTATACCACTAGAGGTTTAAAAATCAATTGTCATTGATTACTTTAGCACACTTATAAAATTTGTTGTTATAACAGTCAAGTATAAAAAGCTTTTTTGATTATCTTTGTGATAAGTTTGCTCTCATCAATCACTAAAACATTTATTGGAAGCATTTACTGACCTGTTAATTTTTTAGAAATTTCTATTGCATAATTTCGGATAATATGATAAGTTGATATAATAGTAAGAATTTAAAATTGGATTTTGTATGTTTAAAAGTTTGGTGGCAGTTTTTAGTTTTATTATCGTCCTTATTGTGGCGATTTTCTTTTATTTTAAGAGTGAGATACGAGAGGAGAAGCTTGATTATATTCTCGACCAGTTCACTGTGACCTTAGAAAAAGAGCTGAAAAAATCTCAAATGAGTGCTTTGCAACTGGCGTTGGTTCTTTCTAAAAATGAGATCTTAGTCAATGCCTTGGAAAATGAGGATGAAGAGCTTGGGTATAAAATTCTCTCCGACGTCATGCTGAGCATCAAGCAAAACACCGGTTTACATATAAGAGCACAGATTATAACATATGAGTACAATATTTTTGCAAGAAGCTGGGACGATATTTACGCCGGCATGCCCATTGGCGACTATAGAGAGGACTTGAAATATTTTGATACCCATGACAATCCTCGAACTTCCATAGAAGTGGGAAGAAGACTCGGCATAAAAGCCACCGTCCCCGTTTATTATGAAAAAAAACTTATAGGGTTTGTGGAGGTCATCGATTTTTTTGAAGAAATCACAGAATTTTTTAGAAATATTGGGGTCGATTTGTATGTGCTTTTGGATGATAAATATTACGACATCGCTGTGCTGATGCAGGCAAATATCATGGTAGATACTTACATTGTCGCAAACAGAAACTACAACTTTAACCATGTCCAAACACTCAAGGGCATTGACTTTAAACAGCTTAAATTATCCCGCATTTTAAAAGCCGATGAAAAGTATTTATTTTATAAAGCCATGTATGACGGCAACGGCGATGCTATAGGCTCATTTGTGTTTGTTATACCGCAAAAATATCTTGATTATTTTAGAAATGCAGAAGACGATATTTCATTTTTGATCAATGTAACACGGAGTAGCCTCTACAGCGTCGTCAAAAAAGAGTATAACCTTCATGCGAGATACGATGAAGACAAAATAGACTCATGGCTCTATAAAAAAGATATTATCGCCAAAGAAGATGAAGAGGCGTATTTGAAAGAAGCATACGAAAAGTTAAGCCAATATACCAAAGATGAACTCATCCAGTACCTTCTCACCGAAGAAGTGACCAAAAAAATTGATGGAAAAATAAAATGAAAATCTTGCTTTTAGAAGATGAATATTCCTTGCGGATAAGTGTAATAGAGTTTTTAGAAGATTTGGGGCATGAGGTAGATGGCTTCATGGACGGGCTTGAAGCCTTTGACGCTGTATTTGACAAAAGTTACGACCTCCTCCTTTTAGATGTGAATGTTCCCTCTTTGTCGGGTTTTGACCTTTTGCAAAATCTAAGAAAGGAAAACGTAAAAATGCCGGCTATCTTTTTCACCTCGATGGTCGGCATAGAAAACTTAAAAGAGGGGTACAAAAGAGGGTGTTGCGACTACATTCGAAAACCTTTTGATTTGCTTGAACTTGAGTTACGCATAGACCAAGCATATGCAAGTTTTTATCTCGATGACAGTGCCGTTGTTTTTCTTGCAGAGGAACTCTCTTATGATGCCATAAAAAGTAAACTCATGTATAAAGGGGCAGAGATAGTGCTTCGAAAAACCGAAAAAGATATGCTTGAAGTGCTGATAAAACACAAAAACAGTGTAGTCTCTACACAGATGTTCCAAGATGAGGTTTGGGGTGAATATGTAGAGCCTGCAACCGTAAGAGTGCAGGTGAACAACCTTCGCCAAAAACTTCCCGAGGGCGTCATCCAAAACAGAAGAGGGCTGGGGTATATCATTGAACGATAAACAATACGCGGGCAAATACGCACTTCTTTATACTTTTCTGATTACTTTTATTTTGCTGATGCCGCTTTTTTTCTATTTTATTTATATGAAAAATATCCACTCCATAAAAAATGAAATACTGCTCAAAGAGAAGGCATTTCTAGTCATACAATCGATGCAAGAGTACAACCAAAATGAGCCGTATTTTGAGTATCCGAGATTTAAAACTTTTGAATCAGGCTTGTATGATGAAAAATTCGTACCTATCTTTTCTTTGCTCGACTATGCCATCCAAGATTTTAAAGAGGGCTACCATTTGGAGGGTAATGATGCTTATCTAATCATAAAACTGCCTAAAAATAGATACTTTGGGGCAAGTTATCTTATAGTGAAAAATAGCATCTCTTTTGCAAATGTATATGAAAAAGTGACCATTATCTTGTTTTCAATCGTCCTCTTGATTTTTATGCTGAGCATGTTTTTTCTCAACCGCTTTGCCCAACCTTTTAAGACCATGAATGCAAAACTCGACAATTTTATTAAAGATTCTATCCATGAGATCAATACCCCGCTCTCGATTATTAATGTAAATATTGACCTGTACAATAGAAAAAATCCGACAAATAAATACATGCAAAGGATGAAAGCCGCCACAAAGGTGCTCTCCAACATATACAACGACATGGACTATCTCATCAAGCATGAGCGGCTCAAGTTTGATAAAGAGACCATACATCTGAGTGCTTTTTTAAAAGAGCGGATAGAGTATTTTTCAGAGGTCGCTCTTATGAAAAATCTTGTGATAAAAAGCAATATCAAAGAGGCAGTTTTCATCTTCATGAACCCTCAACAACTCCAAAGAGTCATAGATAACAATATTTCAAACGCCATAAAATACTCCTACGAAAACAACACCATTGAGATAGATTTGAGTCTTCAAGAGAAATGTTACCGCATGAGCTTCAAAGATTACGGCGTCGGCATAGACGATGTCGATAAAATATTTTCCCGTTACTACCGTGAAGATACAAAAAAAGGCGGCTTTGGAATAGGACTAAACATAGTCCGCTCCATCATCGAAGAAGCACACATAGAAGTGAAAATTATCTCGGAACTAAAAAAAGGGACAACCTTCACATACATATTTCCCCAAGCCATGAAGGTAGCAACATAGCCATATCTCACAAATTCATCTTGACAAATCACCGCATATACTCGTTCACTTTAGCAGAATTTCCAATATTAGATTGATTGTCTATAGCACTTTATCTTACAAAAAATTTTTATAACAGGGTAGATTTTACATAAATTTTACACTTGACTGTTACACTCCGATTTGAAAATAAATAGGAGGAAGAAGAATGAAGAAAACTATGATGATGTCATTAGCTCTTTTAGGTTCACTAGTTGCAGCGGATTATAGTGGCATTATTGAAAGCCCAAATGCAAGTAAGATAATCGAAAAAGATTTATTGGCTCCGGCAAAAGTGTTTACGATGCCTAAGGGCTGTGTCACGACTGATGTAGAGGCTATCGCAAGAGGTGCATTTATTTTTCATAATTTAAACGGTGAAAAAGGAAATCCGCCAAAGGGTTTGGCAAAAACAAATCCCGATGCAACACCCAAGCAGTATGGAAACTGTGTCGCTTGTCATAACATAGAGAAGGCTCAGGGCGGTGGCAACATCGGACCTGATTTGACGAACTATCATGATGTGTTTATGGAAAGTGGCGTACGAAACAATCAGTTTGTATATCAAAAAATAGCAGATGCCCGTATCGATAATCCGACGACGTATATGACTATTAATTTGACGACAAAACTATTTAACGAAAGAGAAATATGTGATATTACTTCATATATTGTGTCTCCAAAATAAAAAAAGGAAAGTAAATTATGCAAAGAAGAGAATTTTTTAAAAAAATGGGTTCTGTAGTGGCTGTGAGTGCTGTCATTCCTATGATGAGTTTTGCAGAAGAAGCAAAAAAACTTGTGGGACCAAATGAGTTTTCGTATGAAAAAGCATTGAATATTATCACAAGCGGCAAGGGTGCGACTGCTTCTCCTAAGGTCACACTCAAAGCCCCAGAAATCGCTGAAAATGGTGCTGTTGTTCCTGTAACTGTAGAGGTTGAGTCTCCTATGACGGAGAGTGATTATGTGAAAACTATTCATATTTTTGCAACAAAAAACAATAACTCTCGTTGTATCAGTGTCCATTTGACGCCTGCAAATGCAAAAGCTATGTTTTCGGCTCGTATCAAACTAGGCTCTACACAAGATGTTGTGGCACTAATCGAGATGAGTGACGGGTCATTTTTGAGTGCTGCTCAAAGCGTAAAGGTAACTATTGGCGGATGTGGTTGAGGCTTAGCCTAGCGTTCATCTGACAAAAATATGAAAGTACGACTTCAAATTATGCCGTTTATGCATAGTTTCAAGGCACATTTTCAGACTTGTAAAAGAAACTTAGTAAAAAAAATATAAGGAAAATAAAATGGAAAATCAATCATTAATAAAAATTAAACCTAAGAAGTATGCAAACGGCGAAGTTGTAAATGTGAGTTTTATGGTGATGCATCCTATGGAAACTGGAATGCGTAAAGACAAAAAAACAGGTGAGATTGTCCCAGCACAGTACATAAACAGTGTGAAGTTTGAATATAAGGGGAAGGTTATCACGACCATGAATGTATGGGAATCTTTATCTGCAAACCCTGTATTTACGACCTACATGAAGATAGACGGCGAGGGTGAGCTTCGCGTGACATATACTGAAAACACAGGGGCAGTGAGCCAAACAAGTATGAAGATTACACCAAAAGGATAATCGATGAAAATAGCAACTAAAATAGCACTCTCTTTAGCACTTCTTTGCTCTCTCTCTTTTGGTGGCGAACAGTTTTCTATGAGTGATGCAGACCGTGCCATGTATGCTGAAATGTTGGAAAATAATCCCGCAGACCTCATGGTGGCAAATGGGGAAAGACTTCTTGCAGACTTAGGCGGAAGTGAGGCACTTGCCAAATATCTCGGCATGAGTGAAGATACTTTGCCAGAATATATCGCAGGTTTTCCCCGTTATATGGAAAAGTTCAAAATGGTAGTGGGACTTGACCAAGTGCTTCAGGGCATGATGCACGATGCAGGAAAAAAGCCGTACAAGCTAAAAAGTCCCGAGATGTTTGATATGCTCGCTTTTACAAAATCTCTTGCGAATGATGTAAAGATTAACATTGATGTAAACGCTAATAAGCACATGAAAGATGCCTATGCATTAGGGCAAAAAACATTTGACACAAAGCGTGGAGGAAGAGGTTTGTCTTGCCTGAGTTGTCATGCTCCTGCTGTAATTGGTTTGATCTTGAGAACACAGCCATTGCCAGATTTGGCAGTGCAAAATTCAGGCGGAACTTGGCCGGCTTATAGAATGACAAAGTCATCTCTAACAACGCTTCAACACCGTTTTCAAGGATGTATGGACAATGCTTTACTTAAAGTAATTCCTCTTGGTTCTCCTGAAATGGTTGCTCTTGAAGTATATGTTACAGAAAAATCAAAGGGACAAGCCATCGCTATTCCCGGCTTGAAGCGATAAGGGGCGGTTATGGAAATTTCAAGAAGAGACTTTATGCACATTGCCGCTATATTTGGGCTTGGTGTAGTCGGTGCGGGATGTGCATCTCCAAAAACGCCGGCACAAATATCGTTAAAAGATATTTATACCTTCAATGCAAAAGGCAATTTTACTCTGCTGCACATGTGTGACATTCATGCACACATCAAGCCGCTTTACTGGAGAGAGCCATCAACTTTGATCTCTGCTCCAAACTTGGTGGGAACACCTGGATTTTTATGCGGCGAAGCTTTTTCAAAGCACTATGGTTTAGAGCCTAGCTCTTTAGATGCTTATTTTGACACGCACATGGACTTTGATACTTTGGCGAAAAAGTTTGGAAAAATGGGTGGTATCGCCCATATGAAAACCTATCTCGACCATGTAAGAGCAGAGCGTGGAGCCCAAAATGTCCTCTTTTTAGATTCAGGTGATACTTGGCAGGGGACAGGCGTCGCACTTAAAACAAGTGGCGAGGCTATTGTCAAGGCTCAAAACTATTTGGGTGTTGATGTTATGGTGGGACACTGGGAGTTTACTTACGGCAAAGAGAGAGTTTTAGAACTTATCAAAATGCTTGATGCGAAGTTTATTTCTCAAAATATCATCGGAAATGACCCCTTTGCAGATGAGTATGAAGAGCTGATTTTTGAACCTTATACTATCGAAGAAAGAGGCGGTGCTAAAATCGGGATCATCGGTCAATCCTTCCCTTTTACTTCCACTGCAAACCCTAAAGAGTTTACAGAGGGGTGGAGTTTTGGCATCCGACCTGAGACGCTTCAAGGCTATGTTGACGAGTTGAGAAATGAGCATAAAGTTGACTGTGTTGTTGTTCTCTCTCATGATGGATTTTCGGTTGACCAAGAAGTGGCACGCATGGTAAGCGGTATTGACTTTATATTGAGCGGTCATACACATGACCCCTCACCAAAGCCTATCACTATCAATGGGACAGTTATCGTCATCGCGGGTAGTCATGGGAAATATGTTGGGCGTTTAGATATTGATGCCAAAAACGGAAAAGTAAACGGTTATGAGTACAAACTCGTCCCAATCGCTTCAAACATGATACCAGCAGACCCTGCGGGTGTGAAACTGGTAGAGGAGTTGTATGCACCTTTTGCCACAGAGTTCAATGAAGTTTTAGGGAAAACGAAAAACACTCTTTATAAAAGAGATACTTTTTTCTCAACCTTTGACCAACTGATAAATGATGCCATCATGGATGAGATGAAGTGCGATATCTCTTTTACTCCAGGGTACAGATGGGGGACTACAGTTTTAGCAGGCGACGACATAACTATGGACAATGTGTATGAGATGTGTGGCATTACCTATCCGAATGTTTATACCTTTGAGCTCAAGGGGCAAAGAATCGCTGCTCTTTTAGAAGATATTGCGGACAATGTTTTTAATGCCAATCCTTTGTATCAACAAGGTGGCGACATGAGCCGTTTGGGTGGTGTTACTTACAGTATCGCTGTTGCTAATGAAGCAGGAAAAAGAATCTCAAAACTGACAGTAGGCGGCAAACCTATAGACTTGGACAAAACTTATATAGTATCATCTTGGGGCGGTAACTTGCAAAATGCAGGTGAAAATCTTCAAAAAGAGAAGACGAGAGCGGTATATGATGTCACAAGAGATTATATAAAAAGAAAAAAAGTCGTGGATGTAAGTAATGCGGGAAATGTTACTTTAGTCGATTACGACTGTGGCTGCCCTGTGAAGGGTTCAAGAAGCTGTTAGGCAGCTAAATTTGCTAAAAAAAGGAAAAAAATGAAGTTATTGAAAATAAGTGCGGTTGCTGCACTTGCATGTGTATTGACTGTTTCAATCAATGCAGAAGAGACAAAACCAAAACGTGAGCTTAAAGCAAACATGAATGTTGTTTACAACCAACTTCCTCCAGCCGCAGAGAACATCACAGATGCATTTGCAAATGGTATGTTTTATGGCCGCTTGAGAGCAAACGCTTTTCAGTGGGACTGGGAAACAGCTGATAATGCTACAAATAAAGACAATAAAGCCTTCGGTTTGGGTGGTAGTTTAGTGTATAAATCGGCTCCACTTTATGGCACAAGTATTACAACTTCACTCTATTATTCTAGCAGTCCTTTTGCGGATATGCGTGAAGATGAGGCTGATGCCACATATGTAAAATCAGGAAAAGATACCTTTAGCCGTTACAATGTGAAAGAGATTGGCGACTGGGAAATGGCTGTTTTGGCTGAGGCATATGTGCAGTATAACATTGGCAAAACAGACATCAAGCTCGGTCGCCAAATTTTCGAATCGGCACTTACGGCTTCAAATGACACGAAAATGATTCCAAATACTTTTGAGGGTATAAGCATAGAGTCTAAAGATGTGCCACAAACAACTCTCAAAGCAGCGTATTTAACAGCACAAAAACTTCGTGACCATACTACGTTTCATGATGTAATTACATTTAATGATGGAACTTCAAACTGGAACAATAATGATGATTCAGGTGTGCATCAAGGTATTAGTTATGCGAATCTTAAAGCTGCAGGGAAAGATGTTGATAACTCTTTAGTTGTTGTAGCAGCTTCAAACAAATCGATTCCAAATCTGACGATGGATGTGACTTATACAGCCGTTCCTGAGTTAATCTCTTCTGTCATCGGAGAACTAAACTATAAAATTCCAGTTGGAGATTTTACAATCACTCCGGGTGTGCGTTACATGCAACAAATGGATGATGGTGCTGGTGCAGTTGGTGGAGCGAGCTTAAATGGTGGCTTGGCAACTTGGACTACGGGTGACACAAAAGGGTATAAGGATGCAAAATCTTTAGAATCATCTTTGGTGATGGCTCGTCTAGTCGTAAATTACGGTGCGCTTAAAGTCATGGGTGGCTACTCAAAAGTGGCAGATGAGGGGGATATAGTGGCTCCATGGAGAAATTTTCCAACGGGCGGTTATACTCGTGCTATGGCTCAGCTAAACTGGAAGGCAAACGCAGAGACTATGATGGGTGAAGTGGCATATGATTTTGGCAAAGCAAAGATTTTAAAAGGCTTTAGCACGATGGCTCGTTATGCTATTCAAGGCTCAGATGAGGCAAAACAAGCAGCAGGCGGACAAGCAGATTTATCGATTATTCATGTTGACTTGAAGCAACAAATCAACCCTCAGCTTGATGCGAAATTTCGTGTTGCAATAGTTGATTCAGAAAAACGTATACTTGGCAGCAGTGCCGGCACAGACGTGGACACTTACAACGAATACCGTTTCGAATTAAACTACCTCTTTTAGTAAGAGGTAGCTTTTTCGCTCTCTTTGCTCTGTCATCGCGAGGCACGAAGCGATCCACTGGGGTCCGGTTAGATT
>DJAA01000052.1 GCA_002428085.1 Sulfurimonas sp. UBA6014 | reverse complement strand
CTCATAAAAATGTATGACTGGATCGTTTAGTCCTGATTTTTGTCCATAATCGACAAAGAGTTTTTCTATATTTGTAGCCAAAAAAATCTCTGCTAAACTATCAATGATCCAAATAAGCCTATCATCACAATCCGCACCACCGATATAATTAAAAAGTCCTCGCAAAAAAGGATTTGATTTTGGGATGAGATACTGCGCCTCTTGTCTTGAAAAATCATGAAGAGTTTTATCATGAAGCCTTGCCGTAAACATACCATAAGCAATAGTTTGAGCATAAATATCTGCAAAACTTTGAGGGGTGATGTCTGCTATAAGCGTTTGCCTGAAAACATCTAGTTGCCCTCGCAAACTGTTGTTTGCCTCACTTTGTTCATCACTCAAAATCGCTTTTTCGATGACACTCTCAAGAAGCCTTGCTTTTCCCGCCATCATTTTGGCTAGTTTGCTTGAACTTGTGATGGACTGAGTTACAAAGGTTGTAAAACTAAGAATATTATTTATAAAAAGAGAAAAATTTTCAGGTTGCGGCACGATTTGATTGTTGTGTATTTTTGCTATTTGTACTTTATTGGTAAGCTCCCCATTTTTATAAAACCAAAAATCCAAATAATCGGTAATAATCAGGTTGTCAAGGGCATTTTTGTACCGTTCAAACTGCTCTTTGTACTCTTTGCTCTCAAGTGGCTTGTCAATGTCTTTTGCCTCGATGTAGCCGATGGGAATATCTTTTTTCGTGATGCTATAATCAGGCGCACCAACATTTATGATTCTAGCGGGTTCGTTTGTGACAACTATATCTTTGTCGTTTATGATTACATTTAAAAGATGCTGCAAATCACCTCTGTAACTATGTTCTCTTGCATTTCCAGTTTGAAAAAGTCTGTTTACATTGTTGAGATAGTTTGTGATTGAAGTCATATTTTAAAACCTTTTTTATTTTTAATGCAACTGATACAATTTTTTTCTTTCGCTTGAGCCTGCAATGTTAAGCTGTTTTCTGTATTTGGCGATGGTGCGTCTGACCATGATTACTTTAAAATTGTCTTGTATCAAGTCTAAAAGCTTCATGTCGCTTAGCGGTCTTGCATGACTCTCATTTTTTACCAAACCTCGTAAAAAATCTTTGATGGCGGCGTTAGAGACATCCTCGTCTATGGCGGTGGTAAAAAACTCTTTCATCGCTAAAGTGCCTCTCTCACAGGCTATGTATTTGTTGGCTATGGCGCGTGAAATGGTGGAGGGATTGTGTCCGAACTCATCTGCCAAAGTTTTGAGTGTCAGCGGCATGATGGCACCGCCTGTAAAAAACGCATACTGATACTCAACTATCATGAGCCCGACTTTATAGAGGGTTGCTTTTCGCATGTCAAGAGCATCAACGAGACTTTTTGCCTCTTTGATTTTTTGCGATATAAAGTCATGCTCGACACCGTAGTTTGTGTCTATGACGATGGTCGGGTAATAGGCATCGTTGAGTTTGACTTCTATTGCGTCATCTTCGTTAAAATAAATCATCAAATCGGGAATAATTTGCGCTGATTCTTCTTGAAACTCTATGGAAGGAGGGTTTTTAAAAGTTCCTAGAACGTGCATAACCTCACTGAAATGCTCTTCATTTGAATAGCTGTGAATCCCCTGCAAATCATTTATAACAGTTGTTGCGAGGCTATATGCCGCGTCGCTTATGTCTGAGTTGTCAAGCTGAAACATGAATGACTCCGCCAAATCTTTTGCGCCGATACCTATAGGCTCGACATGAGCAAACCGTAAACGGACCTTTTCAAACTCATCCAAACGCAGAGCATTTTGCTCACAAAACTTTTCGCTCTCACCCTCATAATAGCCATTTTCATCTAGGTTTGAGATGACAAAAGTAGCTATTTTTTGAGACAATGGAGTAGGGAAAAGCGGTTTACCGATTTGTTCGTCCAAAACCTCATAGAGTGATTTGTTTTGAATGGTAAGCGCTTCTATGTGTTCGGTTCTGGAGTTGCTCACCGAGCTTGATATAATTTTTCTAGGAATCTTTTTTTCAAAATCTTCTTCATAACCTGAGGTAACTTCTATAACGGGATTTGACTCAACAAAAGGTGCCATCGCCGCACCCAAATCACTGAGACTTGAGTGCAAAATAGGGAGCCAATTTCGCAGAGTGTTAGAGAGTTTATGCTTATTTTCTACACTCTGAGTTTGTTTTAAGGCTGCCATGATTTATAGTTTAAATTCCTCACCTAGATAGTGCGTGCGAACATCGGGATTTTGCCCTATTTCGTCACTCGTTCCACTTGCTAAAAGCTCACCTGACTTGATAACGTACGCTCGATCGCAAACAGCCAAAGTCTCGCGAACATTATGATCTGTTATCAAGATACCGATGCCATAGGACGCAAGCTGTTTTATGACGGTTTGGATATCCATCACCGCGATAGGGTCAACCCCTGCAAAAGGCTCATCAAGCAGTAAAAACTTCGGTGCATTTACCAGAGCTCTGGCTATCTCAACACGACGGCGTTCCCCGCCGCTGAGACTGATACCCTTTCGAAATCGGATAGGTTCAATGTTGAACATATCAAGCAGTTGCAATATGCGTGCTTCTTGCGCCTCTTCCCCTTTTATGTTGACCTGAGCCGCCACCATGAGGTTATCTTCAACGCTTAAATCTTTAAAAATTGACGCTTCTTGCGGCAAATATCCGATTCCTTTTAAAGCGCGCTGATGCAAAGGCATTTTTGAAATATTTTCCCCATCAAAAAAAACCTCGCCGCCGCTGGCTTCAACGAGTCCGCATATCATGTAAAAGGTTGTCGTTTTTCCTGCTCCGTTTGGTCCAAGAAGCCCGACAACTTCGCCACTTGAGACTTCAAGGCTCATGTTTTTTACGATCTCTAAATCTTTGATTTTTTTCTTGAGATTGAGTGCTTTAAGCGTGTGCATGTTTTACCTTATATGTTCTAAGTTCATCTGAAGTTTTTTCTATTGTTATCACAAGCGTTTCGATTGCCGCCGAGCTTAAGATGCTCTCTAAAGCGTCATCGCCCCACTCCACAAAATGAAGCCCCTCTTTGTCTAACTCTTCAAGCATGCCAAGTGCTATGAAATGTTCGAGTCCGTGGTTGTAAATGTCATAGTGAAAAATCTTCTCCCCATAACACTGCTGAAGCGAGAAAGTCGGCGAAGTGACATCATCACTCACCCCAAGTTGTTTGACCATCTCTTTGACCAGAGTTGTCTTTCCGCTTGCCAAATCCCCTTTTAAAAGAACAACTCCGTTTGCAAACTCTTTTAAAGTCTCTTTGACTAACATTGGAATCTCTTCAAGTTTGAGTGTATAATTTTTCATAATTTGTTTGAAATCTCTATAATCTGTCTGAGTTTCTTTTTGCCACGTTGATTTCGCAAGGCTTCTTTTGCCATCTCTAAACCCTCTTGTATGTCGCGGGCGACGCCATCGACCATCAAAGCCGCAGCGGTATTTATGAGGACGATATCTTTTTGTGCATCGGTAGCATTGTTATCAAAAATATTAAGTAATATCTGCGTGTTGTGTTTGGCATCTCCGCCCATTATCGCCTCAAGCGGCGCTTTTTTTATGCCATAGTTTTGTGGGTCGATGATGAACTCTTCGACTTTGCCCTCATGAAGGCGTGAAGCGTAGGTAATGTCACTAAGGCTTATCTCATCCATCCCCTCTTTGGAGCTGACAACCAAAGTTGAAGTGGCACCGTTCATCTTTAGAGCCTCCGCTATTTTAGGGACAAAAGCTTTATGAAAGACACCTAAAAGAGATTTTTTCACCCCTGCTGGATTTGTAAGCGGTCCTAGGATATTGAAAATAGTTTTCTCGGGTATGGATTTACGAACAGGCATAATGAATTTCATGGCGGGATGATGGTTTTGTGCGAACATAAAAGTAAAGCCCGTCTCTTCAAGAAGTCTTGCACTTTTTTCTAAGTCCAAATCAAGTCTGACACCCAAACGCTCAAACATATCAGCACTGCCTGACTTCGAGGTCACCGAGCGGCTTCCATGTTTTGCCACCACACAGCCACAAGCAGAGACTAAAATGGCAACCGTTGAAGAGATATTGAAGCTCCCTATTTTATCTCCACCAGTGCCGACAATATCGATGGCACGAAGTCGTAGCTCCTCAGAGATAGGCAAAGCAATGGCGTATGAGCGCATCACCTCAGCTGCCGCCGCAATAGCCTCCACAGAAGTGTGTTCATCAAGTTTTAAACTCACTAAAAACTCTCTCATCTGCGCGTCACTCATAGCATGGTTAAAAAGTGAAGTAAACGAAAGTTTTGCCTCATCATAAGTCATACAAGCTCCTTGATATACTCAGATTGCAAACTCTTGGGCGTTGATTTAGCCGTAGGGATTTGCAGCACTTCATAGCGCTTAGGGCTCTCAAGAAAGTTGATAGTTATGAGACTTCCCACTTCAACATTTTTGCTAGCCTTTGCGACCACACCATTTATCAAAACAACATGATTACTAATCATGTCCTGCGCAACTGAGCGTCTTTTTGTGATATTGACTGCATTTAAAAATTTATCTATTCTCATCTCTTTACTTTTTATTGATATTAAACATTAAAACGAACGCGTCCGCTTTAGTGCCTAACGTCAATTTTAAATTAATTTTGGTTATTGTAGAGTAAAAAAACTGAAAGGAATGTAAGAGAGTCCAAAAGTGGAACATTTTTTGCGTTAAAATTCTATTCGTATATAGCTTATCAAATTTTGTTATAATGCTTTTTAAAAAATATTTGGATAAATAATTTGAATCTATTGATTGTTGAAGATGATGTTCTAACCGCTAAGCAGCTCTTGCAGCTCTTAAAAAGCGAAAAGTATCTATGTGATGTAGCAAATGGCTATGTTCAGGCACAAGAATTTATTGACAAAAACAACTATGCACTTATTTTGCTCGATTGGAATTTGGGCGATGGAGATGGACTTATTCTTCTTCAGGAGATTCGTAACCTTGAAATAAGAACACCCGTCTTAATGCTCTCCGCAAATGGTGAGATAGATGATAGAGTTGCTGTTTTAGATAGTGGAGCGGATGACTATCTTTGTAAACCTTACTCTGCTATAGAACTTCTAGCACGCATACGAGCCATCCTCAGACGCGAAACTCTCCAAAAGAGTTCTCTTATCACGATAGGAGATGTTACGCTTGACACTCTTTCAAGAGAAATTTTGACTGAAAATGAAAAAGTAGCCTTAACAACATCAGAGTTTGATTTACTTGAACTCTTTATGCAAAATCCAAATCAAATCCTCACAAGATACCAACTCAGCGAACATATCAACAAAGACAACTACTCTATAAAACATAGTAATCTTGTAGATGTACACATTAAAAATTTACGAAAAAAACTTGGCAAAAGAGAGTTTATTCTCAATGTTCGCGGAATTGGATACAAAATAAATAAATCTTCATAATATCTTCATAAAGCAATACTACAATTTGTCCAAATAAACAAAAGGACTCTACCATGAAAAAGTATTATCTGCTTAGTCTTATAGTAGCCATGACTCTTTTTAGCGGTTGCCAAACAACCGATGAAAACACATCTCAAGAGAGTGAATATCAAAGTGATACCAGCGATAGCAATCATGATAGCTATGACAATAGTGACTCAGACACATCTCAAGAGAGTGAATATCAAAGTGATAGTAACAATGACGATGATAACGATGATGAAAATGATGATAATATTGGTAGTACAAATATTTCTTACCACAATCAAGGATCAAATTGTCTCAGTTGCCATGGTCTCAACAGTGGAGGAGAGGATCCATTTACTTCGGGTGGTACTATATTTACAAAAATTGATGCACAGAGTAATGATGGGACAAGCTATGCAAATGCTTATAGACTCAGACTCTTGCTTGAAAATACAAATCAAACCATAACCTATAGCTCAGGAAGAGGAACAGCCAACAGCAACAGTGAATTCAATGCAGGTGGCGTCAATAATTATACGGCTCAAGTTATAGATGAGCAGGGAAACATGGTCAATCAATCCCTTGCAAATTCGCATAACCTTGCTCGTTTAGATTGCAATAGTTGTCATACAGCAAGCGGAACAAGTGGTGCTCCAGGGAGAATCGTGTCGTATGATTACTATGCAAGTTTGTCGACACAAACTCCAACTCCAACTCCAACACCTGTGCCAGAGCCAACTCCAACTCCAANNACAACACCAGTAACAACACCAGTGACTTCATCCCTCTCGTTTGCAACTGATGTTATGCCAATTTTAACAACATCTTGCCAAGCATGTCATGGAACTGCTAGAGTATTTCAGGTTAGTACAGCATCAGCAACATATACAAATATACAGAGTTTTAGTGGATTCAATACCTTAAACCCTACAAGTTCTTACCTGCTTCAAAAAGGGAGCGGACAAGTAGGTCATGGTGGAGGAACAATTCTTGGTACTACTTCAGCAGGGTATATAACCATCAGAGATTGGATAGCTGCTGGTGCAGTGAATAATTAAGGCACCCTATGAAAGAAAAATTTCTACTCACCTCGCTTGTAACTCTACTACTCTTTTTAAGTGGTTGCCAAGTAGAGGATTCTCAAGAGAGCGTTCCATCAACTGTTGATCAAGGATGGCACAATCAAGGCAAAGATTGTCTTGCCTGCCATAACTTGGATTTACAAAATGAGAAGCATTTACTCTTTGGAGGAACTCTCTACAAGGATCAAAATATTACAAATCAAGATGACATAAACAGTGTTTGCGGTGGCGACCTCGTTGTGAATTTTTACGATAGCAGTTTTACTTTGAAATACTCGTCTAAAGATTATATGGACCCTCACTCAAAAGGGACTCAAGGAAAGGGAAATATTTTTATATTACAAAGATTATTAAACTCAAATTATGGGAACTTTTATGTACAAGTGGCAGATACAAATGGCAATGTTTTAGCTGTATCAACAACACTCCATAATTTTTCTGCACAAATGTATGATGTCAATAACCCCTCAGATATGACCAATAGAATCTCATGTAATGCTTGTCACCAAATAGGTGGGACTGCATCGCCATTGTATGTAAACAATACAATAAATAAAAATTTATGCCAATAAACTAAGGAGAAAAAATGAAAAAGTTAATAATGATGGTATTACTTTATGTAAATATCTTCGCAGCAAACCAAGCAGGGACTCCAGCTAAAAATTTTGAGCTTCCCAATCTTTATGAGTTGGATAAAACCATATCTTTTGAATCCTACAAAGGAAAAGTCGTCCTACTGAATCTTTGGGCAAGTTGGTGCAATGGGTGTCAAGAGGAGATGCCTCTTTTTGTCATGCTACAAAATGAGTATAAAAATAAAAAGTTTAAACTCCTCCTCTCAAGCATTGATAAAGTGCCACAAAATTCTATAGATTTTTTAAAGAGTGTAGATGCAAAAAGGGTCTTAGAGTGTGTGTACGATGAACAAAAAAGTTTAGCAAAATTTTATAAAGCTGCTGGTATGCCCTCCTCTTATCTTATCGATAAAAAAGGGAATGTTGTCGCTGTTTTTACGGGCAGTATTGATGAGGAGAAGTTACTCCTTTTAAAATCTCAAATCAACACTTTACTGGAACAATAGTCGTGAAAACTCTCATACTTATAGTGATAGTTCTCTTTTTAAATGGCTGTTCTGAGCATTTAGTGCGTGTGATGCCTTATGAAAAAGAGTACCTTGCATTAGACATCATGAAGCTCTCTCCTATCGAAGCACGAGCAGAGCAAGAGGGACATATATTTTTAATTCGTGAGGCAAGTGCCGGCGGAGAGAGTTCATTTCAAGGAGGATGCGGATGCAGATAAAAAATTTCTTCATGCTGTTTGCATCTTTGGTTTTGCTTGAGATTACATCATTTGCATCCAATCTAAAAGATTCACTCTCAATCGGTTTTAATACTTATAGCGATAATGCTGATGTACAAGTTTATTCACCTGAATTTGCACTCTTTAAAACACTCTCATCACAGTGGATGGTAGGGCTAAAAATGAGGATAGATGCAATTTCAGCCGCAAGTATAAAAAACGGGAGCAGTGCAAGTCATGTTGATGTTGTAACAGGAGCATCACCGTCTGACAAACCGTATGATGATATCCGATACGCGCCAACGCTTATGGCAACGTATGATGATGGAGAGAATCTTCTCTCGTTTGGCGCGTATTACTCCAATGAGATAGATTATGAAGGCAAGGCAGTATTTGTAAACTATGTCAAACAGCTTAATGAACAAAACACAGCTTTGGGCATTGGTGTTTCGCAATCGTTTGATACTTGGAAACCTGTTTTTAAGAGAGATTTGCCAAATGATTTTAGAAATGAAAACAAGATTGATATATCAATCAATCAGCTTATTTCACCGACCTTCTCTGTTCAAGCGGTCTACTCGCATATGGTTAGTGAAGGCTTTTTATCATCACCGTACCATTTTGTAGCGCAAGATAGTTTTTCAAGATTTGAAAATTATCCGAGCCAGCGCACAGGAGATGCGTATGCCCTCAAAGGTGTTACTATGTTCAATGAAAATAACACTATGAATTTGGCGTATAGATACTATAGTGATGATTGGGATATCTCTTCTCAGACACTTAACGGTGAATTTTTACATCGTTTCACAAAAGATGTCACGAGTGGCTTACGAGCGCGATACTATACACAGACACAAGCAAATTTTGCAAAAGATGTCGGCAATTATAGTGTCACTGATACTTATTTTGCAGTAGATTACCGTATGAGTGGATTTGATTCCTATACTATCGGCATCCCATTTATTTACAATCTCCATGATGGTTCAAAACTAACGGCGAGTATTGATTATTATCAAACATCTGACAACGCACATATTGCTGATTGGTATGGAGTGAGCAGGTTAAATGCGATTTTTACAACACTTACTTATAATCTGGATTATTAATGGTTCTCTTTGACAAAGCGCTCAAAGCTACAGTGATGACAACAGAACTCTTTATAAGAGCAAATGTTTCAAAAAAAATTCTCTATGAGTGCTTGGAGATAGCAAGAGCTTTTGAGCGAACTTATTCTGCTTATAAAGAGGATTCCCTAGTAAGTAAAATAAACAAGTTCTCTGGCATTCAAGGCGTTTCTTGCTCGCATGAGGAGTTAGATATATTTAGAAAAGCTCTTCATATAGCAGAACTCTCCAACGGTGCTTTTGATCCAACTATTGGGGCTCTTACGCAAGGGCTCTATGGCTTTGGCACAAATGCACAAAAACTGCCAAACACACATGAGCTTTGCTTGAGTAAAGCATTGGTGAATTATCGCTTTATGCAAATAAATAATAGTGAAATTTATCTTCAGGAAAAAGGGATGCGACTTGATTTAGGTGGTATCGGCAAAGGATACGTAGCTGATAAAATCATAGCGCATCTTGTAAAAAACAATGCCTCACGGGGTTTAGTTTCAGTTGGCGGAGAGATATGTAGCTTTGGCAAAAAATACAATATTGCCATTAGAAACCCTTTTGCTTTAAACAATATCGGTGTTATCAAGAGTTCAAAAGGCTTTCTGAGCATCTCAACGAGTGGCGATTATGAGAGATTTATCGGCTCAAAAGAAAACCACCATATACTCGATACCACGAGTGCAAAGGCAAACCATTACTACAGTAGTGTAACCATCATCAAAAATGGCAGTGATGTCACAACCCTTGATGGGATAGCGACTATCGTTTTCAACTCCCCTGTAAGTCAATTGCGAGAGTTTGCTAAAAAGTTTGGTGTTGCCATTATTGCCATCACCCCGCTTCAAGAGATTTTATTTGAGAACTTTGCCCATATAGATATTGAGAGTTTTGAAATTTATCCTTTTCAATCCAACGAGGCACCACTATGAAAAATGCTTTGTCGTTGCCTTATTATTGCCTCGTCATGATGGTTATTGCGAACAAAGCGAAGCAATCTGATAATTTTAGTTTTTACATTTAAAGCAACTTCATGAGTGTTTAAAAGAGTTCTTGCTACTATCATTTTACTTTAAACAAAGAGGTCAATTTGTACAAAAAAATTTTTCTCCTTATTTGTCTCTCTCTTAGCCTTCGTGCTGAAGAATACTCATTAGGAGAGGGAGTACAGGTCGGTTCTCTCCCTTTATATCTTGGTGGCTACTTTTCACTTGACTATCAAAGTAAAAAAAATACAGAGAGATATCGAGTTGATGATATTGCTTTTATTGGTTATGGAAATTATGAAAAATTCTCCTATTTAGCTGAGTTTGAGTTTAAAGAGTTTTATGTCCAAACCCAATCACAAAACAATACCTTTGTTACGCAAGATACAACACTTCATGCTGAGAGAGTGTATATAGATTATACGTTCAATGAAAACTTCATAGGGTGTGTTGGAAAATATAGTTCTCCGATTGGTTTTTGGAATATGTTACCTGTAAATGTACTCAGAGAGACAACTTCTAGCCCCTTTACCTCTTCTATAATTTTTCCACAATTCACAACAGGTTTGAGTGCCTCTTATAACTCTTATGGGGAAAATGATTTAAAGATTGACCTTTTAGTGCAAAAAAATCAAGATTTAGATGCAGGCTACAACAACTATGAGATCAATGAACATTATGGAATTGGCATAACATATACAAAAGAGAATCTGAGTCTTAAATTTAACGCAGGTGTTTTCAATCTTGTTCATTACAATCTTAACAACGACAATGAAGAAAATGATTGGGATGAAGATGAAGAGAATGACGACGATAACGATGATGATGATAGAAGTGAATTAGAAAAACCACAAAGATATTATGCTTTAGCATCACTAAAATATGATCATGACAATTTTCAAATTATGAGCGAGTTAGGAACGCAAGCTTCACGTAAAGAGTTTACAACAGAATATGCTGGCTATATTCAAGGTCTGTACCGTTTTAGTGACAAACACAGCGTGATCCTTCGAGGAGAATCTTACAAAGAAAATGTACTAGACACCACAGACGATATCGCAATTGTCGGCTATACCTATAGACCAATGTATCCAATCGCG
Source organism: Sulfurimonas sp. UBA6014 (assembly GCA_002428085.1). Lineage (GTDB taxonomy): Bacteria > Campylobacterota > Campylobacteria > Campylobacterales > Sulfurimonadaceae > Sulfurimonas. The sequence continues at coordinate 634 of DJAA01000052.1, read as the reverse complement.
ATAAAAACAGAGTATCAATTTCATTCGCAATCTCAAAATGATAACTTCTTAGTATCATTTTCAATGATGTTCTAATGAAAGTATCATTGAAAACACTCTCGCTAGTATTGTTTCTGTTTACACTTCCTCTTTGCGGTGGCGAGTACGCTGTTATCGCAAATAAAGAGATGAAGCCTCTTTCTCTTGGTGAAATTAGAGCTATTTTTTTGAAAAAGACACCTTACATCAATGATTTTAAGGCAGTGCCCGTAAATCTTGGTACTCGTGATGCAATACGCACGAGTTTTGAGGAAAATATTTTAAAGATGAACCTTTTACAGCTCAAATCCTACTGGACAACACAGCATTATCTTGGTCATAGGCCACCAATTACCATGAAATCTGCAAACACAGTGAAAGCATTTGTCCAAAAAGTGGATGGAGCCATTGGTTATATTAACATAGAGAGTGTAGACGAAAATGTCAACATTCTTTACAGATGGAGTGATTAATGGCAAAAATACTTTTATGCGATGATGAACTCATGAATAGAAAAGTAGCTTCTAAAATACTCATAAAAGAGGGGTTTGAAGTCGTTGAGGCACATAATGGGCAAGAGGCTATTGAGATTTTACAAACAACCCATATAGACCTG
>DJAA01000056.1 GCA_002428085.1 Sulfurimonas sp. UBA6014 | reverse complement strand
TCAACAAAGAGTTGAGAAGTTGATGCAGGAAAATGCAGAGTCACAATATACTCTTAAACTTATCTACGAGGGAGAAATTGCTCTGCAAGGGGAGGTTCATGAGTGGAAAGACATTTTGCTTCGTGGACATAATGCTCAAGATAAAGCCTATTATTATCAGGCTTTTTTAAAAAATACACAAAATTTTAAAGAAAAAATCAAACAAATTATTTATCTTGTTCACAGTGTATATCCCCAAGAGTCTCATTTGCATGCACAACTTTTTCAGATACAAAAAACACACGATGACCTCAATGAAGCCTACCTAAAAGCATATGCACTTTTAGGGGATGGAAGCTATGAGGAAAAGATACTTGCAGACCAACAAGTACGAGGGGCCGATAGAAATTTATTGCCTCTTTTTGACGCGCTACATTCAAGTATGAAAGAGTGTGATACAGCACTCCATCTTAAAAATAATCACATCCTAAAAGACTATACGTTGGCTATTGTGGTTATGCTTTTGTTTATAATTGCAACTTCTTTATATATTTACATTACAACAAGAAAGATAAGTGAATCTAAAAATATGCTTGATAATATTTTAGACCACATCGCTCAAGGCGTCATGCTCATTCAAGACGATAAAGTTGTGTATGCTTCAAAAAAACAGATAGAGATTTTTGGGAGAGATATTGTCGGAAAATCTCTTAAAGAATTATCATCTTTTGTCCATACGAATGATATGAAAAGAATTCTCAAAGAGCATGTGTGTATGCACAAGGAGCAAAAAACATTTCTGAGTTATCGTTATCGTATCGTTCTTCCCGATGGCATGCAAAAGTGGGTAGAAGATGAGATTGCAGTTATGTATAACAGCCAAGGAAAACTTTATCGCTCTTATGTTATCAGTCGAGATATTAGCGATGAGGTTACGCGTCAAAAACACTTAGAAGAGAGTGAGGAGCGATACAAAACTCTTGTAGAATTCTCAAGCGATATGCTCTTTTTAAAAGATGATGCATTTCGTTATATTATTATCAATAAAAATTTTGCAACGTTTTTTGCAAAAGAGGAATCTGAAATTATTGGTAAAACAGACTATGATATTTTAAGTCATGAGAGTGCGAAACTCTCTCGCTTGAGTGATTTACATGCGCTCTCTCAAGGTGGAAAAACGTTGAGTGAAGAGCAAGTTGGTGATAGAGTGTATCAAACTACAAAATACCCTATGCAATTTTTGAAAAAAACATATTTAGCAGGAATTATTAAAGATATTACAGAGCTAAAACGAGCTCGAACTTAAGGATTTACATGCAATGCAGCCGTCTCATTTATCTCATTTTTATACTTGCATTAAGCTTGCATGCAAAAGAAACATACACGATAGGTATTCTCTCTTTTCGCCCTGCACAAGTGACACTTCAAGAGTGGGAACCTCTGAAAGTTTACCTCAATAATCGCTTAAGTAACTATCATTTTGAGATACGTCCGCTCACTCAAGTTGAACTCTCTGTGGCGGTAAAAGCAAAAGATGTCGATTTTATCCTTACCAATCCTGCTTCTTATATCTTTTTTAGAGAGAATAATCTTGTTAAAATCCCTTTTGCTACTATGCTTGATCTCAAAAACTCTCAAGCTATGCAGGAGTTTGGAGGCGTTATCTTTTCGCGAAAAGATGCAAAAAATATTAACAAACTTCAAGACCTCAGAGGTAAAAAAATTGCAACCGTCGGAACGGATTCTTTAGGTGGCTATCAGATGCAAGCGTATGAGCTTTACAAAGTAGGCATAGATACCATCAAAGATACCGAGCTTATTTTTACAGAGATGCCTCATGATAATACTGTGTATGAAGTGCTTCATAAAAATGCTGATGTAGGATTTGTGCGCACGAGTCTTTTAGAGCAGATGGAAAAAGAGAAAAAAATAGACCTTCAAGATTTGCGCATCATCAATCCTCAAACAAACAGTAATTTCCCTTTTTTACTCTCAACTGCTTTGTATCCTGAATGGCCTATCACGAGCTTATTGCATGTAAATAATGCAGTTACGACAGATTTAAGTGCCGCTCTTTTGAGTATGCCTGATATGCGTCACTTAGGTTTAGGTGGGTTTAGTGTGGCACAGGATTATGAGAGCATAAGAACTATTTTGCAAACGATGCATTTTCCACCATTTAACGAAAAGAATATATTTAATTTTCAATTTTTTGTTGAATCCTATCTTCTTTGGATTATAGTTTGTGGACTCGTTATTTTTGCGATGATGAGTTTAGTTGTGTCCAAACTTTTACAAAATAATAAAAAACTCAAAAGTCATCATAAAGCACTGACACTTTTTGAAAATATTTTTCAAAATACGCATGAAGCGATATTTATAGCCTCGCCTAACACATACATCTTAGAAATTAATGCAGCTTTTACTCAAATCACAGGCTATACAAAAGAAGAAGCTATAGGTAAAAAAATTAATATGCTTAAGTCAGGCAAGCACGATGATGCTTTTTATGCGTCTATGTGGCTCTCTTTAGAGCAAACGGG
>DJAA01000050.1 GCA_002428085.1 Sulfurimonas sp. UBA6014 | reverse complement strand
AACTCGCAACTTCGCAATGACGATGCAAGAGCTTGTACATTAACGCCTATTTATTTAGCTCTCCCGCTAAAGCGCCGCTTGAAAATGACCATTGCAGATTGTAGCCACCGCATGGACCGTCTAGGTTCATCACTTCACCGCAAAAATAAAGCCCGCTGACAATTTTACTCTGCATAGTTTTTGGGTCAATCTCTTTGAGTTGTATGCCGCCTCTGGTGATCATCGCCATTTTAAAGCCCTCATGCCCGACTACGCTTAAAGGTGTCCATGCCAAAAGCTGTACGAGTTTTGCCCTTGCAGCACCAGAGATTTTGTTGTGAACTTCCTCAGGATTTATTCCCGCTAACAAACATAACTCTTGTGAAATGGCAAAAGGAAGCAGGGTGCTCACATGCTCACCTATCTTGGCATGTGGATTTAAGAGGACTTTTTCTTTGAGGTGTTGCGAAATTTGCTCTTCGTTTAGGCCCTTCGTGAGGTTTAAAAGCAACGGCACTTCGCCATGTTTTTTCAAAAGCGGAGTTATCTCTCTTGCAAAGTCCAAAACCACGGGACCTCTTATGCCGTTGTTTGTAAAAATCAAATCTCCTACGGCTCTAAGTTTTTTTGCCTTTGGCAAATCGACTCTGAGTTGCACCTTGGCGATGGTGTCCGCACGGCAATTTTTCACCCAAGTCTCTTTTGTTTTTAGAGGCATCATGGCGGGGTGAATCTCTGTTGTCGAATGTCCAAGTTTTTGCGCGAGCGTGTAGCCGTCACCTTCAGCTCCCAAAATAGGGTAGCCAAGTCCGCCTGTTGCGACGATGACATTAGGTGCATAAAAAATCTCCGAAGCCGTTTTTACCCCCGTGATATGCCCATTTTCCATCAAAATTTCTTCTACTTTTTGCGAGCAGAGAAGTTCTATGTTGACCCTATGCATCTCCTCTTGAAGTGCCGCAATGATGGTGGATGAACTATGAGAAGTTGGAAATATGCGGTAGCCATCAGGTGCATGGGTCTCAACCCCGATGCCTAAAAAAAAGTCTCTCAGAGCCTTATGATCAAAAGCACCCAGAGCGTCTTGCATAAATCTGCCGTCTTTTCCAAAACGAGCCATAAACTCTTCGTTTGAGAGCGTATTTGTAAGGTTGCAGCGACCGCCGCCCGTTGCTTTAAGTTTGGAAGCGATTTTGGAGAGCTTCTCTAAGAGAAGGACACTTTTACCTTTGCGTGCAGCGATAATAGCCGCCATGATTCCCGCTGCTCCTGAGCCAATAACGATAAGATCGTATCTCTTTTTCATGCCGCAATTGTAGTACAATTGCCTTTATGAAAACATATTATGGTGACAGAGAGACGTGTTATAACTGCTACAGACCCAAAAGTTCTTGCATGTGCGAATACGTTCACAGTTTTTTTACAAACACAAAATTCATCATTCTTATGCACCCAAAAGAGTTTAAAAAAGTCAAAAATAAAACGGGGCATTTCACCCATTTGGCACTGCAAAACTCAGAGCTCTTTATCGGCGTAGATTTTACAAACCATCTAAAAATAAACGAGATTATCGCCACACATGAGAGTTTTGTCCTCTACCCGTCCAAAGAGGCCATCAACCTAAGCACTACAAATCCAAGTCTCATCTACACAAATCCAAAAAATATTGCAATCTTCGTCATAGACTCAACTTGGGCATGTTCGCTAAAAATGATACGAGAGAGCAAAAATCTCCAAGCCCTAAAGCATCTCAGTTTTACAAGTGCTAAACTCTCAGAATTTAAAATCAAAGAACAACCCGCAGAGTTTTGCCTCTCAACTATAGAGTCAACTCTTTGTGTTTTAGAATTATTGGATAAGTGGCATATAGAAAGTGTAAAAAGTGAAGATTTAGCGCTCTTTTTAAGACCTTTTGAAAAAATGGTAGCGTATCAGCTAGAACATGTAAAAAGTGCAAAAAGCACTGCAGTGCGATTTAAAAAAAGAGAAGCTGCTCTTATTGGTCTTAAGCGACAAAATAGCTATACAAATTCCCTATAATAAAAGATACAATTAAAAAAAAAGGTCAAACATGAAAGTAGCCATAACTGGAGCGAGTGGGTTTGTGAGTTCACATCTGATGCGTAAATTTAGCGATTTTGTGGTCATAAAAAGGAACGAGACTCAAGAAGAAATTTTGTCAAAGCTTCAAGGGGTTGATGTTGTTTTTAACCTTGCTGGTGCTCCTATTGTCAAACGATGGAGTGAGGCATATAAAGATGTTTTGGTTTCTAGTCGTGTGGAGACGACGAGAGTGCTTGTCAGTGCCATCAATAAGAGCAACGTGAAGCATTTTATCTCCACTTCAGCCATAGGCGCTTACCCTGATAATGCCCCTTTTGATGAAAGTTTCAAAGGGTATGGAAATGATTTTTTGGCCTCTTTGACGCAGATGTGGGAAGCTGAGGCAAAAAAGTGCAATAAGCCTACGGCTATTGTCCGTTTTGGAGTTATCTTGGGTCGTGATGGCGGTGCTCTTGCACAAATGTTGCCCCCTTTTAAATTTGGACTCGGTGGTATCATAGGTGATGGAACCATGATGACGAGCTGGATTGATGTGGATGATTTGGTGCGGATATATGAGCACATTTTGGCAAATAAACTCACGGGGCTCTTTAATGCTACAGCGCCTCATCCCGTGAGTAACCGTAAGTTTACAAAAACACTCGGCAAAGTTTTAAATCGTCCTACCATTTTTCCTCTTCCAGAGTTTGTGTTGGAGTTACTTTTTGGTGAGGGTGCAACGGTGCTTACTGGCTCAAAAGAGATTTACCCAAAAGCTATTTTAGAGAGTGGATTTACATTTGATTATCCTGATATCCAATCTTCACTTGAACATATTTTCGCTAAACTTTAATAGGCTTTTTATAAATCAAAGATTGCTTTGTCGTTCCTCCTTGGCACATGAGGGTCTTTGCGAGCAACTCAATGTGGGTTATGAAAGAAGTTTAGGGTCAGTTTTGGTATGACTCTAGGCATAGCAGATGAGAGTATCAAAACATTGGTAAAAAGAGCCGATGATGCACTCTATAAAGCAAAAAATAGTGGACGAAATAAAGTTGTCTTAAGCATTCAAACTGACAAATAACTCCTACGAATCAAGCTATAATTTTTATATAATATAAAATAAAAATTAAGGTCTTAATCATGAAACGTGCAATATTACTGATGAATATGGGTGGTCCGAATAATCTTGATGAAGTAGAGGTATTTTTAAATAATATGTTTAATGATAAACGTATTATTGGTGCACCAAAGCCAATACGAGCAATGATAGCAAAATTTATCACCTACAAAAGAAAAAATGAAGCCAAAAAAAACTATGCCCATTTAGGGGGAAAATCTCCTCTTGTAGCGCACACAAAAGAGCTTATCCAAAATATGAGTGAAATCATAAAAGATGCTTCTGTCCACATGGTTATGCGTTACACACCTCCCTTTGCAACCGATGTTTTGCAGCATCTTCGAGATGTAGATGAGTTTTATGCTATCCCTTTATATCCACACCACTCTTCTACAACAACACTCTCAAGTTATGATGATTTGTATGAGACTTTGGACAAACTCAACATCAAAGCAAAAGTAAAAGTCATCGATGAATATTACAACGATGCACACTATATTAACTCGATTGTAGAGCGTATAAAAGAGAGTTTGCAGGGAGAAGACCCATCAGAGTATGAGCTTATATTTTCAGCACATGGCTTACCAAAACGTATTATAGAAAAAGGGGATAAATACCAAAAACATATCCGCCGCAATGTTTATCATGCCCGCAAAGCACTCATGAGCGAGGGAGTCCATTTCTTCAACACGCATCTTGCCTACCAGTCACGCCTTGGACCGCTTGAGTGGATTCGCCCTTATTTGGACGATAAACTCAAGGCACTTGAAAAGAAAAAAGTCATCATTTTTCCCATTGCTTTTACTCTTGATAATTCTGAGACAGAGTTTGAGCTTGAAATCGAGTACCGTGAAAAAGCTGAAATCTTTGGATTTGAAGTTTATCGCGTGGCAAAAGCACCGAATTCTCATCCTGAATTTGTAAAGTGTCTGACAAAAATATATGAAAATATGAAACTCTCATGAGAGACGGCGTATGAAGGATTTCGCGGTCGTGGGGTCAGGAATAGGGGGGAGCTCGATAGCTGCTTTGCTCAGTGCAAAGGGATTTGATGTTGCTTTGTTTGAAAAAGATTCCCATCTAGGAGGATGCAGTTCCTCTTTTTTTCACAAAGGATATATGTACAACACGGGTGCTACAACCCTCGCAGGTTATGAAGAGGGTTTTATCGTCAAAGAGGTATTTGATGCCATAGGATTTACACCCAAAGTTATCCCGACTGACCCCTCTATCGTTGTGATACAAGAAGGAAAAATTACCCCACGTTTTAGAGATTTTGAACTTTTTTATGAGAGCGTTCAAGAGAATTATCCTCATGCCAAAAATAGGAAATTTTGGGAGATGGTTTTTGAGATAAATAGAGAATTTTACAAGTATAGCGGTCACTACTATGCCAATGCAAACATTTTTTCAAAAATAAAATCACTGCTGAGTTTTTTGCCTCTTTTTATGAGATTTCAAAAGTATTTCAGAGTCAATGCATTTACATTTATGGATGATTTTTATGGCGGCATCGCGCTTGAGTATTTTGAATTTTTGGAGTCTCAAATCCTTATTGTCGCGCAAGCTCCAAGTAAAGATATAAACTTTTTTACTGCAGCTTTGGCTTTGGGGTATACATTTAACAAAAATCACTACGCTTTAGGGGGTTTTAGTCAGGTTTTTGAAGATATGACAAAACATATAAAAGATGTCTACAAAAAAACTGAAATTATAAAGATACTTCAACAAAAAGACCATTTTGAACTCCATACACATCAAGAGATATTTCGAGCAAAAAAAGTGATTTTAAACGCTACTGTTTATGAGAGTGGTAAACTCTTTAGCGATGAACAAATCCAAAACTACTATAAAAAGTATGAAAAACTTGACAACCATCAAAGCTCATTTATGCTCTACATGACGATAAAAAGTAGCAAAAAATTCCATTCTCACTACCAAATCATTGAAAAAGAGCCATTTGCCCATGCTCTCTCAAGAGCTCTTTTTGTCTCTTTCTCAGATGCAAGCGACACAAAAATAGCACCAGAGGGGCACTACAGCATCACCGCATCAGTTCATACGGATAGCAGATTTTGGCAAAATCCACTCAGTTATCAAAGACAAAAAAAAGAGCTTCATGATACGTTGCAAAGTCTGATTTTATCTAAACTTCAAATCGATGAGGATGAAGTGGTAGCCTCTTTTAGCGCTACGTCAAAAACTTTCAAGCACTATATAAACAGAACGCAACTCGGTGGCAATGCCATCACCATCAAAAACTTTCTCCCCTTTTTACCAGGAAATGATACACCTATAAAAAATCTCTACAATGTAGGAGATACAGTTTATGCCGCACAAGGGTGGCCGGGTGTGATGCTTGGTGTCAAAAACTTACAAAGATTGCTTCATGTATAACATTGCCTTGCATATCAAGTCCAGGGATTGGGTATATATTTTACTCATAGGGATTTTGTTTGGGATGTTTTTGTCCTCTTTGGGCTACATACTTTTAGAAAAGTCACTTGTAGATGGAGCCATTTTTGGGATTATAGTGGGATTTAGCATCACCCTTTTTTCTTTAGTTTTTATCTCTTACATGAACAAAAATATCTTGCCAAAATTAAAAGAGGTCTATTGGCTTCCCCTCTCCATCCTTTTTTCGTTTTTGTCAGGTTTTTTAGGGACGATTTTAGGGACTACGTTAGCAAAAGCAGCGCATCTTGAACTCATTGATGCCTTTGAAAATCAAATCTTAATCATTGCTCTCTTGGTAGGAGTCTTGACTTATATAGTAGGGGCTTTGTTGTATAGATTTGTCAAGATGCGTAACCAAAAAGATTTTATAGACCATCAATATGTCCAAAGCCGTTTGCGTTCCCTTGAGACGCAACTCAATCCTCACTTTTTGTTCAATGCACTCAACTCAATTGCAGAGCTTGTCCATCATGATAAGGATAAAGCCGAAGCAGCTGTTTTGAAAGTTTCCTCTTTTTTGAGAAATACCATGAACGAAAAAGCGTTGCTCTCTTTGCCAAATGAGATGAAAAATGTGCGTGATTATGTAGAGCTTGAAAACATCCGTTTCTCAGGCAAGATTCATCTTTTTATGCCAAGTGTGGTTCCAAGATGGTGTGTGCCTAAGTTTTCTATCCAACTTCTTGTGGAAAACGCCATCAAGCATGGGTTTAATATTCACAACAAAACGCTCAATATATGGCTCTCTTTTGATGAGAATGAAAAAAGAATCGTCCTAAAAAATGATGGAAACAGTATGAAGTCGCTAAAATTTGGGGTAGGTCTTTCCAATCTCAACCAAAGAGTAGAACTTTTATGTGGCGGCAGGATAGAAGTACATGAGACAAAAGAGCCCACGTTTTATATTTATCTAGGAGAATGTCATGAAAATTTTGATTGTTGATGATGAGGAACTTGCAAGAGCAAGGTTGCTGAGGATGTTAAAAACGCTTGATTTTGAGGATATTGACGAGGCAACAAATGCAAATGAAGCGATTGAAGCGGTTAAAAAAGAGAAATATGATCTTGTTTTTTTAGATATCAACATGCCACAAACAAGTGGACTTGAGCTAGGGTATGAGCTCAAATATCTTGATGAAAATATAGCCATTATTTTTCAAACTGCTTATGAAGAACATGCTCTTAAAGCATTTGATATCGGGGCTGTTGGTTACCTTGTAAAGCCGTACTCTCTTGAGCAGGTGAAGAACTCCTTAGAGCGAGTAAAAACTCAAACAATACAAGAGTCAGATTTGCGGATACTCTCCAAAAATGGGGATAATTACCTCCTCTTAAAACCCCAAGAGATTTTCTACGTCAAAGCTGATCTCTCAGAGGTCATGATACGAAGTGCAAAGGGTTTTTCGTACTATGCACAAAAGATTTCTGACTTACAAAAGAAGCTTGAAGCGTACAGTTTTGTAAGAATTCACCGCTCATACCTCATAAATATAGATGAGATAAAAGAGATACAAACCATAGAACAAAGCAAACTCTGTTTTAGTTTTAGAAACATCTCCGACACCATAGAATCAAGTAAAGATGGAGCTAAAGCTTTTAGAGAAAAATTTTCTATTTAAGTGACAAAATAACGCTACAAAAAACAAAGCAAATTTTATAAAATATTTATAAATTTATAAAAAGGTTTTGCATGGTAAAAACAAATATTTTGAAAGGTCTTTATGTCATTACGGATGATGTTTTGACCCCTTCACACACTATTTTGGCTCAAGTAGAAGAGTCTCTTAAAGGCGGGGCAAAAATCGTTCAGCTTCGTGACAAAAAAAGCTCTCTCTTTGAGATAAAAAAAACAGCTCTTGCACTTCATGAACTTTGTAAAACCTACAACGCACTTTTTGTCCTCAACGACAAAGTAGAACTTGCCATAGAGCTAGGTTTGGGCGGTTTGCATATAGGAAAGAGCGATCATCACAGAGTCAAAGAGATACGTGAAAATTTTCATGGAGTCCTCGGTGTTTCATGTTATGGAGATGTTGAACTTGCAAAAGAGATGGAGAGTTTAGGAGCCGATTATGTTGCCTTTGGCTCATTTTTTGGCTCACCGACCAAACCAGACTCAGGCATCGTCCCTTTAAGTACCCTTCGCATCGCAAAAAACAGACTCAAAATACCCATCTGTGCCATAGGCGGTTTAAACAGTGAAAACTTAGAAGAAGTGATGCAGTACAACCCCGACATGCTAGCCCTTATCAGCGATATCTGGAATGCAAAAAATATACAAGAGCAGTGCCGTTTGTATAAGATGTAAATTTTTTTGTCTTATTCCCATTTGACTCATTTGCACAATCTTTTTTTGTAGAAACTTCTTCTGAAGTAATTTTTTCATAATATAATGTTAAGATTATGGAAAATTTATGGCTTGTACTATTTGTATTATCTTAGCAATAATGTGGTACGAGATAGGGGAAGTGTTTAAGTGAAAAAATTTTTCTTGATTTTTTTGTTGGCGTTTTCTTTGCCTCTTTTTGCCCTAGATATGCAAGTGACCTATACGAAAGCGATGGATGCGTACAAGGCAAGAGATTTTAACACCGCTTATGAGCTTTTCTCAGAGCTCTACATGACAAAACTCTCAGATGTCAATCTCAACTTTAATCTCGGTGTCTGCGCCTATGAAACAGGTCGCTATGAGATGGCGCTTGCTGCTTTTGAGAGGGTAGAGATGCTTGATGAGACAAATCTTAGAAATAAGCTCGAAAAAGCAAGAACCTATTTTATGCTTGAGATGTATGAAGATGCTGAACTCGCCTTTAAAGAAGTTTTGGCAAATCCTCTGATTCCTCAAAATGTACGTAAAAACATTGAGCTATATCTCTCAAAAGTAACAAAAGTTCAAGAAAAATCTTTCACCTACCTTACTCTTGCGCTCGATACCTTTTATGACTCAAATATAAACTCAGGTCCTATGGATGAGACCTATACTATCGCAAATACCAAGTACGCAACACCTGACAAAAAGTCAGATATTGCCCTTACATTTTTAGCAGATCTTGTTAACATTTATGACGTAGGAGAAGCAAATGGTTTTGCCATAAAAAACAGAGCTTCATTTTACTCAAACACGTACCAAAAACAGAGTGCATACGATATAAAATACCTCTCCTACACACCAAGTCTTCTTTATAAATATACCAAATATACAGCTGAGATGGGAGTGAGTGTCGATACAACGACGTTGGCAAATAAAAACTATCTCCAAACACTCTCTCTCTTGCCAAGAGTTGAGTTTGCACACACCAATACTTTGCGAAGCAGTGCTTTTTTGAAATACCAAACAAAAAAATTTCAACAATCAGCCCAGTCTCATTTAGATGCAAACCATTATGAACTCTCATATGGACTCCAAAATATCCTCTCTCCTCGCTCGTACGTTCAAGTAAACGCAACAGCCATCCAAGAGAAAAAAGTGCGTGGCGAAGAGATATATGTAAACTATGATGAGTATAAATTGGATGCAACCTATGCAAATCAGTTTACACCAATCTATGGCGGTGAGTTTTACGCCCAATGGAGAAAAAGAGTTTATGAGGATGAGAGCACACTTTTTGCTTCAACAAGGGGTGACAATGGTCTAAATTTGGGCGTGGGTCTCAATGCAAAACTCATGGATACTTTGCGTTTGAAACTCAAAACCGCTTACGAGCGAGTCGATTCAAATCAAAATGTGTTTAGTTATGAAAAATATACGCTATCACTCGGCGTGATAAAAACTTTTTAGGATGTTTGTCATGAAAATAGCAACTCAAATTATTCTGCTTGTAGTGGTGATCAATTCTGCTCTATTTGCTGGAAGTGTTGGAACGATTACCGCATTGCAGGGAAATGCTTTTATTGTGCGTGATGCCAAAGAGATACAAGCCGCTCTTGGTGCGAAAGTTCAAGAAAAAGATAATATCAAAACAAAAGATGCAAGTAAAGTTCAGGTCGTCTTTAATGATGAAACAGTCATCACCATCGGTAAAAACAGTAACTTTTCAATTCATGAGTATCTTTATGAAGAAAATAAGGCACCTGTTGCAAAATTTGGACTTGTTCAAGGGGCGATGAGAACTATAACGGGCAAGATAGGCAAAATAGCACCTGATAAATTTAATGTTCAAACCAAAACTGCAACCATCGGTATCCGAGGAACAAACTTTACGATTGTAGCCCAACCTGATGGAAGCAGTATCGTTTTTTGTACCTTTGGAGCGATTAGTGTGAGTATAAACGGGGAACCTACTATTGTAACGCAAGGATTTCAAATAAGAGTAGCACCTGATGGAACCAAAAGCGAACCTGTAAAATTTACTCCGCAAGAGCTGAATCAAGCTGTAAGTGAGAGCTTCGCAGCAGCAGCCAATCAAGAAGGTCAAACCCCTCCAGAGGAAACCCTGGCAAATGGGCAAAATCAAGGAGACCAAACCCCTCCACCAGCACCCGACATGCTCACTTCCTCAGATGAGCAAATACCTCTAGAGACAACACAGACGCAAAGTATTGTGTTGATAGTAACAGATATAACAGATCAAACAACAAATACTATACAAGTGGAAGCCGCAGCCGCAGCCGCCGCAGAAGCTGAGAGACTTGCAGCAGAAGAAGCAGCAAGAATCGCTGCAG
>DJAA01000006.1 GCA_002428085.1 Sulfurimonas sp. UBA6014 | reverse complement strand
GACCCAACTCGCTGGATGGACTAAGCCCATGCATCGTGGTGACAAATTCAGCCATTCTATAAGATTGGTGTCACACACACATTTTTATGCATGCAGAGCGTTTTGTGCCTTTTTTGGAAGTGGGGTTTCAACCCCGCTGGATGTTCCTACGGGTGGCAAATATTTCTGATGGCGGCAAGTTGTAGGCGGGGTTAAAACCCCACTTCCAAGAGCCGAGCCCAGTTGGTAGCTAGAATTTTAATGAATGTACCATGAATATAATGATAAAGGAGTTTTTTAATTTCCTATTGCATAATTTAGGTTTAACACATTCACTATCGAGATGAACTTGTTGGCAATATGGGCAGGTGAATTTGTATGACCCACACTTTCATGCATAGGCGATGATTATGACTCTTCTCGGTGCAATCACTGCACCGCTTGCAAACTCTTGGAGCATGAGAAGTTGGGATTTTAATATCTGGACATAGCATATAATATTTTAGGCTTCAAAAATAATGCCCTCTTCATTTTTTTGCATTCTTAATAAGTAAGGTTTTTTACCATTGAGGAAGAAATTGATTCATGGGCATTTCAAGAGCTCTCTGGACTATACTTAACAAAACTCTTTGAAAGAGCTTTTATAGAAGGGCTAAGAGATCCAAATAATAGACCATCGGCTGGAGAATGGGAAGATGCTCTAGTCAAAACTATTGATTTAATTCAACCTTGTAAAAATAAAAATTGCACTCAGAAATGGTATGTTTTTGACAACACTACAAAACCAGTTTGTTCTTTTTGCAAAACGCCTTATGGTGGAAAATTGCCAATTTTAAATCTGTATTCATCAAGAAATCAAGGTAACTTTAGACCAGATAATTATCGCTTAATGGTTTGGACTGGTCAATCTCTATTCTTATGGCACACTAATAGAAATATCGCCCCAAACGAAAGACTTGAAGAAAGTCAAAAGCAAAGAGTTGGTTATTTTATTTTTCATAATAATATTTGGTGGCTAGTAAATGAAAAAATGGATGATTTTTATTCTATAGAAAATGGTTCACATACACTTATTGAAATCGGTGAAAAAATTAAGGTTGAAGACGGAGTCCAACTGTTGTTTTCAAAAAAAGATGGTGGAAGACTCGCAGTTGTCCAGATGATTGGATAAAAAACTTCAATATCAAGGCAGAATTGTATTGCTGATAACTTCCTCACACAGCAGTTTAAATTTTGGTAAGCCGTTGCGTATCGTCCACTCAATGATAGCAAGATTGACTCCTTCGTAATCATGTGCGATATAAGTACGAATGTCATAAATACCTTTGATATCTTGTGCATCAAAAACTTCCAATATTCCTGTCGCATTTTCAAGTTTTAGTTTATTAAACTGCTCTGCTATAGCAGTAAGATGCATTAAAATTGCAGGTCGAGCAGTTACTACATCTTCAAGTGCTTTAGTAATGCTTCCACAGTCAATAACTATTTTTTCAATATACTCAATCTTTTCTAAAACGAGATATATTTTACTGATTGACTCTTTAGACATAAATCGCTCTATCGATAATAAATTTTTTAGCTGTTTTTCCCATACCTGTCCGGTCTGCCAAATCGACTTTTACACCAAGTGCAGCACTTAATTCATCTTGAATTTGACGAATCCGTGCAATGGATTGAAATCCATACTTTGAGGCAAACGCTGGTGTAGCCTCTATGAGAATATCAATGTCACTTTTAGCTTCCGCTTCATCACGGGAATAAGACCCAAACAGAGCCTCAATTAAAAACCCTTCTTGCGCATAAATGCTTTTAACACTTCTAAGATATTCTAAAATTTGTTCTTTTTTCATAAGACAATTATAGCTAAGAAAATAAAATCAAAAGAGTAAAAAAAAATNNAAGGCTCGGTTATTATTGTCACCCATTCCGAAGAGTTGCTCCGAAGAGTTTGCGACAGACTTATCATTTTTGCCAAAGATGGCGCAGAGTATTTTGATGGCGGCTATGATGATTTCTTAGTCAAAATCGGTTGGGAAGAGGAAGAAAACACCGAAAAAGTCAAAGCTCCGCCCAAAGAGAATAACAAAGAAAATAAAAAACTCAAAGCCGAGTTGGTGCGCCAAAGAAACCAGCTCACCACCTCGCTTAAGAAAAAAGTTGAACAACTCGAAGGCACAATTATAGAGATTGAAGACCGCCTTGAGATGCACCATAAAGAGCTCATTCTTGCCTCAAGTTCGGCGCAGAGCAAAAGAGTCATGGAGCTCTCAAAAACCATCTCAGAAGAAGAGTCTAAAGTTGCCAAATTGTTTGAAGAGCTTGAAGTCACTCAAACCCAAATTGATACCATCAACTATGAATTTGAGCAAAAAATCGAGGCTTTATGATAGAAAAAGCCCTCTATTTTTTACGTTCATCAGAAGAAAAAATTGTTTTGAGTATGCTTAAATATGCACACCCAAAAGAGACGCAAAATCTGAACATTTACAGCGATTTTTACGGTTTAACGCCAAAAGATTTGGGACTTTATGCTTTAGTGAACAACGAAATCGCTGGTGCAATTTGGAGTAGACAACTCCAAAAAAAAGATTGTGCAGAGGGTTTTGTAGATGAAAATACTCCAGTTTTAAGCATGGCAGTTATCCCAAAATTTAGAGATGGGGGCATTGGCTCGTTCATGATAGAGCAGTTTTTACAAGAAGCAGCAGCGATTCACTCACAAATAAGTGTCTCGACCAATTCACAAACTAGAAAATTTTATGAAAAATTTGGATTTATCGCATTTGAGAAAAATAATATCCTCATCAAAAAACTCCAAATAAAAGCTATACAACGCCCAACCGACGGATACGACCCAACTCGCTGGATGGACTA
>DJAA01000073.1:418-9151 GCA_002428085.1 Sulfurimonas sp. UBA6014 | reverse complement strand
AATAGACTGCCGCGCTTCGCTCGCAATGACGAGAAGAGCCCAGTCTCATTATTAGGACTTCCACATGCCAATAGATAAAAAAATCTCCCAAGCCAAAGCCAAACTTTTAGTCGATTACCCTTATTTTGGAACGCTTGCTTCTAAACTTGAGCTGGTTGTAAACGACAATATTGAAGCTTTTAAGTGTGATGGCAAAACGCTTGAGTATAACGATGACTATTTGCGCGCGCTTGAGATAGGTGAAATAGAGTTCATGTTGGCAAACGGGGCAATGCATAAAACGCTCTCTCATGAGAGTCGCAAAAAAAAGCGCAGCGGCTGGCTTTGGCAGATGGCTACGGATATGGCTATTAATGATATGCTTGTTGAAAACGGCTTGGAGTTACCCTACGGTGCGCAGTACAGAGTCCGATTTCGCGGGATGTACGCCGAAGAGATTTATGAAGAACTTAAAAGCGACATGATTCGTCAAGAAGACAACTTAGAGTACGAAGCAGATGACTCAGAGGATGTTCAAAAAAACACGGACGAGACGCAAAAAGAGAGACCTGAGCAAACACAAGAGGAACTCCAAGAAGCAATACTTCAAGAGCAGTTGTGGGCGGAAGAAGCCATAAGCCTTTTGGCGGGTGAGGTGAAAAAAGGGGAGGCTCCAAAGGCAATAGAGCGGTTTTTTACGCTGGAAAACTTTGGAAAAATCGACTGGCGAGAGGAGCTCAAAGTTGCCATAGATAGGTTTCACAAAGACGATTATATGCTCATCCCGCCGAGTAAAAAGTTTTTGTATTTGGGTATTTATTTGCCCTCTTGTGTGAGCAATAGATTGAAGTTAGTCATAGCAGTTGACAGTTCAGCTTCGGTGGATGAGCAGCTTTTAAACGAGTTTTTGAGTGAGATAAATTTTTTGATGAGTTTAGTGGGAAACTATGAGATAACTTTGCTTGTTTGCGATGACAAGATACAAACGCAGCGAACTTTTTACAGCGGAGACACTCTGGAGTGTCCGCTTGTTGGAGGCGGCGCAACGGACTTTAGAGCAGTATTTTCGTTTATAGAAGAAGAGCTTCAAGATACAAAACTTTTGCTGTATTTTACAGATCTGGAGGGGAAGTTCCCGCTTGTTGCGCCGAGCTACCATGTGAAGTGGATAAGCCCAAAAGAAGAAGCGGTTCCTTTTGGGGAAGTGATTGTTTTAGAGTAAAAAGCGACGCTAAAAGCCGCACTTGCGTAGAGTAGTTTAGTTGGAGGCGATTTGGTTTTTGCCGTTTTGTTTTGCGTTGTAGAGCATGAGGTCTGCTTGGTTTATGGTCTCATCGAGGGTGTTTTCAAAATTGAGAGCGACACCTATGGAGATGCTAAAACGTATCTCTTCGCCTTTTTCAGTTAAGACGAGTGATTTTTCTCCTTTTTTTCTTAGTTTTTCAAAGGTAGCCATCGCCTCATGTGGGGTGGTATTTTTGAGCAGTATACAAAATTCTCCGCCGTTGAAACGGGAGACTATGTCATTTTCAGAGGTATTTGCTCTTAAAATGTTCGAGATATTTCCTATGACTTTATCACCTGCGTCATGACCGTATGCGTCGTTTATTTTTTTAAATCCGTCGATGTCTATCATGGCGATAGCAAAACCCTCTCCCTCTTCAAGGGCACGTTTAAAATATGTCTCTGCATCTTTGTAGAAATATCTGCGGTTATAAAGTCCACTTAAAAAGTCTCTGTTTGCGTGGTTTGTGATGATGTGAATGTTTTCAAGGGCTTCTATGGAGTTGTTTATGCGGCATGAAAACTCCTCTTTGGAAAATGGTTTTTTGATGTAGTCATTGGCACCGTGTTTCAAAAACATGGCGATGATTTCATCGTTTTCGTTTGAAGAGATGGCGATGATGCCGAGGTCATTTTTGCCATGCGTTTTGCGAATTTCACGGGTGAGTTCCAGCCCGTCCATGACTGGCATATTGTAGTCGGTGAGCACTAAGCTAATATCAGGATGGCTCGCTATCATCCCTAAAGCTTCTTCTCCATGAGCGACTGTGAGCACCTCAAACAAGAGGTTTTCGAGCATGGTTTTCATTTGTTTTCGAATCACCATGGAGTCATCCACGACTAAAACTTTATGCTGTTGATTTTTATGGAGTCTTTGGATAATGCCAAGGATATAGTGGATATCATCAACTCCCCCTTTTGTGACATAGTCTATGATGTTTTTTTTCATCAAGACTTGTCGCAACGATTTGTCTACATTGCCACTTAGAACGATAACACGGCCCCCTTTTTTTAAAAGGTAATCGACCACTTCGCCATTGGGTGCGTCGGGTAAATTTAAGTCGCTTAAAACAAGAAAATACTCATATTTGTGCAGAAAAAGTTTTGCCTCAGAGAGTTGGTAAGCAACATCGACCTCCATTGCCAACTCTGAATGTATTTTTCTTGCCATAAGTTTTGCCAGTGTTTTGTTATCTTCAATGATTAAAATTCTGTTCATAAGAGCATTTTACTCTATTTACCTCTTTTTGTACAGAGAGTTGCTATGATTTTTTTCATGAATACCATAAATGTTACGATTGATAAACTCAAGAAAAAACAAAATATATTTTTAACAGGTGGTGCGGGTGTTGGCAAGACAACCATCACGCGTGCCATTATAGAAGCCTACGAGCAAGACGCCAAAAAAGTTGCCAAACTCGCCTCAACTGCCATGGCAGCGACACTTATAAACGGGCAGACACTTCACAGTTTTTTAGATTTGGGTCTCGCCTCAGATATTTATGTTTTAGAGCAAAATGGGAAACTTGAGATAAGCAAAAAAGTAAAAAAAATCATCTACAGCATGGATTTGCTCGTCATTGATGAGATTTCCATGGTAAGCGACACTTTGCTTGACATGATACAACTCAGACTCAAGCAATCAGGTTTTAAAGGCTCTTTGCTTTTTGTAGGGGACTTTTTACAGCTTCCTCCTGTTGTGCGCGGGTACGGTGAGGTGAAATTTGCCTTTGAGTCTCTTGCATGGAGCGATTTTCATTTTGAGACCATAGAGCTCACCCACATCTACAGAACCGATGACCAAACATTTATAGCACTTTTAAACAGTGTCCGTTTTGGACATATTGATGAGCAAATACATAACCATCTCAATACTTACATCCGTCCGCTGCCGAATGATTTGAGTGAGTTTACTTTTTTGTTTGGCAAAAATGAAACTGCTTCACGACATAACAAAATCCAGTTGGGTTTTATAGAAGGTGCACTTTTTGTAAAAGAGGCGCAAGTGGTAAAGCATGTAAAAAGTGCTAAAGATGTTGAAGTCGAGCGGTTCATTAATGACGCTCGCATCGAAAAAAACTTTGAGGTCAAAGTTGGTGCACCAGTGCTTTTTACAAGAAATTCATGGAACTATTTTAACGGCGAAAGAGGGGTGGTTGTACGGATAGAAGAGAGTTTTATATATGTCAAAAAAGGTGATGAAAAGGTCGTCAAACTCGAAGCTACCGCTCAAAGCAAGAGCGTTTGGAGGGAGAAAATCATAGAAGGCAAAAAAGAGATGCTCGAGGAGAATTTGTTTACCGTGTACCAGTTTCCAATCAAACTTGCCTTCGCCATCACCATCCACAAATCCCAAGGCATGAGCATAGAAGATTTAATCATCCAAACAAATGAAATCTTTGCCCCTTCACAGTTTTACGTCGCGCTCTCCCGAAGCTCTAACCCTCTGCGTCTCATCCTTATAGCCCCTAAAAAACAGTGGCATGAGCTCGCCTATGTCCACCCTAAAGCGATAGAGTTTGTTCAAAGTGTTTCATAACTTTTTGTGAATGAACTCAGATTAATATTTATACAATTTACTGCATAGTTTTAAAAATGAACCTTTGCAAGTTGAAAAAACAGCTTCTTTTCCTATCGAGGATGCGCTTACAAAACAAGTAACACAAAAACATGAAGATTTTTTTCAAGCCTATCTCAAAGATTACGGCTACTATGATGTATTTATCATCTCAGCACAAAACGCTCAAGTCATGTACACGGCTTGCAAAGAGTCTGATTATGGGGCAAATCTTTTGAGTGGTTCGCTCAAAGAGAGCGGGCTTGGGGAAGTCTCACCTTTGCAAACTCTAAAGTGAGAGAGTTTGCTTGAGGATTGAGATTAAAAGATTAGAGTGTGTCTTTATGTTTGCCAAGGTATTCAGCAACGCCCTCAGTTGTAGCTTTCATCCCCTCGTCACCTTTTTTCCAGCCTGCAGCACATACTTCGCCATGCTCATCTGTAAACTGCATTGCATCAACCATACGAATCATCTCATCAATGTTACGTCCAAGTGGAAGGTCGTTGACTACAGCATGACGAACAATCCCTTTGGCATCAATAAGAAACGAACCACGTAGCGCGACTGCATTTCCAAAAAGTACGTCATAATCTTTTGAGATAGATTTTGTAAGGTCAGCTACAAGAGGGTAACCAACACGACCGATACCACCGTTGTTGATAGGAGTTTCTCTCCAAGCAAAGTGAGAAAATTGGCTATCTACAGATATACCGATAACATTGACGCCACGCTCTTTGAAATCTTTAAGTCTATGGTCAAAAGCAATAAGCTCTGAGGGACAAACGAAAGTAAAATCGAGTGGGTAGAAGAAGAGGACAGTCCCTTTTTTCCCCATATTTTCTGATAATTTGAAATTATCAACGATTGAGCCGTCGCCTAAAACTGTTGTTGCCGTAAAATCTGGAGCAGGGTTTGTAACTAACATAAATATCCTTTTTTTTGTGTTTAAAATAAGCAAAATTTTAACAAGAAATTATTAACAAAGCTTCGAGGAATAAAAGTAGTCATTTGTTTTAAGGATAGTCTTAATGGTTAAATAAGTCGCAATAATTTAGAAGATACATAAAAGAATATGTCATAATTGCGCAAATTTTAAAAAATACATAAGGGTTTTTTATGGATGTAATTCAAAATAGAACATGTGATATCATTATTTTTGGTGGTCTTGGGGATTTGGCTCTTCGCAAGTTATTGCCAGCACTCTATTATATGCATCAAGATGGACATTTATGCAAAAATACAAGAATTATCGCTGTTTCGCGGGATATGATTTCTTATGAGCTCTACAAAGAGAAAGTAACGCAAAAATTTGCATCAGGCTTTGAAGACAAAACGTATAATCAAGATGTTTTTGAAGCTTTCTTTAAGCGGGTAGCATATGTTGGAATTGATTTGACACAAGAGAGTGACTATGAGGCACTTGCTAAAGTGTTAGAGGGATATGAAAAGAATGAGCGTGTCAATTATCTCTCAACAGCCCCTTCTCTGTATGGAGATATATGTACAAACATAGATAAATGGAACCTCATTTTGCCAACCTCTCGTGTTGTTTTGGAAAAACCAATAGGCAATGATTTAAAATCTTCTCAAGTGATAAATAATCAAGTAGCAGAACATTTTCAAGAGTCTGCCATTTTTAGAATAGACCATTATCTAGGTAAAGATACAGTGCAAAATATTTTAGCATTGCGTTTTTCAAATATGCTTTTTGCCCCTATTTGGAACGCGCAGTACATAGATCATATCCAAATCACTATCGCTGAGAGTGTTGGACTTGAGGGGCGTTGGGCCTATTATAACAATTATGGTGCAATGCGAGATATGGTTCAAAATCATCTTTTACAACTTCTGTGTTTAGTGGCGATGGAGCCACCCTCAACTCTCAATGGCGATAGTGTCCGTGATGAAAAACTCAAAGTGATTAAATCACTTCGCCATATTGAAGGGGATGACTTAAAACTTAAAACAGTACGAGGTCAATACACTGCTGGAGTAAGCGGCACACAGCCAGTAGTTGGATATTCTGAAGAAGATGGTGGACAAAGTAACTCAAACACAGAGACTTTCGTGGCTATTCGCGTTGACATAGACAACTGGCGATGGAATGGGGTGCCAATGTATCTCAGAACTGGCAAGCGAATGACGGATAGATACAGCGAAATCGTTATTGATTTTAAAGATGTGCCACACTCTATTTTCCCAAAAGGGGGCGTTTGCATTGATAGCAATAAACTTGTGATTCGTTTGCAGCCAGATGAGAGTATTTCGTTATTTATCATGAACAAAATCCCTGGACTCAATGAGGGGATGCGGTTGCGACAAGTTGAGCTTGACTTAAATGTCACGGCAGGTGCACCTCGCTCGCCGAGTGCATACGAACATCTTTTGCTTGATGTTATCCGCAATAATTCGACACTGTTTGTTCGTCGTGATGAGGTAGAAGCTGCTTGGGTTTGGGCAGATAAAATTTTAAGTGGTTGGGAAAGTACAGGAATAACGCCAAAACCTTACAAAGCTGGAACATCAGGTCCATCTTCATCCATAGCTCTCATTGAACGTGACGGAAGAAGCTGGTATGAAAAATAATTTTACCTTCCGTTCATTTGGAAACAGCGAAGCATTAGTCGAAGCATTGAGTGAAAAAATCGCTCATGCTCTCCAACATGCCATAGAGCAAAAAGGGCGTGGAATCCTCGCGCTCTCTGGTGGCTCAACCCCAAAAAAACTTCTCCAAAAACTCTCCATGATTGATTTGGAGTGGAAAAAAGTTATGGTGACGCTTGTTGATGAGCGATGGGTGAGTCCAAAATCTCAAGAGAGCAATGAAAATCTTATAGTCAATTTTTTGCTTCAAAACAAAGCTAGATTTGCGATGTTTGTCCCCTTGAAAAATATTGCTGTTGCGGTCGAAGATGGTTTGCTTATCACCCAAAACAGACTCAAAGAGATAGACAAACTTGATGTTGTAGTTCTAGGCATGGGGACAGATGCGCACACCGCATCATTTTTCCCACAGACAAAAGAGTTGGAACATGCGCTGCATACTCATGAGCGATGTTGCGCAACAACTGCGAGTGTCGCCCCTTTTGAGAGAATGACCCTCAGCAGAAATTTTTTACTCAGTGCGACACATTTGTTTTTACATATAGAAGGGGAGCAAAAGAAAAAAGTTTTTGATGAAGCAAGCCAAAGCAGTGATATAAACGCTATGCCAATCATCTCCATGATGCAACAAACGCAACCAAAATTAGAGGTATATTATGCATAATACAATCCTAGAAGTGACTCAAAATATCGTCAAACGTTCGGCTAAAAGCAGAGCCATTTACTTGCAAAGAATCAAACAAGCTCACAACACAGTGGTGGAGAGAAAACATTTGGGCTGTAGCAATTTAGCGCACGCAATCGCCCCATGTTCGGCACAGGAGAAGGCGAGTTTAGTACAAATGAAAGGTGAAAATATCGCCATCGTTTCGGCATATAACGACATGCTCTCGGCACACCAGCCTTTTGTGAATTTTCCTCCGCTCATTAAACGCACACTTTCGCTTGCGGGTGCATCTTCGCAGTTTGCAGGCGGAGTGGCGGCGATGTGTGATGGCGTTACACAGTCGCAACCAGGGATGGAGCTGAGTCTTTTTTCTCGTGAAAACATCGCGCAAAGTACCGCAATCGCACTTTCGCACAATATGTTTGACGGTGCGATTTTGCTCGGCGTATGTGACAAAATAGTTCCGGGCATGTTTATAGGCGCTATGAAATTTGGACATTTGCCTATGATATTCGCACCCGCAGGACCGATGGAATCAGGCATCAGTAATAGTGAAAAAGCAAAAATTCGCCAAGAGTATGCGCAGAAAAAAGTGGGTCGTGATGAGCTTTTAAAAGCAGAATCTGCCTCGTACCACTCCGCTGGGACATGTACCTTTTACGGCACAGCAAACTCAAACCAGATGCTTATGGAAATCATGGGGCTTCACATGGCAGGGGGAACTTTTGTCAATGCAAATACAAAACTCCGTGACGCTCTTACAGAGGCGGCCGCGCTTAAACTTCTTTCTCTTTCCCCTTTGGGCGAAAACTACATGCCAATCGGCAAAATGATAGATGAAAAAAGTTTTGTCAATGCGATTATCGGGCTTTTAGCGACAGGCGGTTCGTCAAACCACACGCTTCACATTATCGCCATGGCGCGCTCTTGCGGCATCTCTTTGACATGGACGGATTTTGATGAACTCTCAAGCGTCATTCCTCTTTTATGTAAAATGTATCCTAACGGAAGTGCCGATGTCAACCACTTTCACAGCGCAGGCGGTATGGCGGTGGTTATAAGAGAACTCCTTGACGCAGGGCTTTTACACGAAGACGTAAACACGGTTATGGGTTTTGGAATGCGTAACTTTCTACAAGAGCCGTTTTTAGAAGAGGGAAAACTTGTTTATAAAGAGTCCATCAAAGCCTCAGCCGACAGAGCGGTTGTCTCAAGCGTAAAAGAGCCTTTTAGCGCGCAAGGCGGGCTTAGAGTTTTAGAGGGAAACATTGGTCGCTCGGTTATAAAAACATCTGCGCTCAAAGAAAAAGACAGATGTATTACCGCTCCTGCGAAAGTTTTTTACACGCAAGAAGCGCTCAAAGAGGCTTTTGCTAGAGGCGAATTAAATTTAGATTTTATTGCGGTTTTACCGTATCAAGGACCAAAATCAAATGGCATGCCTGAGCTTCATGGACTGATGCCTTCCATGGGTGCGTTGCAAGATGGCGGCTATAAAGTTGCCATTATCACAGACGGCAGAATGAGCGGTGCTTCGGGCAAAGTTGCCTCTGCGATTCACTTATGTCCCGAAGCAAAAGACGGCGGAATTATCGGCAAAATCATCGACGGAGATATCATCACTCTTGACTGCGAGAGCGG
>DJAA01000073.1:165-330 GCA_002428085.1 Sulfurimonas sp. UBA6014 | reverse complement strand
GACTTGTAAGCTCCGCTGAAGAGGGCGCTACTATATTTGAAGTTGTTGGAGAAGAGTCATGGTAAGTGCAAGAGAGGTAATGGAAGTATCAAAAATCATCCCAGTCATTAGTGTAAATTCGGCAAATGAAATGCTTCATTTGGCTGAGGCACTGATAAAAGGGGG
>DJAA01000073.1:0-143 GCA_002428085.1 Sulfurimonas sp. UBA6014 | reverse complement strand
CTCGCGGCGATTGAGGCGGTAGCACGTGAGTTTCCACATGCCATGACGGGGGCGGGCACTGTCATAAACGGGCAAACATTTCAAGCCGTCTATGACGCGGGCGCTTCTTTTGCCATTTCTCCAGGACTTACAAGAGAGTTGGC
>DJAA01000010.1 GCA_002428085.1 Sulfurimonas sp. UBA6014 | reverse complement strand
AGCTTTGGGTCTATGAGTTCGGCTCTTGTTTCGTCTTCGTTCACGACTGGCTCCCATTTTTGCTTTCCAAAAACTTAGTGATGTGCTTGTCAAAGTCAGACTCCAACAGCTTATCTTGGATTATTTGGTATTTTTCAAATTCATTTTCCGCAAACGACTTAGCAATCTTGGCGCTCACCTTGCCCACATTGGTAAGTATCTCTCGCTCATTGAAGCGCAAGAAGCCGTCAAGCTTCTCTATCCAATCTTTCATGGTCATAACTTTTCTGTTTTTTGCCTGCATCTCAGCATAGTCCAGATACATCGTCACGATACGGTTGAGACTATCAAGCTCTTCTTCGTCTAGATAATTTTTGGCGATACCTACATCCGCTTTTCGTATTGCGCCATCAGGGGCGTTTTTCCATGAGGTCAGACCCATATTTTGTTTGTTGCTATCGGCACGGCTTTTGACGATTTCAGCGGCGGTTTGCCCACTTATCGCCCAGTGAAGTTTGTTTTGCACGGTCGCAAAAAACAGTTTTGTCTCTTCGCTCTCATTTCTATAGTCGCTACTGCACTGCGCATAAATGTCGGTGATTTTTTGATAAAACCGCCGTTCACTGGAGCGAATATCACGGATACGAGCCAGCTGCTCTTCAAAATAGTCTTGCCCAAAGATTCTTTGCGGATTTTTGAGCCGCTCATCATCCATCGCAAAACCCTTGATGATGTACTCTTTTAGAATCCCGCTCGCCCAGATACGAAACTGCGTCGCTTGCACCGAACTCACGCGATAGCCTACGGAGATGATGGCATCGAGATTGTAAAACTTTGTCTTGTAGGTTTTGCTATCAGCGGCAGTATGTGCAATTTTTGCACATACTGAATCTTCTTGGAGTTCATTGGTCAAAAAGATATTTTTTAAATGCTTTGTAACTACACTTCTATCGACACCAAACAGGGAAGCTATCTTCTCCTGTGTAAGCCAGATATTTTCATCATGCAAAAATATCTCTACCTTCACCTTGCGCTCAGGGGTCGTGTACATCAGAAACTCAGTAAACGAATCATTCAAGACTATATTTTTTGTCTTTTTCATCACAACTCTCCGTTAAAAGCTTTTTGCAATATCGACTTTTTGAGTTCTTCCAAGTCGTCAATCTTTTTTTGGTAGATAGCTTCGAGCCGTTTGGTCTCGGTGGATAGGGCGTTTAGTTTGGTTACTATGGTTTGTTGGTCGGATAAGCTTGGAAGATATATTGGTATATTTTTAATTTTTTCAAAACTCAAATTTTTCTGACGAACACCTCTTCTTAAATTTAGCAAATCAGGTTTTATAGAATTTATCGAGTGTAAAACAAAAACTAAATCAATTTTTTCATTTGGCTTTACACCAGCAATAGCCTGATTAAATGTTGCATCCCTATCCAAAATAGACATTTTTAGAGCTGCCGTATCATACATTCCTATCAGTAGTGAACCTTTTGGAAATAATTTAGCATTCGAGTTACTTATTGCCAAATCATTAATGTTTCTTTGCGGCTCTGTCGTATATAAATCATTTAACTCACCCGATGAATACCAAGCAATATCACCTTTCCAATATTCTTTTTTAACCCTAGATGGGGTTCCGCCACTTTTTACAAAAGCAATTTCACCTAATGTTTTCTCTTCCCACCCATCGCCTCTGTTTTCAAACACACTTTGCAGATAGCTGTCGAAAAGTTCACGGGCGTTTCTCAGGTTTTGTTCGGCGCTCTTTTTTGCCCTCCCTATCCCCTCAAACACCTCATCCAAAACAGCCACGATGCGTTGTTGTTCTTGGAGTGATTTTGGAAAATTGATTTGAATTCTTTGAAGTTCAGATTTCACAAGACTTGGTATGGTTGTTCCTCTGTTCATGCTTTTAAAATCAATGCCTAAACACAAATAATAAACAAACTTTTTATCTGTATCATTTTCGTTTTTTGGATAAAAACCAAATGCTGTATCTACATTCCAAAATCTTTCATTAACATAGATTGGTTTACTGATATTTCCTTTTCGCCCAATAATTGTTGTTCCTGCTTCGCAAATAAAATCAGTTGCATAGCCCATAACATTTCCGGCACTACCCATGATTTTATATTTACCAGTTTCAGATAATACTGCTTGTTGATTTTTACCATTTCTTATCTCGCAAACCTCACCAAGCCTCTTAACTTCCCACCCCTGTTTCATACTACTCACTCTCAAACATTTGGGCAATTTCATGGAGTTTTGCTTGTAGTAGTTTTTTGTCGGGTAGCATCGTGGTGTAGTGGGCGATGAGGGTTGGTGAGAGGTGGCGACTCATGGCGTACTCTACGACTTCATCGTCCTTGTCGCTACAAAGAAGCACGCCGATGCTTGGGTTTTCGTGAGGTTTTTTGACATCTCTGTCTAGGGCTTCTAGGTAGAAGTTGATTTGTCCTAGATGGTCGGGCTTGAATTTTTCTATCTTAAGCTCGAACGCCACAAGAGCGGACAACCCACGATGAAAAAAGAGCAAATCAACAAAAAAATCGCTATTGCCCACCTGCAAGCGATACTCTTCACCAACAAAGATAAAATCCCCGCCAAGCTCCAAGATAAACCGCTTCATATTCGCCGTTAGAGCTTTTTGGAGGTGGCCTTCGCTATGTTCTGATGGCAATCCCAAAAACTCCAATACATAGCTGTCTTTGAATGTGTTGTCGATAGCTGGATGCAATTCTCTCAGCACTGCTGAGAGTTTTTGATTGCCTAGCATCGTGCGTTCATAGAGTGATGAGTCGATTTGGCGTTCTAGCTCTCTGACCGAATACTTTTCTTTCGCCGTGAGACGCAGATAAAACTCTCGCTCCTCGGCACTTTTTAGCGTCATAATAAGTCGATTGTGACTCCACGGCAATTCTCTCCACAGTGTGGCGAGTTTTTCATCTTCGCTATAAGTCTCATAAAACTGCTTCATCCGCCAGAGGTTTTTGTCGCTAAAGCCTTTGATTGTCGGGTCGTTTTGGAGGATAAAGAGCGAGAGCTCGCTCACCACCCCTTTGCCCCAGTTGGCGCTTTTGACCTTTTGGCTAATAGTTCGTCCGATATTCCAGTACAACTCGATAAGTGTGCTGTTGATTTGCGTGTATGCTTTTTGCCTTGCCTGCTTGATGTGGCTCAAAACTTCGGCGAACTCTTGATTTGAAGTTATATCGCTCATAT
>DJAA01000069.1 GCA_002428085.1 Sulfurimonas sp. UBA6014 | reverse complement strand
ATGGAAGAGCACGGCATGTGGAAAGAAGCGTTTGGGTATCAGTTTGCTACAAACAACGACTTCGAGCGGGCAATGCTTTATGCGTATTGTGAAAAAATTGGGTTGGATTTTTTATTTTAAGAGGTTTTTAGGAACGGTTACTTGAGCTTCAAGAGTTTCATCGGTACCGCGACTTGAGTCGCGGCTGGGGAATTTACGTAAAGTTTTAGTGTGAACCGCAACCGCCGCCGCAACAGCCATTACTTTTTGAGTCGCTCATGGCGATGACGAAATCATTTCCTACTTCTTGAACTTTAAAGTTGTGCTTGCCACAAAAATCTTCGTTCATAATGTCTCTCATATCTAAAGTTTTTAAAAGTGCCTCATCTTTAGAAGCAAACGATAAGTTATTTTGTAAATCACTTTTTTTAAAACAGCCACACTCTTTTTCTACAATAATTTTAAACATTGAGTATCCTTTTATTTTTATTTTCGCAATAGTATCGCAATGGACTTGCGCTTTGCTGAGGTGACGAATGTGCTCAAAATTTTAAGGATTGAGTAAACTGCACCCATCCTATTTTGCTATAATGACACCATTTTTTATTATGGATTTTTCATGAAAATAGCAATAGTCGGTATTGGCGGTGTCGGTGGTTATCTTGGGGGAAAATTGTGTAGCTTGATAGGGACACAAAAGAAAAAATATGAGATAGTTTTCATAGCACGAGGCGCACATGCCCAGATGCTCAAAGAAAAGGGTTTACGAATCATCGAAGATGAGGGTGAGTTTACGGCAACGCCCTCTGCTGTTTGCAGGGCAGAAGAAGCCGAGGGTCTTTTTGATTTGATTTTGGTATGTGTCAAAAGTGATGCCATGAGCGAAGTGCTTTTGAGTTTGAAAAAAAATACCCACGCTGATACTGTGTTCATGCTCTTTGGCGACAAGGATAAGCATGTCCCGGCAACAATGGCACAAACCAAAATCATTCATGCACACATTGAGGGTTCATCACACATACAAGCACTAGGAGTTATTCGGAAATTTGGCAGCGATTTTACCGCTGTTTTTGGAGACCCTCTCTTCATCGGCGAGAGCCTCTTTATAGATTATATGTTCAAAGACGCCGCTATACAGACAAGACTCAATGAAGAGATTTTTTAAAAATTTCTTTATCTGCTCTTACTTCTCATTTAAAGCGTGATTTACAAGGACGTTTGAGATCTCATAACTTGCGTCTACGAACTCTACTTGTGTCAAATCTTTCATATTTTGCTTCTCATGAGAGTCATCTATTTTGACAATGATATTTGCGGTTTTGCAAAACTCAAGGACAGCTTCGCTTATGAGCCGTTTTTCGTGCTCCTCACTCACTGTTATGATGATGGCTTTTGCTTCGTCTACGGCTAAAGATTCTAAAACGGGTAGCTTGTTTAAGTGCCCAAAATATGCCATAAAACCTACTTTTCTCGCGAGCAAAACATGCTTGAGATTGTCTGAGATGATGATGAAATCCGAGCCTCTCTCTTGGAGTCTTGCGGCTACTTTTCTTCCCAAAGTTCCAAAACCCGCTACGACGATGTGATTTTTGCGCTCAATGGGCGTTATGACGTCTGATTCATAAAACTCTTTTTCAAAATAGGAGGAGATTTTGTAGATGTTTGCGAGCAAAAACGGAGTCAAAATCATCGACATAACGGCGACTAAAATCAAAAAACTTGCCATCTCTTGCGTGATGAGCTTCTGCGCGCCTGCGATGGCAAAAATGGCAAAGGAAAATTCCCCTATTTGTGCGAGTGCCAAAGCGGTTTTTGCAGAGGTGTTTTTGTCTGAATTTCTCACAATCACGCCGTAAATAACAAGGGCTTTAAAGAGCATGGCAAACACGAAAATAAAAATAACAAGGTGGATATTTTGGATAAAATAGACCACATCAATCTTCGTCCCAACGCCAAAGAAAAAGACACTTAAAAGCAAGTCTTTATAGCTGGCAATATCGGATTCTACCTTGACGTTGTATTTGGTGTCAGCTATGAGCATGCCAGCGATAAACGCACCCAAAGAGTAGGTAAAACCCATGGCATGAGCCAAGAGTGACGCCCCGATGACGATGGAAAAAACCGAGCCTAAAAACAACTCTTCAAGTTGTGCTTTTGCTGAAAACTGCAGTAGCATATTTACGATTTTTTCACCTATAGTAAACATAAAGGCAAGGACTAAAATAGCAGAGATAAGTGTTTGTATAAGAACTTCACTTATGGAGAGCGTATGATTTGACAAAAAAGTCATCAGCAGCAAAATCGGGATGACCGCCAAATCTTGAAAGATAAGGATGCCCATAGACTTTTGCCCATACGGAGTGAGAATATCTTTTGACTTTTTTAAGTAGGTCAAAACGATTGCTGTGGAGGAGAGTGAAAATGCAAGCGCGATAATGAGCGAGGTGTTAAAATCGAGTTTAAACAAAGTAAGTGCAAGTAAAAAAATGACGACCACACTGAGTAAAACTTGCAATAAGCCATTGGTCAGCAGGATATCTTTCATCTTTTTGATTTTTGAGAGGCTCAGTTCAAGCCCTATGGTGAACATCAAAAACACGATGCCAAATTCGCCTATGAGTTCAAGCGAATAAACATTTAAGCCGTTAAAACCAAAGATATAGCTTATGAGCGTTCCCGATAAAATATACCCGATAATATGCGAGATATCAAATCGTCTCAAGATGATGTTGAGAACAGTCGCGATGGCAATAGTCAAAAAGATTGCAAAAAGTAAATTTTCCATAGAGTAATTATAGAACATTCATGCCCAATTACGCTTCTAAAAGAGCTTAAAAATGCTACAAGCGTTTTAGTTTGGACGGCTTGGAAATATCCTTGCCAAGCAATAGCAAAAAAATATTTTTTAATATAGAGACAATTTAAGGTATTTTGGTCCTCATGCGTGTTATGATAGTTGATTGAGGAGTGTAACATGCAAATTTCAGAAATTCATAACCAGATTAAGCAAAACACGAAACATTTGCACGATAAACTTGAGTTGATGGAGATTCCTAGAAAAATTTATGATTTATCGTTATCACCGCAAGAGTACACCTATTATCTTATCGTTTTTACGTATATCCATCGTTTTGTTGAAGGGGAGTTTTTACGATTTCAAGAAGAGTGGGGTGCCTACGATTTTGCCATAGAAAAATATTTACGGGGTGATTTACTGCAAAAAGATTTAGCAATAATGGCGGACAATTTAGAGACAAATAAAGAGTTATACAATGATTTGCCTACAAAAACAATAGACTCTTTTGCGCAAGCAGTCGGTTACCTTTATGTTTTGACAGGTTCGACTATGGGTGGAAAGATTCTCTCTAAAAAAATTGAAGAAAATTTTGCAGGCACAAAGTTTGCACAAGCAAATAACTACTTTAATGCTTTTAATGAAGAGACAAATGCAAGGTGGTTTGCTTATTTAGAATTTTTAAGCAAATACGCTCAAAATCATGAAGATAACCCGCAAGTAAATAATGAGCTCACCCTCGGTGTTACAAAGTGCTATGAGCTCATTATGGATGGCTTCGATGCTCTTACCAAATGAACTCTTGCGCTGTGAAGATGAACAAATTCACATACCCGGTCTTATTCAGCCACTGGGATACCTTTTTGTCGTACAAAAAGAGGAAAGTTTCATCAATTATGCAGGGCAAAATAGTCATGAGCTGTTAAATCTTCGTAAAAGTAGCGATATTTTAGGCAAAAGTTTACTGGAAATAGCTCCTGAGTTAACACTTCTTGTAGATGATTTTTTAAAAACTTTAACGCTCAAAAACAGAAAAATTTATTTTGATATCTCTGTAGAAAAATTTGAACATAAACTTTTCGATGTTTTTCTCTCTAGCATCAACGCGGATGAAATCATCATAGAACTTCTACGCAAAACCAAAAATCAAGAAGATAAAAACAACTTACTCAAAGAGGCAAATAATTTTCTTCTTAAAGCTATAAAGTCTCCCGATTTAGCCTCGTTATACAGCCTTATATCTTCTCATGTGCGAGAGATAACAGGGTATGATAGAGTGATGATTTATAAATTTGATGCCGCTTTTAATGGCGAAGTAGTGAGCGAAGAGAAGGGAGAAAATCAAATATCGTATCTTCATCTGCACTATCCCGCCTCGGATATTCCTGCGCAAGCAAGAGAGCTTTATCTTAAAAACAACATTAGAATCATCAATGACGTAAACTATGAAGCGTATCCGATAATCTCGCACAGTCCGTCTAAACTCGACATGAGTCTTAGTTTTTTGCGAAGTGTTTCTCCAATACATTTAGAATATATGAAAAATATGGGCGTATATGCGTCGATGACTATCTCTATTATTGTTGAGGGGAGACTTTGGGGGATGATTGCATGCCACCATAATTCAAGCTTTCACCCTTCAGTGGAAGTGATAGAGAGTTGTGAACAGCTCGCAGTTCCCGCAGCTTCCATGATTGAACTTTTTGAGGAAACAATATACCAAACCAATAAAAGTCAATTTTTGGCAAAAGTCGATACCACACTTTTTATGCTCAGACAAAATTTTGACTCCAAGAATCTTTCAAAGTTTGTCGGAGAAAATATCTTGTATTTTATGCCCATATTTGACTCGGAGGGGATTATTTTTATCTCAGATGAAAAGATATATTCAAGAGGTATTCATTTGGAAGAGGCTCAGATACAACTTCTTGTGGAAAATATTAGGAACATAGATTTTAAGAGTGCTCAGTGTGTTTATTGTACAACTTCTTTGAATGAAATCTCCAACAATTTACAGCTTGAAATCCTTAAAGAGTGCGCAGGCGTTTTAGTCGTGAAAATCAATGAGAACAAAATGTTTGTCTGGACAAAAAAAGAGCAAATTTACAATATTGACTGGAGCGGAGACCCTCTCAAAAGAGCAGACCAGATGCTCTCTCCTAGAAAATCGTTTGAAAAGTTTTCGCAAACAGTTGTCTTAAAGTCCTTGCCATGGGAGAATAATACCTCTGAAAATATGGAACTTTTAGTCAAAAAAATAAAAGATTTTTTATATATACATGAATCAGGCTCCACCATAGAGAGCCAAAATACGATTATCTCTATCATGGAAGAAGAGAAATCTAAAAATTATGAACAACTCATCGATATGCTTGTCACCATGATAGAAAAAAGGGATGCTTATACGGCAGGGCACACAAATAGAGTCTCAAGACTCTGTACTTTAATCGCAACCGAGATGAAACTAGGTGCTAATGATATAGACTTACTCAGACAGGCATCGAAGCTTCATGACATAGGCAAAGTGGTAATCCCTGATGCAATTCTTTTAAAACCTTCAAAATTGACAGCGTCTGAATATAAGCTTATTCAGTCTCATTTAACAACAGGTTATGAGATACTCAGTAAGATTGAGAGTTATAAAGAGATAGCAAATATTGTCCGATACCATCATGAAAGGTACGATGGAACAGGGTATCCACAGCATGTAAAGGAGAGTGAAATCCCGCTTCTATCGCAAATCATGATTGTCGCAGATGCTTTTGATGCCATGACAAGCAACAGAATTTATCAAAAAACCAAAGGGACTAAAGTCGCTATGCAGGAGATTTTAAGCCTACGTGAAAAGTGGTATCACCCCGATGTTGTAGATGCACTGCTAAGGATTTATACCAAAAATGAAATCTTAATCGAAGACTCTTCTCAAATACCTCTGACAGAGATGGAAAATGAGCGATCTGCCTACTTTTTTAAAGACCAAATGACTGGATATTTTAATGAATCGTATCTGTGGCTTATTTTAGCCAACAAGCTAGAGGTGATAAATCCAAAATATATCCTCTTAATCGAGCTTCACAATATGTCGGAGTATAACAAAGCATATGGATGGAATAAGGGCAATTTACTCATCATAGAAGTGGCAAATAAGGTGGCTGCTTTAGAAAATAATCTTGCTGTATGCCGCCTTTTTGGAGACGACTTTGCCATCTGTTTTGATGATGAAAAGAGTTACCTTAAAGCTATGCAAACATGGGCTGACATCAAAGTTGAAAATGTTTATACAACTCTCAGAGCCATTAACAAAGAGAGCTGGATGGATAATATGAATGTATTATAAGGGTAATTTTCATCCATTCAAAACACACTTATAAGCAAATTGCTATAATCCTTCCATGACTTCAGTATTTTATTCAGTTATCAGTGTTTATATATTTATAGCGCTTGGCTACCTCTCAAAAGTGAGCTTCAAAGAGCAGATTGACGATAAGACTATTACCCTTATCAATGTCTATTTTTTGCAGATTTTTCTCACCTTTTGGGGGCTTTTACTTCGCCCTATCGACGTGACGCTGCTCTATGCTCCGAGCATTTATCTCTTTATTGTTGCGCTTGTTGTCATCACCTCGGCACTCGTCGCCAAAAAACTTTTTACTGACAAAAAAGAGTACTCTATCGCCACCGTCGCCGCCATTATCGGCAACACGGGAAATCTCGGCATCCCTATAAACATCGCTATTTTTGGCGAGGCATCCATTCCTTACACTACGGTGGTCAATCTTGTGAACGTTTTTGTGGTGTATACCATTGGCGTGTATTACTATTCGCGCGGAATTTTTGACGTTCGAACTTCCCTTTTAAACATTCTAAAACTCCCTATTTTATGGGCGGCAATTATTGCGATTGCGCTGAGTGTAAACCACTACAGACCCTCACAAATCATAGAAAATATGCTCATGATGGGTGCGTATGCTTCCATGACGATGCAACTTTTTTTATTTGGAATGTATCTTCATGGAACAAAAATAAAAGAGATAAGCAAAACCCTCACACTTTGGGTTATGAGCATTAAGTTTCTCATCCTTCCAAGTATTGCCTTTGTGATTCTCGCAAATATTGAACTTGATGCCATGATTAAAGGGATTATTTTTATAGAACTTATGATGCCCCTTGCCATCGCAAACGTCAATCTCGCTTCCCTTTACGACTGCAGTCCAAGGGTTGTGACTGCTTTGGTTTTTGTCTCTTCGTTTATGTTTTTAGGGTTTATTTTTATCGGGGTTTGGGGACTGAACTATTTATAAAAAGAGGGTAAAACCTTCATACTTCTCGAAAAACAAAGTTTTTCGTAGCTTTAGGGGGTTGTAGGGACGAGGAGTCCCTGCCACTCAAACGGACGCGTTCGTTTGAGTGCGTAACATCAAATAGAAGTCATCATTTCATATGGTCGTTTTATCTCTTGGATGACATCATTCACGCTCATGTGACGTGATTTTCTTACAAACTCTTTTTTATCTAAAAATACCAAAACCGTAGGAATCGCAAAAACACTATAGTGTGCGGCAATGTCTTGGCTTGTGGAGATATCAATGCTCACTATCTCAAAAAGAGGAAAGTTTTGAGTCATTGCGTCAAGTAATTTTGGTTTTAATGCATGGCAAACATTACACGTCGGGGCTGAGAAGTAAAGCATAACCGCCATTTTTTCGTTGATAAGATTGTCAATTGTTTCTATAGTTTGCATAACGCTCTCACTTAATGAGGTAGGATTTTCACATGCCGACATTTCACCCTCCTCGGATGTGTGGCTTTAGCCTCACTTAAATTTAGGTGAGGCTGAAGCCACACATCCAAGAGCGACATGAACTTGGCATGGAGAAAATAAAATTTAGAGTATTTTTTCTAAAATGCTCTCGACTGTAAACCCGAATTTTTCAAAAAGTTGCTCGGCGGGAGCAGAGGCGCCAAAACTCTCCATAGCAATGACTTCATCCGCAAACTTGTACCACTCTAAACCACGAGCGGCTTCGATGGCTACTTTTTTCGTATTGGAGAGAATGATAGAGTCGATGTAGGATTTTTCTTGCTCTATGAACAGGTCAAAACACGGAACGGAGACAACATTTGCGCTGAGTCCTTGTGCGTTGAGTGCAATTTTAATTTTAAGTGCCAACTCCACTTCTGAACCCGATGCCATCAAAGTTAGCGTCGCGTTTTCATCTTGAGCTAAAAGGTAGCCGCCCTTACTTGCATCGCCAATTATCGCCTGTGGAAGGAGTGCAAGATTTTGGCGTGAACAGACAAAAGCTGATGGCGATTGACGCATAGTCAAGGCCGTTTTCCAAGCTAGTACATTTTCTGCGCCATCTGCTGGTCGCCAAACATAAAAGTTTGGTAATGCGCGAAATTGACTTAATTGCTCGATAGGTTGATGTGTCGGTCCATCTTCGCCCACTCCGATGCTGTCATGTGTCCAGACAAAAAACTGCTGGATTCCTGCTAAAGCGGCGATGCGAGCTGCTGGTTTTAAGTAGTCTGAAAAAACAAAAAATGTAGCCGAAAAGGGCATAAGCGGACCATAAAGAGCCATAGCATTGACGATAGAAGCCATAGCATGTTCGCGAATACCAAAGTAAATATTGCGCCCTTTTGGAAAAACACCCATATCATTTAGGTTTGTTTTGTTCGATGGTGCCAAATCGGCTGAACCACCTAAAAAGTTTGGAAGTGCTCTTGCAATGGCATTCATGATTTTGCCGTTTGTATTTCTTGTGGCATCGGCTTTATCAAATATCGGATAATCGATGCGAGAAAAATCGGGATTTAAAAGTGCGCTCAAGGCTTCATTTTGCTCTATGAGAGGAAGCGTTTTTTGTCTGTGAATCCACTCACGCTCTAACAAATCACCCTTTTCTATAGCACATCGAAATCTCACTAGTACATCTTCGTCAACATGAAAACTTTTTGTCGCATCAAATCCACATGCTGCTTTTGCCTGTGCAATAACGTCACTTCCAAGTGGTGCGCCGTGCGCATGATGAGAGCCTTCAAGTTTAAGAGCACCTTTTGCAATAACAGTATTTGCTATGATGATTGTCGGTTTTTTATTTGCTTTTGCAGTGGTAAGAGAAGCGTCAATTGCTTCATAATCATGCCCATCGCACTCTAAAACATCCCACTCTTGCGACTCAAATCTCATACGAATATTTTCAGAAATACTTAGGTCAGTTGCACCTTCGATGGTAATACGGTTTGAATCATAAATAAGGATAAGATTGTCAAGTTTGTTATGTCCCGCAATGGAACATGCCTCGTAGCTAATCCCCTCTTCTAAGTCGCCATCACCGCATAAACAGTAGACATGATGATCAATGAGAGCAGCTGTTTGGGAGTTTACCTGCGCGCCGACAAATTTTGAAGCCATAGAGAAACCTACCGCATTGGCAACACCTTGACCGAGTGGGCCTGTTGTGATTTCAATCCCTGTTGTATGCCCATATTCAGGATGTCCAGGAGTTTTTGAACCCAACTGACGGAAGTTTTTTAAGTCGTCAATCTCTAAGCCATATCCCCAAAGATAGTAGAGTGAATAGATAAGTCCTGTCGCATGTCCACCTGAAAAAACTAGTCGGTCACGATTGAGCCAATGGGGATTTTTTGGATTGTGGTTTAAGTGTTCGCTTAAAATGACTGCAACATCTGCGAGACCCATAGAGACACCAGGATGACCTGAAGAAGCAGCTTGAATCATGTCTGCTGCTAAAAATCTTATACTATTAGCCATCTTGTGACGCATTTCATTACTCATATTGTTTTTGCCTTGTATTAGTTTTTTGAAAAATATTTGCTAGACTTTTTATATATGTCTGTTGATATAGTGTGTAAGAAGCGCTGAGAGTTCATGTTTGAGGTTCTCATCAAAACTGCTCAACTCTTTGCTGAGTTCATGCGCCAAAGTGTTGGCTTGGCTCATGGCTTCATCTAGTCCGAGAATAGTCACAAAGCTATTTTTTGCTTCGTCATTATTTGTAAGTTTACCTGCTTCTTGTGAGCTTTGTGTCACATCTAAAATGTCATCTTGAATCTGAAACAAAAGCCCTAGTTTAATCCCAAAATTATAAAGCATGGCACCCAATGCTTCCTTGTTGAGGATAATTGCGCCCATTTTAAGAGAAGCTGCTATAAGTTTTGCCGTTTTATTGGTATGCAAAAATTTTATATCTTCGACTTGAAGTGGTTTGTTCTCAAAGTAGCAATCTATCGCCTGACCCAAAACCATACCGTTTAAGCCGCCATTATGGGCTAACTCTCGTATAAGTGCGACTCTTGTATAGTCCGAAAAAGGGGCATTGCTTAAAATCTCAAAAGAGTAGGTATTGAGTGCATCTCCGACTAAAATAGCTGTGGCTTCATCAAATGCTACATGTAAAGTTGGATTGCCACGTCGCAGTGGTGAGTTATCCATAGCAGGCAAATCATCATGAATGAGCGAATACGTATGCAGCATCTCTATTGCCAAAGCCGCATGCATCGCCCCTGATTGCAAAAGAGGATTGTATGCATTAACAACGCCTAGCAAAAGTGCGGGACGAAACCTTTTACCACCTGCTAAAAGCATTTGGTGAAGCGCTTTTTCATACACAGGATGGATACTTTTTGACACTGGTAAATTTTTTACTAAAAAGTTTTCAAAATTTTGCATTCGCAAGTTTACCTAATTTACATTCACAAAAAACTGAAAACCTTCTCTCTCAAACAGCAAAGCGATATAATCTTTCAAATAAGCGATATTTTCAAGAACATCTTGCTGCGTTTTAACACTTTTTCCATTCACACTCAGAAGTCTATCACCAATTTTAAGTCCATAATTATGAGCTTTTGCATTCATCTTGGTGATATATAAATTGTTATCAAATACCCAGCCATAATGCTCTAAAAAAGTATCACTCATATATCCGCCATGAGCGCGTTTTGTAGTTGTGAGGCGAAAATCTAGCGTTTGAGAAGCACGTTGAATTTTTATTTCATGAGCAGAGCCAACTGGAGCAAACAAAATATTTCGCATCACAGAAGCACTGCTTTGTCCTTTTTTGCCATCTAAAAAAAGGATACGGTCCCCTTTGTGAAATGGATTATTTTTTATAAAAGGGTCAACTGCAGTGACGATGACACCCTTTTTTTCATCTTTGAGACGTATGCCAATATCTCCGTAAGAGCTATTGTTTGTATTTAAAAATCTCTCTATAAAGGCTATTTCTATAATCCCCTCAGGGGTTACGATTCCCTCAAGATTACAGCAGCTATTTGTAAGTACAGCAGGTGCTACCAGTGTGTTGCTGAAGGTTGCAAAACTATTTAAGCCAACTTGTCTTTTGAGTATTTTCCCCGCAATAGTTTTTGTCTCATTAACAGAAACTTTTGCTAAAGACAAATTATTGTTTATCTTAAAAGGATAGGCAAAACCTTTGGCATCTTCTATAAGGTATAAAGATAAAAATGGGTCATGTTTAAGTATTTTTGCACGGGGTGGTGTGTGAGAAAAAACTAATCTTGTATGGGTAGATACAGGAATTTGAAGGGTATCTTTAACGATAGAGTGCGAATCGATAATCTTCTCTACGCAAGAGTTGTATCCTCCAGAACATGCAGCCTCAAGGGTGAAAAAAAATATACTAAGGAGATAAAAAATCCTTAGCACTTATTTGTTGCCAAAGGGATTTATCCCCTCAAGCATTCCCATCGTGGTATTTTGAAGATTTTGTTGCACCATTTTATTTGCATCATTCATGGCACCAATAAGCAAAATTTGAAGCGATGCTTTGTCTTTGAGCAGGGAGTCATCAATGGTTAAATCAAGGAGTTCACCTTTGGCGTTTATACTCACTTCAACCAATCCGCCGCCACATTTTACGCAAAAAGTTTTAGCTTCAAGTTGTGCTTGAAGTTTGGATGCATTTTCTTGCATCCCTTCAAGCAGTTTACTCATGTCACTTAGATTGCCAAACATAGGATTAGATATTTTGCGCTACATAATCTATAGTATTGTCATCTTTTAAAATGACAACCTTAGGCTTGTAGGTGAGTAAATCTTTTTCATCGTACGAAGCATACGCCACGATAATGATTTTATCACCTTTATGGACTTTTCTTGCAGCTGCGCCATTGAGACAAATATCTTTTTGTCCCCGTTTGCCCACTATGATATAGGTTGAAAATCGCTCACCATTGTTAACGTTCAATACTTCAACTTTTTGACCCACTCTCATGTTGGCAGCTTCCATAAGTTCTTCATCAATCGTAATGGAGCCAACATAATTTAAGTTCGCATCCGTTACCGTTGCACGATGAATCTTACTATAAAGCATCTCAATTGTCATAAAGTTTTCCTTATTTTCCCATCTGCTTTCTCATAGCAGCTGGGGTTATTGGCGCATCCCAAAGTTCAGGATTTATAACATATTCTTCCACGATGTTACCACCGATGATGTGCTCTGCAATGATGCGGTCAATTTTTTCTTTTGTAAGTCCCGCGTACATCGTGTGTCCTGGTTCAACAAGCATAATTGGACCTGCATTGCAACGATTCATACATGAGGTGCGAATCGGTTGCACAGTTCCCATAACTCCCTCTTTCATTAAAGTTTGTGCCAAATACTGAAAAAGGTCTTGCGTCGCTGCTGTCACACATGATGGTTTTGGCATACCTGGAGGTGCCGATTGTTCGCACTTGAATATGTAAAATGCTGGTTGAGGAATTCCCATAAAATATAATCCTTAAATTTTTTAGATGCAATTATAGCAAAAATTTATCTTTGTATGATTACTCATAATAATAAGTTTGATTCTTTAAGCTTCTACGCAAGTTTTTAGATATAATTCGAATTATCCTGCATGATAAATAGGAACTTTTAAAATTGAAAAAAATCATACTTTTATTACTTTTTTTTACTGCTTTATATTCTGATGCCAAGGTATATATAGGCTCAGGCTATGGCTATTTTTATGAACAATTTGATGGTGATACAAATGGACAAAATTCATCAAACATGGGAAAACTCAAAATTGCTTACGGTGAGAGAGAAGCATATGCTATAGAATTTTCCTTGGATTACATTCAAAACGAATCAAAAATATTTTCACAAAATGATAGTGATAAATACGCGATGAACATTGAGTTTGTTAAAGCATTTGATTTCAATATCCCTGTAAACCCTTTTTTTAAGGCAGGATTTGGCGCTGGATTTTTAAGTGTAGAGAGAGATTTGCAAAAAAAACTTAATTATGGCTCTTTAAATCTTGGTCTAGGAATGTTTATCCCCATGAGTGAGTCTTTTGATTTTGAGGTTGGCTATGATTATAAGTCGATATCGTATGAAAGTGTAGATACGATAGCAGAAAAAGTCCGTTTTTCATCCAATGCTAATATCATTTATCTTGGTTTTAACATAAGGTTTTAGGAGAGTTTCATGAAAATAATAACAAACTTTTTTTTACTGCTCATAGCAACTTTTTTTATCTCATGTGGCGAAGATACGAACGCGCCTATCATTACAGATGTTTCAAAAATAGAGATAAATGAAAGAACACCAACACTGTACTCAACGGATAGCTCGATTGCACTAAGTGCTTCTGTAACCTATGCTGATAATACGACGGCAACTGTGACACAAGATCTTTATTGGCAAAGTTCCAATACCGATGTTGCTAGCGTATCAGATGGTGTTACGCGCATTGGATATCAAAATGGGGGTGATGCTAATATTTCTATTACTTACTCTCAAATGAGTGATTTTGTTCCTCTTAGGGTGATTGCGCTAACGGACTTTGCTATTACAAATGAAGATATCAACGCAACAGGAAGTTACATTTTAGAGGCAAAAGGTACTTTTGAAGATGGCACTATGGATAAAGTAATTGTAAAAAATATCGTGTGGACCGCAGATAATAGTGCAACTATAAGTGTTGTAGATGATGTGTGGACGCTCACAATACTCGCTGGAGAGACAAATGTTACAGCAACTGTTTTTGGTGAGACGAATACAAGTAGCCCTCTTGCTCCGAGAGTCAAAACCTATATTCTAAACTAAGAAGCTTATTGTAACTGTAATAACTCTCTTACAACTTCTCTGTCATCGAAGGGGAAACTTTGGTCATATATAACCTGATAGGCTTCATCCCCTTTACCTAAAATCACCACAACTTGCGACTCTTCTTGATCATTAAGTGCCATTTGAATCGCTTTTCTTCTGTTAAGCTCGATGGTGACATTGGATGTATCTTCTATACCCAAAAGAATCTCTTGTGCAATCAATTCTGGGTCTTCATTTCTTGGATTATCACTAGTTATGTAGATTTTTTTAGCAAGACTTGCTGCAACTCTTCCCATGAGGGCTCTTTTACTTCTATCTCTATCGCCACCTGCACCGAAGACTACAAGCAACTCTTTTTCTTTGAGAGCATTTAAAACTTGTTGCATACCATCGGGAGTATGTGCAAAATCTACTATGACATTTGGAGTAGAACTTACCTGTTCCATTCTTCCACTTACCCCTGCAAAATTTTCAACAACTTCTACAATTTCTTCTAGTGTTTTTGCAGTTAAAATATGAACAGCGCTGATGGCCGCCATCAAATTATAAAGATTAAAAAATCCATGAAGGGAGGCAGTGAAGGGGACAATTTGTTGAAAATGTTGGATAATTCCGCTTGAAGCATCATTGAGCGAGTATGCCATAAGTCTATAGGTCGCAGGGTTTTCTATCCCGTAAGTAAAAGTATTTTTGATGTTGAAAGAGGCTTTTGGCTCATCTTTATTGATGAGTTTCTTGCCTGCGTCTTGAAAAAAACTGTTTTTTACAGAGGTGTACTCTTCTAATGTTTTATGAAAATCTAAGTGATCTTGGGTGATGTTTGTTAAAATTTTAAGTTCAAAATTGAGCCCTTCAACTCTTTTTTGTACAATTGCATGAGAGCTTACTTCCATGATAAAAAATTCACATCCTGCTAAAACTGCTTGGTAAATATGTTTATAAGTAGTAAGCACAGAGGGGGTTGTCAGCGATTTTCCCTCTACTATTTCATCATTCATAAATAGCCCGCGGGTCCCTTGCATAGCGACTTTATAGCCTAAGTCAAGCAAAAATGAATACATTGCACTCGCTGTAGTTGTTTTGCCGTTTGTGCCAGTTATACCGATGATTTTTATTTTATCTACACCAAAAAGCTCTGCTATGTCTGCCACTTTTATGATAGAGTGGGCATGGTTGTCTTTGGCGTTTTGAAGATATTTTTCATTTTGTGTCGTTTGGACAAAAGCAGTATTTTCATCACATTCGTTTGAATTTTCACTTACATACAGATACTTTTGATTTGGCAACTCAATTTTCAATGTTTACTTCCTCTAGCCAATTTTTTGAGCAATTTTTTAAGTAAAGCATCGCTCGGATAAACACTGAGTGCATTCTCAAGATATGTAAGCGCCATCTCTGCAAATCCATGCTCTATTAGATTATCCAAGAAATCTATGAAATCTTCTTTTTTTGTGATGATGACACGAGTAGAAAACATAATATTTTCAAATGTCTCTTTAAAGCTCTTGCCACTCTCGATGATTTCTTTAAAATCTTGGTAAAGAATTCCATCTTCAAATTCAAGTCTATTTCGCAAAGGTTCAGCGAAAACTTCACTGAGTCTTTCTAAGCTTCCATCAAGATTATGGAGTATTTCATTCATAATCTCATCTGCCTCTTCTTTATCGCTCTCTTTTAATATCTCATAATAATCAAAAAGTGCCTCTGCACCACCTTCCCCACTTAATGCCATTTCCGAAAGTATGACACCGTTATAGGCCTCTTTTGAATTGGGATAATTCTGCAAAACCATTGCAAATTGCTCCAATGCACTTTTATACTCTGACTTTGAGAAGCTGTCATTGGCTTGTGATAATATTTTATATTTACTTATAGTGCCCATTCTATTACTTTACTATAAATTATCTATATCGTTTTCCATACCAACAGGAACATTTACAACACAAAGTTCTGGATGAATATCCATTCGAAGTTGTCTCTCTACTCCGTATTTTAATGTGTTGCCACTACTTGAACACCCTATACATGCACCTTTGAGTTGAACATATACTTTAGCATTTTTCACTGTAATAAAATCAATATCCCCCCCATCAAGAGCCAAAGATGGACGCACCTTGGCTATGACATTCATAACTGGGTTCATTAATTCTTCATCAGAAAATGGAATCATTACTATCCTTTAAAATCATATAATTATTTATTTGTCATAAAATAGGACAAAATCGCTTAACAAGTCATAAAAAATATAACTATGTTTTTCTATTGTACTCTGACAAAGAAAGTCTCTCTTTTCATGGCTTTCTTGCGTGAAGTGTCAATCATAAATCTTCTATAGGGGAGAATTTTTTAAAATCAGCAATGAGTTATAAAATTTGGGTTGGGAAATTTTTTGAAGATTTGTAAAAAAAGGTATAAAGAAAGAAACCGAGGTTT
Organism: Sulfurimonas sp. UBA6014; assembly: GCA_002428085.1. GTDB lineage: Bacteria > Campylobacterota > Campylobacteria > Campylobacterales > Sulfurimonadaceae > Sulfurimonas. The sequence goes on along the minus strand of DJAA01000069.1, from coordinate 12,934 downwards.
CAATCTTTATATAAAACTATACGAGTTCGATAAATGCCATAGTGGTTGCATCACCGCGACGAATACGAGTTCTATTAATTCTCGTATAACCACCTGGACGCTCTACATACTTAGGAGCTATCTCATTGACTAATTTTTTAGTAGCTTCTTTACTTCGAAGCGCTGCAAACACTGCTTTATGAGCGTTTGAGTCATTCTTACCAGCTGTTGTGATAAGTTTTTCAACATAAGAAGCGAGTTCTTTTGCCTTTTCAATAGTTGTTTCTATTTTTCCATGTTCGATTAACGAAATACTGAGGTTCATAAGCAATGCTGCACGGTGTGAGCTTGTACGACCTAGTTTACGGTATCCATGACGATGTCTCATCTGTAAATCCTCTTTAAGCTTCTTTAGCTTCTATTTTCTTTTTTAATGCTGTTACAACATCATCTGCTAGATCTGCACCAACGGCAAAACCAAACTCTTGTATTTTGTCTACGATTTCATCGTATGACTTTTTACCTAAATTTTTAACATTTTTTAAATCATTTGTACTCATAAGTACAATTTCACCAACTAATTTGATATTTGAACGGTCAAGGCAGTTAAAACTACGTGCACTTAATCCAAGACTATCAATATTAGCAGTTAATTTTTTTAAATCAGGATTTTCTTCTGCTCTTTCGATTGCTAGAGGAGCTTTGATGCTGATTTCGCTATTAAAAACTGCAAGTTGTGCGTACATAACTTCCAATGAGTTTCTAAATGCATCTAATGGGGAAATTTGCCCATCAGTTCTAATATTCATAATCACTCTTTCAAAGTTAGGGTTATCTTCAACAAGAATGTTCTCAATTGTATATGTTGCACTTCGAACAGGAGTAAAGTATGCATCAAGTGCTATATACCCATCTTCTAGTTCATCATGTGTATCTTCGCTTGCCACATAACCAATACCTTGTGCAATTTTGATTGAAAAATTTAAAGATGAATCTTCATTAAGTATTGCCAAATGCATGTGAGGTGTTACGATTTCTACCTCACTAGAGTTTAAATCTGCACCTGTAATTGTACAAGGACCAGTAAATCTATAATTGATTTCTGCTTCGGTAGCACCACCATTGAGTTTGAAGCGAATCTCTTTTAGATTTAAAATAAAATCTGAAATATCTTCAAGCATACCACGAACAGAGTCAAACTCATGCTTGGCACCTTCAATTTTGATAGCTATTGGAGCATAACCAACTGAACTGCTTAATAAAAAACGGCGAAGTGGATGAGCTAGAGAGATAGCATAACCCGTCTCAAAAGGGAATGCCATAATATTAGCCTCATTCTCACTAATTTGTTCTACCTCGAACTCTCGCGGAGTAAGTGGAGTAGTCTTAATTTTTTTCATTCATACGCCTTTTTTTTAATTACTATTTCGAGTAAAGTTCAACAATCAAACGTTCTTCAACAGGAATAACAACTTCTTCACGCTCTGGCAAACGGGTAAAAATACCGAAAACTTTTTCAGCATCAATATCTACCCATGGAGCTAGGCCAGTTTGATTCGTTAGCTCTATAGCACGAACAATTTGTACATTTTTTTTACTTGCTTCACGAACTTCTATTTTTTGACCTGGTTGAACACGGTAAGAAGGGATATCCAATCTTTTGCCATCTACCAAGAAATGACCATGTGTAACAAGTTGGCGTGCAAAACGACGTGTTGTTGCAAATCCCATACGGTAAACAACATTATCAAGTCTTTGCTCTATTAAAGTAACAAGGTTTGTCCCCGTGTTTCCTTCTCTTCTTTTTGCTTCTACGAAAATAGCATGGAATTGCTTTTCAGAAACACCATACATAAATTTTGCTTTTTGCTTCTCATTTAGTTGTAAACCGTATTCAGAGACTTTCTTACGACGCTGACCATGTTGACCAGGTGCATAAGGTCTTTTTTCTAACGCTGACTTGCCAGCTAAACGACGCTCACCCTTTAGGTTAAGGCTTACTCCAAATCTTCTTTCGATTTTTTCTACTGGACCTCTATATCTTGCCATCTAGTCAATCTCCTTAAACTCTACGACGCTTGGGTGCGCGACAACCATTGTGTGGTAATGGTGTAACATCTTTCATAAATGTAACACGGATACCTTCAACTCCACCTACTGCTTTAGTTGCAGTCTCACGACCAGAACCAGGACCTTGAACTTTAATACCAAGCTCTTTAATACCATGCGTTTGCGCTTTAGCTACCGCATCTTCAACGGCTGCTTGTGCTGCAAATGGGGTAGATTTTTTACTCCCTTTGAAGCCTAGGCTTCCAGCAGAACTCCAAGCAATCAAGTTGCCCATCTCATCAGTAATTGTTACAAGAGTATTGTTAAATGATGCAGAAATGTGGCAAATACCACGTGCAATATTTTTCTTTATTACTTTTTTTCTAACAGCTTTTCTTTTTGCCATATCCTAATCCTTACGCTGCGCCGACAGTCTTGCGTTTACCCTTACGAGTACGCGCATTTGTCTTTGTTTTTTGACCACGGCATGGAAGACCACGACGGTGACGTAGACCACGGTATGAACCTAAATCCATAAGAGCCTTAATATCCATAGCAACTTTCTTACGAAGGTCACCCTCTACCATATGGCTTGCACGAATCTCAGCAGTAATTGCTGCAACATCTGCTTCATCTAACTCAAAAACTCTCTTGTTATAGTTAATGCCAGTCGCATCTAAAATAAGACGTGAAGCATGTAAACCGATACCGTAAATGTATGTTAGACCATACTCTATTCTTTTCTTTTTAGGTAAATCAACCCCAGAAATACGAGCCATGATTATCCTTGTCTTTGTTTATGTTTTTTAACTTCGCAGATTACTCTGACGATGCCTTTTCTTTTGATGATCTTGCACTCATCACACATCTTCTTAACTGAAGCACGTACTTTCATTAAAAGCCTTTATATTAATCTCTTGAAATCCCAGCTATATTTGGAATTTTATTGAGTCACTAAAACTTCACCTGTCGGTGAGAGAACAACCTCTGCTTTGAGAACTTTAGTTTTGTTATCGCTTGCTGTTTGTAGGCAAACAACTCGTATTCTCACAAAACCATACAAAATCACGATTTTGTCTATCGGTTGAGAACAATTAAGTTTGCCAATACTTTTATCTCTACATTTGATATAAAGGTAAAAATACTCTAGCTCGTTGTTAAAACAGCAAAACGGATGAGAATTGTAGCTAAATGAATGTAAAAGATTTATTAAGTTAGCTTAATTTTTCTCAATATTTTCATTTATTGGTTTTTTTAGCACTTCAAGTGACGAAAAAATGACATTTTTTGTTATTTAGCCTTAATTATTATTGCACTAAACTTTTCAACTTATTTACTGATGTTATGCACTAAAACGAACACGTCCGTTTTAGTGGCAGGGACAAATATCCCTACCACCCCCTAAAGCTACGAAAAACTTTGTTTTTCGAGAATTACAGAGTATTTTACGCTCTTTTTGCAAAAGTGCGTAAGGTCACTTATTTAAAAAGACTAGGAAAAAGTATGGTTGAAAATATTTTAAAAAGAGATGGTTCCTATAAAGAGTTTGCTGCATTTAAAATAGAAGATGCTATAAAAAAAGCCTTCAAAAGTGAACATATAACCTATGATAGTGCTATATTTTTTAATGTTTTAGAGAGACTTAAAGGCAAACGAGTTGTTGCGGTTGAAGATATCCAAGATTATATAGAAAGTGAGCTTTTTAAAGGGCGATATTTCGAAGTCATGCGCTCTTTTATTCTCTACAGGCATATGCACAAAATGCAAAGAGAGAGCTTTATTGATGAAGATACAACCTATATTAATTCATCACAAACAATCGAAGAGTATATCAATAAAAGTGATTGGAGAATTAAAGCAAATTCAAATACAGGTTATTCCAATGCGGGTTTGGTTAACAACACTGCGGGGAAAGTTATAGCGAATTATTGGCTCGATAAAATTTACTCCAAGGAAGAGGGCTATGCCCACAGAAACGGTGACTATCATATTCATGACCTTGATTGTTTGACTGGTTACTGTGCTGGCTGGAGTTTAAGAGCTGTTTTAGATGAGGGCTTCAATGGTGTTCGCGGCAGAGTTGAGAGTGACGCGCCTAAACATTTTAGAGAAGCTTTGGGACAGATGGCAAATTTTTTAGGCATTTTACAAAGCGAATGGGCGGGAGCACAAGCTTTTTCATCATTTGATACCTATTTGGCACCGTATGTTTTTAAAGACAAACTCTCTTATAAAGATATTAAAAAAGCGATAAGAAGTTTCATCTATAATTTAAATGTGCCTGCTCGCTGGGGACAATCCCCTTTTACAAACATTACCATCGACTGGAGTGTTCCCGATGATTTAAAAGACCAAATTCCAACAAGAAAACAAAATCATTTACTCAAAGAGTGTTTTGATGAGGAACTTTTAGAAAAAGCAAATGAGCGTGGATGTAAAAATCTCCAAGACATGACTTATAAATATTTTCAGCCTGAGATGCATCAAATCAATCGAGCCTATTATGAAATCATGACTGAGGGGGACAAAACGGGACAACCTTTTACTTTCCCTATCCCCACTGTTAACATTACAGAAAATTTCGACTGGTATGGGGAAAATACCGATATTTTGTTTGAAAATACTGCTAAAGTTGGCTCCTCTTATTTTCAAAACTTTGTAGGTAGCCAATATAAAAGGGATGAAAACGGCGTTTTAGTTCCAAATGAAGAGGCATACAAACCAGGACATGTAAGAAGTATGTGCTGCAGATTGCAACTTGACTTAAGAGAGCTTTTGAAGCGCGGTGGCGGGCTTTTTGGAAGTGCTGAGATGACAGGAAGCATAGGCGTGGTGACGCTTAATATGGCAAGACTCGGCTTTTTGTATAAAGGTGACAAAGAAGCTCTTTATTTACGACTTGATCAACTTATGAATCATGCAAAATCGACTTTAGAGAAAAAAAGAGTTTTTATCCAAGAGATGTACGATAGAGGTCTTTACCCTTACACGCAAAGATATCTCAGAGGTTTTAAAAACCATTTCTCCACTATCGGCGTCAATGGCATCAATGAGATGATTCGAAATTTTACAAGCGATGGGTATGATATTAGCTCCAAGCAAGGAATAGAATTTGCTACTGAAATATTAAATCACATGAGAGCTAAAATGATTGCGTTTCAAGAAGAAACGGGAAATCTTTACAACCTAGAAGCAACACCTGCAGAGGGGACAACGTATAGATTTGCCAAAGAAGACAAAAAACGCTATGGTGATTCTATTATTCAAGCGGGAATGGATGATAATATTTACTATACAAACTCTTCGCAGCTTCCTGTTGATTTGACAAACGACCCCTTTGAGGCACTTACACTTCAAGATGATCTTCAGTGTAAATACACAGGAGGGACGGTTTTGCACCTTTACTTGCAAGAGCAAGTGAGTTCGATTGAAGCATGCCGTTTGTTGGTTAAAAATGTCATCGCTAACTTTAGACTTCCCTACATTACAATCACACCGCTTTTTAGTGTGTGCCCAAAACATGGATATATCTCAGGAGAGCATGAGTTTTGTCCTAAATGTGATGAAGAGCTGATTGAGAAATTTGAAACTACTAAGGAGTAGAGTATCATGAGCAAAATCGAAATGTTAGAAAACTTAAACGCTAAGAGACAAAAATGTATTGTTTACACAAGAGTTATGGGCTATCACAGACCTGTTGAGAGTTTTAATGTAGGAAAACTTGGTGAGCATAAAGAAAGAAAACAGTTTGTCCAACTCGCATGCCATTTATGATCTTACAAAGTTCACACATCTAGACTACCCCAATCACCTCGCTTGCATCGTTTGGTTTAGCGGGTGCAATATGCGGTGCGATTTTTGTTACAACAAGGAGATTGTTTTTGCAAAAAGCGGTGCATATACATATGAGGATGTTTTAGGTTTTTTAAAAACAAGGGTAAATCTTTTAGATGCAGTTGTCCTCTCTGGCGGAGAGGCAACTACTCATGACCTTATACCTTTTTGCACAGCAATAAAAAAACTAGGCTTTAAAATTAAACTAGACACAAATGGAACAAATTTTGAAGCTATTGAAAAGCTGATTTCACTTGGACTACTCGATTTTATAGCACTTGATTACAAAGCGCCCAAAGAGAAATTTACTGCACTTACCCACTCCAATAAATATGATGCATTTTCAAAAACGCTAGATTTGCTGATAAAAAACATGATAGATTATGAAGTAAGAACAACTCTGCATTACGATTTACTTCAAGAACAAGATATCAACTCCATCATAAAAGACCTCAAAAACAGAGGGTACAATAAAAAATACTATATCCAAAAATTTTTAGACACAGGGACAAATATAGGCGATATTCCCTCTTCTTTAAGCCCTTTTGATACAACTTTGCTCTCTTGTGAATTAGAAATCGTTTGGAGATAACTTCCTGGCGATTTAGAGTTTAAAATCTTTTTTTACTTCATGGATTATGATAAGAACCACACGTTAGTATTGTTAACGCACCATTAACAAAAAAATAACATCAAATTAACATACATTTGTCATGATTTGTCCATCAAAAATAAGGATGAATAGATGAAAAAGATTGTGATTTTATTGATAGCAAGTATGTCGATGCTACTTGGGGGTGATTTCAAAGTTATAACATTTGAAGAGGCGATGGAACTTCATAAACAAAACAATGTATTGTTTGTTGACTCAAGACCAGAGAAACTTTTTAAGCTTGGAACGATTCTTGGTGCTATAAATGTCAACATGAATGATAAAGACACGGCTACTTACACAGCGAAACTAGGAATGTTTCCTGCTGATAAATCAACAAAGATAGTTTCATTTTGTAATGGACCTAAATGTATGCTTTCACATAAATTGGCAAAATATCTTCAAAAAGATGGCTATACCAATATTGTTGTCTATGCAGGCGGTTCTCCTGAGTGGATTGAGAAAAAAGCCCCATCTATGGGTGTGCTAAGAGAGTGTCAAGCAGATGTAGCTGCGTATGTTCCAAAGGAAGAGAAAAAAGTTGTAGTCAATGGAGTAACTCTTTACAAAGGTGCTGATGATGGCATGGTTGACCAACGTTGGTTTTCAAAACTTATAAGTGCAGGAGAGGTCTCCAAAGATATCGTCATGGTTGATGTTCGTGAGGTAAAAGAGTACAATGAAGGACACTATCCAGGTGCTATCAGTGCCCCTTACAATCCTGACAAAGCTACTTTAGATTTTTCAAAACTCCCAAAAGATAAAGTCGTTGTTTTTTATTGCTACACAGGAATGAAGTCTGTTGGAGCATGGCAAGCAACTCAAGCAAATAAAATAGATACATCAGCTATGTTTTATATAGATGCAAAAATTGATTGTAAAGATGGCAAATGTACATCAGTGCCAAACGACGACTTATAGGCAATATTGGTTGATTTTTTACTAGATATATGTTAGATTTTAAAGATAAAACTTTTCATTAAAGAAGAGTTTTATCTTCCGCTAAGAGCTTCCATGGCTAGAGAGGTGGAAGCTTTCTCTTCGTGTTTCATATCTTTATTTGGCTATAATCCCGAAAATTTATTTACGGAGTTTATTTCATGTCAAAAATCACTGTAACAGATCAAGAAGCGCTCGATTATCATCAATTTCCACAGCCTGGAAAAATCTCTGTTGAAACTACAAAACCTGTAGCAACACAAAAAGATTTGTCTATGGCGTATACTCCAGGTGTTGCTATCCCTTGTTTGGCGATAGAAAAAAATCCCGAGGATGCGTATAAATATACTTCAAAAGGCAATCTTGTGGCAGTTATTTCTAACGGAACTGCGGTTTTAGGGCTTGGAAATATTGGTGCACTTGCTTCTAAACCTGTTATGGAAGGCAAGGGTGTTTTGTTTAAAGCATTTTCTGGGCTTGATAGTTTTGACATAGAAGTGGACACACAAGATGTCGATAAGTTTTGTGATACGGTTATTAACATCGCTCAAACTTTCGGCGGTATAAACTTAGAAGATATTAAAGCACCTGAGTGTTTTGAGATTGAGCGTCGTCTTGTTGAAGCGCTTGATATTCCTGTTATGCATGACGACCAGCATGGTACGGCTGTTATTTCAGCTGCGGCAATCATGAACGCTTGTGAAATCACCAATAAAAAATTAAGTGAAATTAAAGTTGTAGTTATTGGTGCAGGGGCTGCTGCTATCTCTTGTGCTAAAATTTACCGTTATATGGGTGTTCAACACATTTACATGCTCGATTCTAAAGGTGTTTTACATAAGGGAAGAGATGATTTAAATGAATCGAAAAAAGAGTTTGCTATCGATGAGCCACTCTCACATTCAGATGCATTTATAGGGGCAGATGTTGCTATCGGACTCTCAAAACCAGGTTCATTTAGTGTTGAAGATATCAAGCGCATGGGTGAGCATCCTATTATATTTACCCTTGCAAATCCAACTCCTGAAATCGCTCCAGATGCGACAAGAGCGGCTCGACCAGATGCTATTATCGCTACAGGAAGAAGCGACTACGAGAACCAAGTAAACAATGTTTTAGGTTTCCCGTTTATCTTTAGAGGGGCGATGGATGTTCGTGCAAGAGAGATAAATATTGAGATGAAAATAGCCGCAGCAGAAGCACTTGCACAGCTAGCAAGAGCAGAAGTTCCAGTATACTTAAATGAGCTTTACGGGAAAACATTGGTATTTGGCAAGGATTATATCATCCCTAAACCGTTTGATAAAAGACTTATCGTAGAGGTCTCAAGTGCAGTAGCGCAAGCAGCTATAAAAAGCGGTTCATCAAAAATGAAAGACTTTGACATAGCGGCTTACAAAATTGAGCTAGCTAAGAGACTTAAATAACTAATTTTATCCACTCAAACGAACGCGTCCGTTTGAGTGGCAGGGACACAATGTCCCTGTAACCCCCTAAAGCTATGAAAAACGAAGTTTTTCAAGAATAATAAGGGTTTTTGTACACTTTTATGAAAATGCGCAAGGTCAATTAAATAATATTTTACGAATTTGCACTTCTTTATAAAAAATACTAAGACCTTTTTTGGCCTTAGTATCTAGCTTGTACGAGATGTACGTCAAATACTTCACTATATCTTTTTCTTTTACCGCCGTCCTTTTTGAAGCCTCTTTTAAAATATAGTTGGGAATTTTAATTTTTTGTTTTAAAAACCCTTTTGCAATTTTTTTGTAGAGCTTTTTATCTTTATGGTAGCAAAGCACGGCAAAAACAAAAGGGGTGTGAAATTTCTTCTGCCATGCCTTTGCAAGGTCAATGCGCGGCTTATTTTCTAAGTAGTAGCGAAGTGCTTTGTCGCCTATGAGAACCTCACCTTTTATATCTAAAATTTTGGCAAGAATATTAGAAGTGGCAGATTCCGTGTCGCTTTTATTGGTGTCATGAGGGATAACTAAAACACTTAACACCTCTTTTTTTGCGATAATTCCCAAGTTCACATGCCGCTGTTTTTTCGCATGAATACTTGAGATGAAAGCGGCATCGACTCTGCGAGTTAAAAATTGCGTATTAATTTTTGAAGGGACACCTTTTTTGTAGTTCATACTCATATATTGTTGCGTCGAGGTAAAACGCTTCATGAAGAGATGAAAGGGCAATAAGTTAAGATACTCTATTTTTCCAAAAATCAAAAGTCTGCTCCAAGATTAAATACGCAAGATTATACATTGATTGGCTTATTTTGATATAATCGCTTCCTAAAAAATACAGACAAAGGTGTCTATTTTGATACGAGTAGAATTTTTGGGTCCGATACAAAAAGCACCCCTAGAGTTGGAGATAAATAATTTAAACGAGCTGGCTGCTCTTTTACAAAAAGATGAAGAGCTCAGCACTTGGCTTGAAAATTGTGCCGTAGCAGTCAATGATACGCTTGTTTCATCCTTGGAAGTTGCCCTTAAAGACGGAGATAAAGTTTCGCTTTTGCCTCCTGTTTGTGGCGGTTGAGGCGTGCTTTGTTTATATGACGGTGCCTTAGATGTGCCGAGAATTTTACAAGAGTGGTACGAAGAAGAAGCCGCGAGCAATTACGGCGCGTACATCCCTTTTGTGGGCACGGTTCGCAGTGAAGAGGGCATTGAAGGCTTAAGTTTTGATATATATGAACCTATTTTAAAGAGCTGGTTTGATGCTTGGCAGGAAAAAGCCAAAGCAAAAGGTGCCATGATTAAAATGGCGCACTCTCGCGGAGATGTTTTAGTGCATACCTCTTCGTATATAGCGGCGGTTTTTTCTCCAAAAAGAAGAGTTGCCTTAGAGTTTATAGACGCCTTTGTCGAAGACTTTAAAGCCTCTGCACCCATCTGGAAATACGACATTATAGACAACCAAAGAGTCTACGCACTCAAGAGGTCAACTGCCATGGTCGGCAGTGGCATTTTATCGAGTAAAATGAAGGACGAGAAGAAGTGAAATTATTATCGTATGAGACAAGCCAAAATATGCTGGACTTGCTAAATGTAAATATTTTAAGAGTAGAAAATGTCCCTTTAAGTGCATCTTTAGGAAGGATTTTAGCTTGTGATATCGTGGCAAAACACAATGACCCGCAATTTCCAACAGCTTCGATGGACGGCTATGCAGTAAAACATGCAGATTTGGAAGCCTCACCCATCAAAATACTTGGATTTAATCCAGCCGGAAGCGATGAAACAAGAGTGCTGCAAGCGGGAGAATGCATAAAAACTTTTACGGGTTCTAAAATGCCCGAGGGCAGTGATACCCTCATCCAAATAGAAAACGTAACTGTAGAAAATGGAACAATCATCATAGACACGCCCGTTGCACACGGCAGTTCTGTTCGTGAAATAGGAGAGGGCTACAAAGCAGGCGATGTGCTCATACAAAAAGGGATAAAAATCGGCTTTGCGCAAATAGGCGTCATGGCAGGTTTAAATACCGTGATGGTTCAAGTAGCCCTTCGCCCGCGCGTGGCAGTTTTGGCAACGGGAAGTGAAATCGTAGACCTAGGGCAAGAGAGCCAAAATGCAGCACAAATCAGAAGTTCCAATAACTACACTTTAGGGGCACTTTTTGAGCTTGCAGGTGCGGAGGTTCTTCAGCTTGGTACAGTCGGCGATGACAAAACTGCTATCATGAAAACCTTTCAAAACGCTCTTGAGTCTGCCGACATAGTGGTTAGTACGGGCGGAGTAAGCGTAGGCGATTACGATTTTGTCAAAGACATTGTTCCTCGTCTGGGTGCTGAGGTCGTTTTTAAAGGTGTGGCAATTAAGCCCGCAAAACACATTTTAGTGGCACAAAGAAAAAACAAATTTATTTTAGCGCTTCCGGGATTTGCGTACTCTTCAACTGTGAGTGCCATTTTGTACGCGCTTCCTCTTATTGCCAAAATGTTAGGACGCCAAAGTGCCTACAAAACCGTAGCGGCAAAACTCGGCGAAGATTTTAAAAAGCGGAGCAAGTTAACAGAGTTTACAGCCTGCAACGCTGTTGTTGAAGACGGAGAGTATTATGTCAATTTTAAAGACAAAAAAGTCGGAAGTTCTGCAATTTTGACAAATATGCTGGGTAACAGCGCCTTGATGGTAACAGGCGAAGAAGACGGCGATTTGGCGGCGGGTACTTTTGTAAATGTGATTTTATTGGAGAATTTTTAGATGCGAGTTTTGTCCATCGATGCAAAAAAACAGACTATACAAGAGTTAGAACTTGAGATGCACGTCAATACGATTTATACTTTTTTTGGTTCTATTTTAATAGATGAAATTGCCATTTTAGAGCGGCACATGATTTACACCGACGCAAACGCACTATCCAACAAATCAAAACCTTTTTTTATAGGTGGAATGCTTGTCTTAGGAGACGCTCTCATTGTAGGCAGAGAGGCTCTTGAAGAGTGTGACGCGACAATCACGCAGCAAGATTTAAGCACATTAGTAAACGCAAACGTAAACGCATTTTACACGCAAACCCTCGAACTCCTAGCACAAACAACAACGAACCTCTATCGCCCTTTCACAGTCGTTCAAGGCGGGCAAAAAATAAACTTAAACATTGACTGGGTACTCTACACTTTCAACATCGCAGACGACGCAACGAAAAAATATTTTATACATGAGCTAAAAAAAGTCATAGACGCAAATGAAAGCATAGAAAGTTACATGACAAAAATGGCACAACTAGCCATAAACGCAGCAGGTGAAAATAAATAAAATTCGGATATGAGGTTAAAAAAGAGTTGTTTGAAGCGCTTTTAGTTTATAACTTTTTCTATGAATTTCGCAATACCCGTGCTTCTTTATCATTTCTAATTATTCAATTAACTTTTTTTCAACAGCATAACGCGTGAGTTCTGCAGAGTTGCTCAGTTGCATCTTTTCAAAGATACGGTTTTTATAAGTACTTATGGTCTTTGGACTTAAGCCTAGTTTCTCAGCTATTTGGTTCGATTTCTCTCCTTTGCTTATCATAAGCATAACTTGATACTCGCGTTTTGCAAGTTTTTCATGAGGGAGTTTCTCATTATTTTCGTCGAGTGAAAAAGCCATTTCTTCAACAAGATTTTCACTAATATATTTGCGTCCACTGGCGACAATGCGTATTGCTTCAATGAGCTTCTCAGGAGCACTTTCTTTAGTTAAGTAACCATCAGCACCTGCTTTAATCATACGCAGGGCATACTGATCTTCTTCATACATACTTAAAATGAGAATAGGAATTTTTATTCCTTATTTTCTCAGTGTCTGAAGAGTTTGAAGTCCATTCCCTCCAGACATAGAAATATCTAACACAATTAGGTCGCAGTACGATGCATCAACTTTTTCTAGAACCTCTGCACCGCTCGAGGCTTCAGCATAAACATGGATATCATCTGTCTCTGAAAGAATAGTCTTGAGACCTGGAATGACCCCACTTTAATAG
>DJAA01000003.1:107625-140633 GCA_002428085.1 Sulfurimonas sp. UBA6014 | reverse complement strand
GTAAGAACACTCATCAATAACAATCACATTAACAAAGAGTTGACAATTATCACTAATAAAGGGATTTTATATATCTTTGCAGCGATTTTCTTGGGAGCTTTTTTTGCATGGCTGAGTGTCAGCCAAATCACATCAAGACTTCAAAATATTGTTAGAGCAGCTGAACAAATCGCCAATAAAGACTTTGACATTCAACTTGAAGAGTCAAATACAAATGATGAAGTATCTAAAATGATTCGTGCTTTTAATGTCATGAATAGTTCTATAAAAGAGTATGTTGCGCAGCTACAAACAAGTAATGAAATAATTTTTAGAGAAAAAGAGTTAGCCCAAGTAACGCTTAGCTCTATCGGAGATTGCGTCATAGTAACTGACAAGCAAGGGAGAGTTCAATTTATAAATCCTGCCGCGCAAAACATAATTCAATACGCCAATGAAGAGGTAAAAGATAAAAAAATAGAGGAAATATTTTCATTGGTAAAAGAAGATACCAAAGAGAAGCTGGAGACACCTTTATACGCTTCGCTCAGAGAGAAAAAAGTTATTTGGTTAAGTGACCATACTATTCTTATCAACAGATATGGAAAACAATTTATGATAGAAGATTCCTCCGCCCCTATTAAAAATAAAGATGGAGCAATAGAGGGTGCCATTTTTGTATTTCACGATGTTACACAAAAGAAAAAAGATGAAATAAAAGTACGATGGCAAGCGACACATGATGGCTTGACGGGCTTAAACAATCGTATCTCTTTTGAGACTATTTTAGAAAATACAAGCAAGCAAACACTTCGGGATAACACAACGCATGCCCTGTTATTTATGGATTTAGATAAATTTAAAATCATCAATGATACGGTCGGGCACATGGCAGGGGATGAGGTTTTAAAACAGATAGCAACACGGATTAGCCATAATATTCGGGCAAACGATTTTTTATGCAGGTTTGGCGGTGATGAATTTGGACTTATTTTGTTTAACTGCGATGTTGCCTTATCTAAAGAGATAGCACAAAAGCTGATCGATGATATTTTAGAATATATTTTTTATTGGGAAGACAAAGTTTTTAGAGTCGGTCTGAGTGTAGGAATCGCCATCATAGATAAATATCACTGTAACCCATCTTTAATTTTAAGCAGTGCAGACTTGGCATGTTATATGGCAAAAGAAAAAGGTCGTAGCAGATACCATATCGCTCAAGAGAGTGATTTGATATATGTCAATAATGAGCATGAGTTAAACTGGATTTCTAAAATAACGCAAGCTATAAAAGATAAAAAATTCATTTTGCATGTACAAAAAATCAAAGATTTAGAATTTGACAATAATCACTATGAAGTTTTACTGAGATTGGAAGAGAATAGTGGAGAGATTGCTTATCCTAACTCTTTTATTCCTCATGCTGAGCGTTATTTTTTGATGCCAAAAATAGATAGATATGTTATCGAAGAGTTCTTTAGCTGGTACACAAAAAACCAAGACTCCATAGATGAAAATATTCACTTTTCGGTCAATATCACAGGGCAAAGTATATCAGATGCTGATTTTATAGAAGATGTTTTGGCGCTTGTTACAAAGTATGCGATGGATTGTTCCAAAGTGATATTTGAGATTACTGAAAGTACAGCAATATCAAATATTGCCGTATCGAAAAAATTCTTTAGTACACTCACGAAGATTGGGTTTAGATTTTCTTTGGATGATTTTGGAACTGGTCTTTCATCATTTGAGTATTTAAAATCACTGCCCATAGATTTTTTAAAAATCGACGGTGTTTTTATCAAAGATATTTTAGAAGATAAAATCGACAGAGGAATGGTTGAATCTATCTATAAAATAGGCTCTTTGATGCATCTAAAAATCATTGCTGAATATGTTGAGAGTGAAGAAATCATGACTGAACTCAAAAAAATCGGTATCCATTATGCCCAAGGCTACACGATAGAAAAACCTCACTCCATCAATGATTTGCTCGGATTGCAATAAAAATCGCTTTAGCGTATAAGCTGAAAAAGTACCGCTGAAGTTAAAAATGACATCAAAATCCCATAACCTACAATAGCAGAACTGAGCCTTGGTGAGAGACCTGCCATCGTTGCTAGTGCACCTGCTACTATCATCGGACCCATTCCAGATTCGAGTATGGAGACTGCGGCGGCTAAAGTATCCCATCCAAAAATTCTACATGCCAAGAAAGCTATAAACGGAGAGATGATAAGTTTGATGGTGAGTGCCGCACTAAAAGGTTTTAGCTCATGAGAAGGGAGTTTGAAGTTAAGCTGAAGCCCGACTGCAAAAAGTGCGAGAGGGACAATGGTACTTGAAAAAGCGGACAAAACACTTGTAAGCAAAGGGTTGAATGTGGTTCCCATAAAACATAAAGCAAGCAGTAGAGTGATAAAAGGCGGAAAAGTTACGACTCTTTTTGCAACCGTTTTGATATCTACTTTTACTGCACTCGAATAGTACGATGCAACAAAAGTTCCATACGTCACTACCGCGATAAAAGCGCCTAACTGGTCATACATGATAATGTAGGGAAGTGCAGCGTCTCCCAAAAATGCACTCACAAGGGGAATACCGACAAAAGAAGTATTGCCAAGAACCGCTACGAGCATCAAAGCACCTGTTATCTCTTTAGAAAATTTTAAAATTTTTGAGATAAAAAATACGATGAGAGCACTAAAAAACATCGTTATCCACGCAATCATGACAGGGATGAGCACATCTAGGGAAAATGTCAACTTTGGTACTTCTAAGAGGGTCATGGCGGGAAGTGAAATGTAGATGACAAATTTGTTGAATATGGCAGGAGTATCTTCGGGGAAAAGTTTTAATCTTTTAGCGGTGTAGCCTAGAAAAATCGCTGCAAAGATTAAGGCAAAATTTTCCACGCTGTGAGCTCCGTGATTTAAAATAAAGTCCGCAAGTATAATACTTTTTTTATTAAGTGGTGTGCAAACTCTCTTAAACAACACTAAACTAAATAAACAACTTCTAAACCATGGCGGAAATAAATTTTGCTTTGTTAAAATTCAGAAAAAATTGAGGCAGATGTTATGAACACAAAACAAGAGAAAATAAAAGGTGCTTTTTTTGCTTCACTCGTCGGTGATGCACTTTGTTTGGGTTCTCACTATGAGTATGATGCACAAAAAATTTATAAGGCATACGGTGAAAAACCTATAGAAAAGTTTATGTCACCTGGAGAGATGATGGGCGGTCAGACGCATGGGATAGGGTGGGGTGAGAGAAACTATCATCCTGGGAAAAAAGCGGGTGGAACGACTGATTATGGCGATTATAATATTTTAGTTTTGGAATATTTGGCAAAAGTGAGTGACGAGGTAAGACCCTTTAGTGTGGCAAATCTGATTCCTCATTGGATGAACCGCTTAGAAAACGGCTGGGGTTCTTGGATTTGTACGATGACCAAAGAGACGTATACACAAGTAAGACAAGGGGTGAGCGTCGAGCGTTTAGGCGGCATGTCAAACGCTATGGCGATTCGTCATGTGGCGGCTCATGCATATTATGACACCGAAGAAGAGCTTGCAGACGTGGCTAGAAAAGCTATGTTTACCCATAAAAGCACTGAAGCTTTAGGTGGCGGAGAATTTTTTGCCCGTGTCACGCATAGAGTCATCAATGGCGCAACTCCAAGCAGTGCCATCGAAGATGTAGCGGTGCAAATGGGCGGGTTTATAGAGGCAAAAGTGGCGCAGGCAATTGCAAAATTTCAAGAAGAAACAAACGAAAACAGCGAGTTGCATAAAGAAAAATTTAGTGATGATTTGGCGCTGACAAGCATGGCAAGACTTTGGGATGTTGGTCGCAGTGAGCCTATAAAAGTAGGAAAAGCAAGTCCAACTGAGGGGACACTTCCAGGTGCTGTTTATTTTATCCTCAAATATGCAGACAAAGAAGATGGACTCAAATGTGCACTCCAGGCCAATGCAATGGTCGGTGGCGATAACGCTTCTCGCTCTATCGCCATAGGAATGGTTCTTGGCGCATATAAGGGCGTTAATGCTATTCCCCTGGAGTGGAAAAATACGCTTGAGCAGTGGGAATATTGTGAAACATTACTGAGTAAACTTCCTCTCCTAAAAAGCTAGAATTCTTCATGAAAAAAAAGAAAATTATCATCATCGGAGCGGGCTTAAGCGGGTTGTATTTAGCAACTCTCTTGCAAAAGCAGTACGATGTTCTCATCTTAGAAGCTCGCAGTAGAATAGGCGGGCGAATATATAGTCTAGGTGGACATGATATGGGTCCTTCTTGGGTGTGGCCGCATCAAAAGAAAATCCTTACACTGATCCATGAGCTTAAATTACAACTTTTGCCTCAGTTTAATGAAGGGCTTGCTATGTATGAGAGAAGAGATAAAGTAGAACTTTTCAATCCACCACCTAGCACTCCATCAGCAAGGATTGAGGGTGGTATGGTCAGGCTTATTGAAAAGTTATATGCTTCTTTGTCAGAGGCTCAGATTGTTTTAGATGCGCAAGTTGTAGAGCTTAGAGAAGATGTTTTGCTACAAGTAAAAACGCATGAAAATATCTATGAAGCAGATTTTGTCATAGCAACGCTTCCTCCTCGCTTGGCTTGTAAAAATATGGTATACCATCCATCGCTTAGCGATGATGTCCAAAATAAAATGCAAAAAATGCAAACTTGGATGGGAAATAGTGCTAAGTGTGTGGTAGAATTTAAGAGTGCTTTTTGGCGTGCTAAGGGCTTAAGTGGCTTTGTATTTTCAAATACTGGACCTTTAGTTGAGGTTCATGATGCGTGCATAGAAGGCAAAGCTGCTCTATTTGGATTTGTAGGTTCTCACACTCTGTTTGAGTATTTTGAAGAAGATGTAAAAAAGCAGATGATAAGAATTTTTGGTATAGAAACTGAAGATATTTTAAATGTCTATTTTGTTGATTGGAAAAAAGAGAAGTTTACTGCAACGGCAGATGATGCAAAACCCCTCAGCGTTCATCCGTCATATGGTCTGGATGTTAAACATTTTAACTCAAAAATGTTTTTTAGTTCAACGGAATGCTCGTTTATAGAGGGCGGTTATTTAGAAGGTGCCTTACACTCGGCTGAAAATATAGTGCGTAACATCAATAATACAAGGAAAAAAATGAAAACATTTGAAGAAGCAATGGAATTTAGACATGCGTGTAAAGTTTTTGATGAGAGTCGAAAAATCTCTGATGATGAGTTGAAGTTTATTTTAGAAGCAGGGCGAAAATCTCCCTCATCGTTTGGCATGGAGGCTTGGAAGTTTTTGGTTATAACAAACGAGGCATTAAAAGCAAAACTTAGACCTGCATGTTGGAATCAGGTGCAAGTCACCTCTTGTTCTCATTTAGTTGTTATTTTAGCTGGTATTGACTCTGTAAAAGTAGAATCAGGCTTGCCTAAAAAAAGATTTCAAAGACGTGATATGCCTCAAGAAAAACTCGATTTTTATTTGAATCTATACGCTGAGCATCTCAAAGAGACTTTAAGCTCAGATGAAAATATATACGCTTGGACATCCAAGCAGAGTTATATCGCTGCGGCAAACATGATGAGTGCTGCTGCCGTTTTAGAGATAGACTCTTGCCCGATTGAGGGGTTTGATAAAGCCGCTGTGGAAGAGATACTTGCTCTTGATGTGACAAAGTATCAGCTCTCCATGGTTTTACCTTTTGGGTATAGAATTCAGGAGCAACCGACTCAGTTACGTTTGGACTATGATGAAGTTGTAGAGTTTGTGAAGTAAATTTAGATAAAATTTTTAAAAAAGGATTATTATGGGTAAATATGACGCGCTACTTGAAGATGAAAGTGATATTTTTGGAGGAACTCCTGTTTCAAAATATTGGGATATTTTCAGACAAATAAGCCAAGACTTGCAAGAACATGAATTTGATAAGATTATAGAAAGAATAGCTGTTATGGAGTCTATGCTCTCTGAGACGCATGATTATGAGGAGCTTGATACCATCATAAAAAGATATGCTTTTTCAAACCAAGACCATATCAATGAATTGAAAAAAAGCTTGTATATGGAATTGGCAGGGCAAATGATTTTTAGAATGGCAGACTGATTTTTGGTGTTTCAAAAACAATTTTAGTATAATTACAAAAAAATAAAAGGCTTTACTTATGGCAACATATATTTTTGGACATACAAGTCCTGACAGCGACTCAATTGTCGGTGCTATCTCTCTTTCTTATCTTAAAAATCAACTTGGCGAAGATTGTATACCAACACGTCAGGGTGAGATTTCTGCTGAAACAGAATTTATACTCAACAAATTTGGAGGCAAACTTCCAGAGCTTAAGACATCTGTTGCAGGCGAAAAAGTTTACATCATAGATTTTTCAGACAAAGCACAGGCTCCAAAAGACATCATGGATGCGACGATTCTTGGCATAGTCGATCATCATAAACTTGGTGATTTGACGACAGATACTCCGCTTGAGTGCTGGATTCGCCCTATTGGGTGCTCAAACACAATCGTTAAAGAGATGTACGATTTTCACAAAGTAGAGATTCCAAAAGATATCGCAGGGATGATGATGCTCGCGATTTTAAGCGATACTGTTATTTTTAAATCACCCACATGTACAAAAGTTGACACAAAAGCAGTCAAGGAGTTGGCGGCCATTTGCGGTGTTGAAGATTATAAAGCGCTTGCTATGGAGATGTTCATTGCAAAATCTGCCGTAAACGGTGCGAGTGCTCGCAACTTAAATACGCGTGACTATAAAATGTTTGAGATGAACGGTGCAAAAGTTGGCATCAATCAACTTGAGATGGTAGATATTTCTGTTTTAGAGAGTCGAAAAGAAGAACTTTTTGAAGATATGAGAAAAATGAAAGAAGAAGACAAACTTCACACCGTCATAGTTCTTTTAACAGACATCTTAAAAGAGGGCTCTCAGCTTTTAGTTGTAAGCGATGACGCAACCAAAGTAGAAGCCGCATTTGGAACAAAACTAGAAAATTCACAAGCTTGGCTCCCAGACGTACTCAGCCGCAAAAAACAAGTCATCCCTTTCTTACAACCGCAATTTAAATAAATCACTTTTTATTTGTACATGCCAAACTTTTGGCATGTGCAAATGTATAATTTCTGCTAAAATTTAAATAAATATATTTTATTGCAGGAAAACGTGTTTTAATATCCCTACAAAAAGTCCCCTTTTTAGCTCTAAATTTTCTTAAGTCTTAAAATTTTCATATAGTTTATCGTCTTGCGTAGAATATTTACAATTTACAGATACTATCATAATAGTAGAAAATTAAAATCGCAAAGGATTCCTATGAAAAAATTCATTTCAAAAATAGCGTTAGGTGCATTACTTGTTATTCCAAGTATTGCAAGTGCAGACCAAGCAAAAGGTCTCAATGTTTTGATAAACTCTGCAAACCCGCAGACTCAAGCGATGGCTATGGTTTTATCTCTTATGACTATCCAAAAGCACGAGAAAGAAGTAAACATAGTTTTATGTGGAGCAGCGGGAGATTTGGCAGATAAAAACATGGCTTCAACTCCTGTTAAGAGACCAAATGGTCAAGCACCAACTCCTCAGCAAAATCTAATCATGCTAATCGATTTAGGAGCGACAGTTGAAGTTTGTCCACTCTACTTGCCAAATGCTTCAAAAGATGCTTCAGTTTTACTTGAAGGCGTGACAGTGGCTCAGCCTCCAGTTGTAGCGGGAAGATTGCTTGATGAAGGGTATCAAAATATATCGTTTTAGTTGATGTTACGCACTCAAACGAACACGTCCGTTTGAGTGGTCATGACGTGTACAAATATCTCTTGATTTTTTTTGTCGGAGTTTTTACAAAAGGTTCTATTTGCTCCACAAAATTTGAGATTTTTGCATACGATGCAAGTTGTGAGTTGACCTCTTCTTGCATCTCTTTGAGGAGATTTTTAATCTCTTCTTTTACCTTTGCATCGGGGCTTTGATGCGCGTTAAATTTTTTGTCTAAAAACTCATAGTCAAGATGAACTCTTGCGATAAGTTTCTCGTTTTGTTCCATAACTAAAGAGTCTAAAACGTTTTCATTTTGGTTAATGATGGATTCTATTTGTTCGGGATAAATGTTTTTTCCACTCGAGCCGATAATGACATTTTTACTTCTTCCACTGATAAATAAAAACCCATCTGCATCCAAGTAGCCCAAATCACCTGTTAAAAACCACTCTCCATCCATGACTTCTTTGGTTTTTTCCTCATCTTTATAGTATCCAAGCATGACGTTTGGACCCCGAACGATAATCTCCCCTTCACCCGTATTGACATCTTTGTTTTTGATTTGTACTTCCACTCCCACAAAGGGTGTTCCTGTTGATTTAAGTTTTGGTTTTTGCCCAAGAGATGAACCTGCTACAAGGGGAGAAGTTTCAGTGAGTCCATATCCGATGATATAGGGAAAATTTGCCTCTATCAAAAACTGCTCTACAAATGGGGACAAGGCAGCGCCGCCAATCCCAAAAAATCGGAGTCTTCCTCCAAATGTTTCAAGAAGCTTTTTTCCTGCAACCATATTGAGTTTTTTTCTAATAAATCCGATTTCATAAAGATTTTTTACAATAAATGAGCTATTGAATTTGGCTAAGATTTTATTTTTGTATATTTTTTCTATGATGAGTGGAACACTTAAGATAAAAGTAGGTCGCACAATTTCAAAGGCTTTTAAAAGTACACTTGGTGTAGGTGCTTTGTCTATGTAGTAAACACTTGCGCCATGCAAAACAGGGATGAGCATGCCTACCGTACATTCGAGTGTGTGGGCTAAGGGGAGGATAGAGAGAAAAACATCACTTTTATCTATGGTCACTTTTGAGTGTGAAGCGAGTGCATTTGTGACAAGATTTTTGTGTGAGAGCATGACCCCTTTTGAGTGTCCAGTTGTCCCTGAAGTGTAGATGATGGCGGCTAAGTCGTTCTCATTTGGCTTTGTGTGGGTTTTTTTTGAACCTGAGATTTTTTCTAAAGAAGCGATTCCTTGCGTGAGTCTTGAGATATAACTTTGGCTCGTTGAGTTCTCTATCATCTCTAGTGTGTCGAGAATCACGATACACTTTATGCTCTTTTCTTCACACTCTTCTATAGTTTGCAAGTGTTTTTGCGAAACAAAAACAGCATGAGCTTCAGAGTGTCGTATGATATGGTGAACATCAGATGGGTGAAAATCAACAAGAACGGGGACGATAACACCCCCAAAATAAGTCACTGCAAAGTAAGCAATACTCCAGTTTGGCATATTTTCACTCAAAAGAAGGACTTTATCCCCTTTTTTTATCCCATTTTTTTGGAGCAAATCAATCATTTCATGCACTTTGTCATTAAACTCTGAGTATTTCATAGGACGTTGTCCAACATTGCCAAAAGAATTTTCATCACCATACAATGCAACAGATCTCTCAAGCAAGCTAGGAAGTGTAAAGTTTTCTAAGTTTTCATAAGGGTACGTCATTCGTAATCTCTTTTTTTGATTTTATTTATTAGACTTCTTTCATAACCTATTTTTAGATTGCTTCACTTCGTTTGCAATGACGGTCATTGCGAGGCAACGACGAAGTAATCTTTGGTTTGCAAGAAGTCTATTTTAAACACAAGTCCGTAAGGTCGATTTTTAATTGATTTGAGTATGATTATACATAAAAATTATAATTACATAGAGAAAATTAGAACACATGAAGGTCATATTTTGAGTAGAAGAAACAAAACTTCACAAGTAAAAAATGAAACGCATACATGGAGCCAAAAAGATTTCCTCCCGACAACCAGAGCAGAGATGGATGACTTGGGTTGGGATTATTGTGATGTTATTCTTGTGAGCGGTGATGCGTATATAGATTCGCCTTTTATCGGTGTGGCGATGGTCGGTCGTATGCTTGAACGTCTTGGCTACAAAGTTGGCATGATTGGACAACCTGACATAAACAGCGGTGATGATATCTCCCGTCTTGGCGAGCCTAGACTTTACTGGGGCGTGAGCGGTGGAAGTGTTGACAGCATGGTGAGCAACTACACTGCCACAAAAAAGTTCCGTAACTCAGACGACTACACTCCCGGCGGTAAAAATGACAAAAGACCTGACCGCGCACTGAGCGTTTATTGTAACCTCATACGACAACATTTTAAAAGTACCGTCCCTTTGGTTTTAGGCGGTATTGAGGCTTCGCTTAGGCGGGTGACGCATTATGATTATTGGTCGGACAAGCTTAGAAAACCCATTCTTTTTGACTCTAAAGCGGATGTGCTCATCTATGGCATGGGTGAAATTGCACTAGAGCAACTCACAAAAGCTATAGACGAAAAAAGAGACTTTACAGAGATACGAGGCGTGTGTTACATCGCAAAAGAGCCAAAGTTAGAGTTTCATCAGTTGCCCTCACATCAAGAGTGTTTGGACGATAAAGAGAAATATATAGACCTTTTTGACCTCTTTTACGACAACAACGACCCCATTGCGGCCAAAGGTTTGTGTCAAGCTGTTGACACGCGTTTTCTCATCCAAAACCCTCCGTGTGACTACCTAAACGAAGACGAAATGGATGCGAACTCAAATCTCCCTTTTACGAGAGAGTTGCACCCTTATTATGCGAAAATGGGCAAAGTGAAATGTTTGGAGACTATCAAGTTTTCTATCATGACGCATCATGGCTGCTGGGGAGAGTGTAATTTTTGCGCCATCGGTGTCCATCAGGGGAGAACCATCCGAACACGTTCAGAGGGTAATATTCTCAAAGAAGCAAAAGAGTTTAATAAGTATAAAGATTACAAAGGGATTATCAGCGATGTCGGCGGACCTACGGCAAATATGTACGGATACGAATGCAACAAAAAGCTCAAACTTGGAACCTGCGACCATCAACGCTGCGTCGATGCAACTCACTTATGTAAATCTATGAAAGTTGACCATAGCCGAAACATAAATCTTTTAAGACAGGTGCGAGCAGTGGAGGGTGTGAGAAAAGCATTTGTAGCCAGCGGTGTGAGATACGACCTTATTACAGAGGACAAAAAACACGGCTACGAGTACCTAAAAGAGATGGTAAAACATCACATTTCAGGGCAGATGAAAGTGGCTCCCGAACACACCGAGCAGCATGTGTTAGAGCTCATGGGAAAACCTGGAAAACAAACGCTTGTAGACTTTAAAAAGCTTTATGACAAACTTAATAAAGAAGAGGGCAAAGAGCAGTTTTTGACCTACTATCTCATAGCCGCACATCCTGGATGTGAAGAGAAAGATATGCATGAGTTAAAAAGGTTTACCACAGATGAGTTGCAAATGAACCCCGAACAAGCGCAAGTTTTTACCCCCACACCAGGAACTTATTCGGCGGTGATGTATTACACAGAGATGAACCCAGTGACGCGCAAAAAAATCTTTGTTGAAAAAGATACAAAAAGAAAAGAGAAACAAAAACAAATTGTCGTGGCAAAAGAGAGCTTTTCGAGCGGGTTTGCTTCTTAGAGATGAAATCTCTTCGTAACAGAGGTATGATATTCTTTGTTATAGTCAAAGATTTTTTTATAAAATATATTGAAATATCAAATAATTTGGAGAAAAAACAGTGAAAGTAGTTATATTTGACATGGATGGAACGCTTTTAGATTCGAAAAAAGATATTACCATTTCTATTAATTATGTAAGAGAAAAACACTATTTGCTTGAGCCTTTAAGTGAAAATTATATCGTTGATACTATCAATAGTGAGGCGAGAAATCTCTCACAACTTTTCTATGGCACAGAGATTTATGAGAGTAAAGATCGAGAAGTTTTTGAGATGCATTATGAAAAACAGTGTGTTGAAAATCTCTATCTATATGATGGGATTTATGAGACTCTTCACAACTTGTTGGCATGTGGCATCAAAATTTCAGTTGCTACAAATGCCCCTACAAAATTTGCAAAAAGAATGCTTGAGCATTTACAAATCGCACATCTCTTTGACGTTATCATCGGTGCGGATAAAGTTGTCGCTTCAAAACCTGATCCTCAGATGCTCAATGAAATTTTAAATCATTACAATTTTGATAGGAAGAATCATAAAGCTTGGATGGTCGGTGACAACTCTAAAGACATGCTCAGTGCACAAAACGCAGGGATAGAGTCCATGTTTGCAACTTGGGGATTTTCACCAGATGGCAGACATACAAAAACAATCCACAAGCCCAAAGAAATTTTGGACATAGTTATGGTAAAATAATTTCAGATTACTCTGTTCATTCTCGAAAAACAAAGTTTTTCGTAGCTTTAGAGGGTTGTAGGGACATTGCGCAGTAGCCACTAAAACGGACGTGTTCGTTTTAGTGCGTAACATTAGATGATAAGTGTTTTTGGAGTTTACTATGCTTGAGGGTGACGTATTACTATCTTTTTTATTTATGGCTCTTCTTTTTTTAAGACAAATATCTATTTTAAAGCAACCCAATAAAATTGACTACTCTCCTCTTATGTTAGGAATCGGTGCTATCGCAAGCGTTGTCCATTTTATCATCTACCCCGATGCAACGGATGTTATTTTACTCCTTCGCGAATCTTTTTTTCCATTGCTTGTTGCCCTTTTACTCTATCTTGTGATGAATGTTTTGCATCAGACACAAAAGAGACAAATTGCTAAAACAAAGGAAGATTTTGCCTATTCTCTCATCACGCAGGTCAATGAGCTCAAAATATTTATGAGCGAACTTGAAGAGCGTCTCGCAGCTTCAAAGCAGGAAGACTTAAGGTCTCAAAATGAGATTAGAGAGAAGTTTTCACAAGACCTCAAAGCACTCGACACCATACAAGTCAACCAAGATAAATTTTTAGGGCAGTTTGATGAGCTTAGAAGTTGGCATGAAGGGGTTTCTCATGCATTTGAAGAGTTTTCGACAAAACAGCTTCCAGACCTTGATAATGTTGTTCACAAACATATAGATATCCTTCGTATTACAGAGCAGGAGCATTTTAACTATCTCAAGGCTGTTTTACATAAAGCTGTCCAAAGTCGAGATGAAATGACGGAGGATTTGGAGACCATAAGTGTAAAACTTACAGGGATGAAAAATATTTCACAAGATATTGCTTCGTCTGTTACAGCGCATACTTTAGAGCAACTCTCAGGAGTTACACAAGCCTTTGAAAAGCAAGTATTATCGCTTAAATCGCACACTGAGAGTGTAAGTATCTCTTTGTATGAAGGCGAAAATAGACTCGCAGGGATACGACAGCAAAGTGAGATGATTATGCAGCAAATGGTTCTTTCTTCAAAAAAAATGGATGAACTCAAATCTAAAAATGACACTTTACATAATATTTATGCAACTGCAAAAGAGCTTATTGGCGATATTGAGCGTATAAAAACTGACTATGTAAAATCCCAATCACAACTTGCAAATATTGCTAAAGAGATGAAATACTCTGAGGAAGAACAAATTGAGTCTTTAAAGAGTCATGTAGAGATGTTAAGTGCAGTGTTAACTACTAAAATAGAGAGCTCTTTAGCATTGCTTCACCAACATTACCACATAGCCGAGGGGGATATCTCTCAAAGTGTCCAAATTTTGGCAAAAAAACTCCAAGTGAAAAAAGGGTACGAAAACCAAGAGAGTTAAAGCAGAGCTAAAACAATGAGAATAGGGTGGATAACGAGCCCCATGTAAGGTAAAAAGCTATTGATTGGGGCAAGAAGAATCAAACTTAAATCTTGAGAAAGTTCACGTTTTACAAAAACTTGTTCTATGAGTAGTATTTTTGTAGCGATATCTGCAGTTTTTATAAAAAGTAAAATGATGGCAAACAGGTTGAAATCGCTCAGTAAGACAAACCAAATACCAAAAATAAAAGTTGGCTGCATCAGTAAAAATAAAAATATGCTTTTTGCATAGTATTTGTGCATACGAATAAGCATACCCATGATGCTTGGAGCTTTTTGCCAGCTTATCTCATAAAACTCTAAGAGTACAAAAAGCAGGACGTAGTTTAAAATCAGGTCGTTGACTATCATGAAATGTGTAAAGGTTTTTTGGTCACTACAATGCCGTCTGTATCGGCATACAAATATTCGCCTGAGTTAAATCGTACGCCGCCAAAAAGAAGACTTAACGCTCTCTCTCCTTTTGTAGTAGGGATGTATTTTCTTGGACATGTTCCAAGTGCATACAATGCAACGGGTATCTCTTTGATTTGGAAAGTATCCCTGATGTAGCCGTTTACAATGATGCCGCTGTAGTTGTTTTTAGCAGCAAGTTTCATGAGATTTTCACCCACAACTGCAAAATACTCTCGCTCCACATCGACCACAACTACTTTGCCCTCTCCGTCTTCATCGCGAAGTATTTGTGCTAACTCTGCATTGTTTTTATCAAGTTTTACCGTTACGATTGTGCCATGACACTTTGACGTACCGCCAAAATTTTTGTATCCTTCTTCGAGTACCGCAACACTCTCAAAATGCGAGTCACAAATATCTGCTGTGAAAAAATCCATTTTTTTCCTTTATTAAAATTCTTTGTAAATATGGCTTTCATGATGCAAAGGTGAGGCTAAAGCCACAATTCCAAGCGTTTGGAAGTACGACTTTTAAAATGTTTGGTTATAACATTTTCACAAGAGTCGTACCGTCATTCAAACGGAAGTACGACTTTAGTCGTACCATTGCGTCATGAAAGACATTAAGGTACGACTAAAGTCGTACTTCCGAGAGAGAGCGTAAAAAATTAAACGGTATTTTAACACCTTCTAACCTTACTCTAACCAAAATTTTAGTATCTTTTCACACAAATAATACATAGGCATAAAAAGAGATGAAAGTAGTAATTGGTGTAGTTGGAAATGATATTCATGTTGTTGCAAATAGACTCATAGAACTCTCACTGGGTGCGAGAGGTTTTGAGGTTTTTAATCTTGGTGTAAATACTTATCTTGAGGAGTTTTTTGACGCTGCAGTAGAGACAAATGCAGATGTGCTTCTTATCTCCTCTCTTAACGGTGAAGCAGAGGGGTGGAGCCGAGAGGTAAAACTGCTGCGTTCAAAATATAAAACGTTAGACAAACTTGTCATGGTCATTGGCGGAAATCTAGTCGTAGGAACCGCAAGTGCTGAGGAGATAGTCCCAAAATATAAAAAATACGGATTTGATTTGGTTTTTCATCAAGTCGATTTAAACACGGGACTTGACGCACTTGAAGTCTATTTAGGGGAGAGAAAAATATCATGAGTTTACTCCAGCAAGAGCGAGAGATTATCCTCTCAAACGAACATGTTGACAATTTTGACTTTGCGGAAGTAGAAGATTTCATAAGAAATGCAGATAAAAATCTCTTCATCTCGCACCATTTTAAAAATAAAACAAAAATGTTAGTTCAACCTCGCGGCGGATTTCCAACGTATAAAAAACAGTTTGCCTTGAGTGAATTTTTTGTCGAGGCAAACGTCGATGTATTGCCGCTCACCATAGACTCAAACACAAGACTCAACGACTACGCAACTGCGAAAAAAATGCTCCGTTTGAGCGAAGAAAATGATGTCGATATGCTCAACGGCTACCCGCTTGTCACACACGGCTACCGAACAACCCGAAAAATGGTGACGCACTTTAACAAACCCGTAAGTCTTCGTCATGGAACGCCCGATGCGAGATTACTTATCGAGACGGCTTTGGCTTCGGGCATTTTTGACATTGAGGGTGGTCCTATTACCTATCTTTTGCCCTATTCAAAAAATTTTCCTCTTGATAAAGCCTTTTTATATTGGAAATATGTTGAAAAAATTTGTGCCAACTACTCCAAACTCAACGAGCCTATAAACAGAGAGTCTTTTGGCGCGCTCACCGCTACGTTAGTGCCGCCTGCTATCACAATAGTTATCCAGCTTTTAGAGATGATGCTCTCGTTAGAAGAAGGGGTAAAATCGTTCTCTGTTTCATTTTCGCAAACGGGCTCTATGAACCAAGATATCGTCATGGGTGCTGTTATAAAAAAACTCTCTCGCAAATATGCCGATGCCATTAACTGTAGCGATGCGGTTATAAACCTTGTTTATCATCAGTGGATGGGCGCGTTTCCAACCAACAAAGATTACGCTGAGCAACTCATCAATATGTCCACGGTTATTGCCGCGATGGTTGGAGCCGATAAAATCATCACAAAAACAAGAGAAGAAGCTTCAGGCATCCCTACAAAAGAGGCAAATGCAAAAACAGTTGCCAACACCCAGTACACCCTTCGTATCTTAAACGGTTTGCCAAATATCGTGGATGAAGAAGAGGAGGAGATTTTAACGCTTGAAGTGCGAGCCATCATGGAAGCTGTTTTAAATGACAGTGCTGACACACTCTGGAGAAAGGTATTTAACTCCATAAAAAGCGGCATCATCGACGTTCCATTTTCGCCACACATCATCAACCATAATGAGATGATAACCATACGAGATGCGAAGAAAAATATACGCATCATAAAACGGGGCAATGTCCCAATCCCAGACCGATGCTTTGAGTACGAAAGGGGACAATGCGACCTTACAAAAGACACCACAAGCATGGTAAATGATATTATCCACGATATAGGAATTATGCAATGAGCAGGGCAAAACTACTAATAGATGTCGGAAGTACCTACTTTAAAGTGAGCACTCCTTCGAGTATTGAGCAACATTTTAGAGATTTTAACAAAGACATCTTAGACGACTTGACACATAAATGCGGGGAGACGATTCACGCCTATAAAAAAGAAGATATTTACATCTGCTCTTCTGCAAACGGCGGTTTAAGTACCCTTATCATTGGCATAACAGAGTCATTTTCACTCAAATACGCGACAAATATTGCCTTTAACTCAGGGATAAACATCATCGATAAAGTGCTCTACCAAAACATACAAGAGTACTCAGTTCCAAGTGATTTGATTGATGTGGTTATCGTAGTAGGTGGGATTGATTCCTCTTGCGATATTTTTGGCGAACCACTTTTTAGTTATCTAAAAATGTTGAAATATTCAAATATAGTCTATGTTGGAAGCGGGAAAGATGCTTCAAAAATCCAAGAAAAGATACCAAATCTGGTGGTTTTACCAAATATCATTGACCACAGACTTCACATCGTTGAAGAGAATCTAAAAGAGTATTTAACAAATCTGTATCAACTTGATATTGAGGGAAAAGAGGACATAAAAAATCTCTATACCATCACCGCAAATCAGATATATTCTACCCCTTACATTGTCAATCAGACGCTTCCTTTCATTGGGACAAAGTTTTCTGTGGTGAACCCTTTTATCCTCATTGACATAGGCGGAGCGACAACGGACATTCACTACTCCAAAGATTTAGTCGATGACAATATCGTCACGACAAATGAGTACGACCGACTTGTTTTTAAAAAACTCGGTGTTTTTAAATCAAAAGAGTCTCTTATATTTTCGGCAAAAAACAACGAGTTTGTGTATGAACTTTTGACGCACTTAAAAGTGACAGAAAACATCTTTGAGCAGCAGAGCGAAAAAGCACTGCAAGTGCTTATGCAACTGGCTCTCTTTTTGGTGCTTTGCAAGATTTCACACTACAAAAAAGCCTATATCAACTTAAAATTGCTCTCCATAAACTCCATCGTTTTAACGGGTGGCATTACAAAAGTTTTGGCAGATGCACAGATGGAAGATATCATCTCTTTCTTCTATAAAAAAATACTCAACTCAAACCATAACCCTAGCGTTGTCATGGATCATAATTATGATATTTGGACACTTGGGCTTACAAACAATAAAGGATAAATCATGTCTCTTAACTCTGTCCGATCACTTATCGAAGACTCTGCGCACTCTCATGCAGGCAAGACGGCACTTATTTTTAATGAAAAAAGCATCACGTATGCGGAGTTATTTACGAAAGTAAATCAAGTCGCTTACTACCTCCAAGAGCTCAATTTGCCACCACAATCAAGAGTCGGCATCTATTCAAATAAGGGAATTGACCAAGTTATCGCTATTTTAGCGATTTTGTCAACAAACTATATTTTTGTCCCCCTTACCAAACTTTTAAAACCCGAACAAGTAGAGTACATTATAAGCGATTGTGATATCAAATGTATCATCACCGACAAGCTCAAACTCCAAAATATTGAAGAGATAAACTTTCATGGGCACATCATTTCGTATGAGACAACGACAAAAGATATCGCCTCATTTGAAGAGATTTTTAAATACTATAAAAAGCCCTATGAGTGTGAAATCAACGGACACTCCAATGCCGTTATCACCTACTCGTTTGGACTCAGCGGCACTCCAAAGGGGATAGTACTCTCACACAGAAACCTTATAGATTCTGCCCGTGTTGTCTCGCAATATTTGCACTTAGAAGAAAATGATGTTATCTCAGGACTTCTCTATTTTAACCTTGACTATGGGCTCAACCAGATTTTCTCTACGCTTTATAAACGTGCTACTTTGGCACTGCATAGATTTATACTTTCAGAGGATTTTTTAAATCATCTCATCAACGATAAAGTGACCGTCATACCGCTTATGCCCATAAACATTACTCGCATTTTCGATGAAGATATGCACAGACTTCCAAACGCTGAACTCTTTGACGGAGTAAAAACCATCACTTCTTCAGGCGGCAATGTCACGCAAAAGATGATTAAAAACTGCAAAAAACTCTTTACAAATGCAAAGTTTTACTCCATGCATGGGCTTACAGAAGCATTTCGCTCAACTTATTTAGACCCAAGTCAAATAGAGATACGACCAGACTCTATAGGTAAACCGATTCCCGATGTTGAGCTGTATGTCATCAACAAAGAGGGCTTTGAATGTAAGGCAAGAGAAGTAGGTGAACTTATCCACAGAGGCGGCTATATCTATAAAGGGTTTTGGAATGCACCTGAACAAACGAAAGAGCGTTTTAAATCAGTGCAGATTTTAAAGAATGTCATCAATCTTGAGGGGCAGCTTATAGACGAAATCGTTGTTGCCACGGGAGACTATGTTTACAAAGATGAAGAGGGGTATTTTTACTTTGTCTCACGAAGCGACAACATGATAAAAACAAGAGGATTTAGAGTTTCTCCTCAAGAGATAGAGTCTGTTGTCGCAAAAAACATCCCCCAAATAGACCAGTGCGCCATCTTCTCCATCAACAACGAAATGATAGAAGAAGAGATTATCATGGTTTACTCCGCAAAAAGCGAAATACCTTCAAAAGAGATACTCTTTGAGCTTAAAAAACACCTTGCATCGTATATGCTCCCAAGCCGAGTGCTTTATAAAAAATCACTCCCATTGGTTCAAAGTGACAAAAATCTTGTGAATATAAATGAGCTGAAAAAAGAGTTAGAGTAGGGGGGCAAGGGGTTTATAAAACCCTTGGCGTTAAAGCTAATGCAGTAACGGCGCAAAGATGCACAAAAGAAATATAGAACTTAAGGGATATTTTCGCTTATTTCTCACTCAGAGCTGTACCCAAATACCCGAGTGAGCCCACGGCGCCTGCTAGACTTTGTTGCCAGTCTGATGGCATAAAGACTACTTTTGAGTTGCCCGAATTGCTTAGATTTTGAACACTGTCGATATAGCGTTGTGCTAAAAGATAATGCGGTGCAGTTTCTCCGCCTGCAAGACCTTCTGAGACTATAATCATCGATTTTTTATCTCCATTGGCAAGTTCTACTTTGGCTTGGGCTTCGAGTTTTGATGCTTCGAGCCTTCCTTGTGCCTCTAAAATAGCCGCCTCTTTTTGACCTTCCGCTTTGGCAATAGCTGCTTTTTTCTCTCCATCGGCAATCATGATGGTGGCTTCTCTTTGTCTATCAGCTGCGGCTTGTCTCTCCATAGCCTCTTGGAGTTTTTCGCTTGGACGGATATCTTGCACTTCTAAATTACCTAGAGTCAAACCCCAACCACTCAAGGAATCCCGAATCTTAGCCGCAACTTGTGCTTTGATTTGGTCTCGTTGTGAAAGAGATTCGTTGAGTGTCATGCCGCCGATAACAGCGCGCAGAGTTGTCGTTGTCATATTGCCCACTGCCGATTCAAAATCACTGATGGAATACGACGCTTTACTAGGCTCGCTCACACGGTAAAAAACCACCGCACTAATGATGACGACTGCATTGTCTTTGGTGATGACCTCTTGTTCTCGTGTTTGCTGGATGAGCTCTTTTGTGACGATTTTATAAGCAACGATATCTATAAATGGAACCAATAAATGGAGCCCTGGAAGCAAAGTAGTGCTGTACTTTCCTAGCCGCTCTACAACCCACTCTTCCCCTTGAGGGACAATCCGCACCATACGCGTCAAAGCATAAACAACCCCAACAATGAAAACTAACGAAAAAACGATTCCTATATCCATGATTTCTACCCCTTAGTATATTTTTTTACTATCAGTGTATTGCCTTGAAGTGCTACGATTTGTATTTCGCAGCCCGTCTCGATAGGACCACCACTGCTAAGTGCCTTCCAAAGCCTGCTGCTCACCACGCTCTCATACAACGCAACATCGCCCTCTTCATGTTCACAAAGAGGTGAAAGAGCCTTTCCTAAAATACCGACAAATTCATGATGTGTCCCCACTGTGCTAGTATCTGCATCGGCAATACGACGCATCTTAAAAAGCACCGCCCCTAGAACCATAAAAACACAAGCAGCGATTATCTGCCAAAAAAGCGACCCTGTAAAGAAATAAGCCACCACTCCCGCCACCAAAAATCCAATCCCTGCAAACAAAGCAAAAAAAGTAGGAAGTATCATCTCAAGTACAAAAGCAATAACCGCTAAAATCAGCCAAATAAAATATGACATAGAACTCCTTTCTTTTACTGTATCACAATAGAATACATTATTCTCTCTTATAGGATTCTTATTTACTTTCACATGCCAAGCCTGAAAAATTTTTCTACAAACAGACACTTTTAGGGTATGAATAGGTGAGATTTTTTCCTATAATGTAATTCTTAAAAAAAAAGGAAAAATCATGAAAGTAGTATTGACTATCGCTGGTTCTGATTCGAGTGGTGGGGCTGGGATTCAGGCAGATTTGAAAACATTTGAGGCGTTTGGGGTTTTTGGGACTTCGGTTATAACTGTTTTAACAGCGCAAAATACACAAGGTGTGCGTGATATTTATGAGGTCTCCCCTGAGTTTGTAAAAGCGCAGATCAAAGCAGTTCTAGAAGATTTCGATGTTGCAGCGATTAAAATTGGTATGCTTTACTCTAAAGCGATTATTGTCGCAGTTCGAGAAGCGATTGCCCCACTTGGGATACCTATCGTTTTTGACCCCGTTTTTATCTCAAAAGCAGGCTCGCCATTGCTGCAAAGTGACGCAGTTGAGGAGATGAAAACGCTCCTTGCGTATGCGAGTGTTGTGACTCCAAATGCGTATGAGGCAAAAGAGCTTTTTGGGTATACCTTTGGTGACTCTTTTTCTCTTGAGCAGATTCAAAATCAAAAATGTCCTATCTTAGTCAAGCACCATGTTTTAGAGCTTCCAACTGGGGCGGTGAGTGTTGATCAGCTCTTTTTTGGGCATGAGAAAAGAATTTTTCAAACTCCATTTATTCAAACAAACAATACACATGGAACGGGATGCTCATTTTCAAGTGCCATTGCAGCTGCTTTAGCAAGTGGAGATTCCCTTCATGAGGCGATTATGAGAGCAAAAAACTTTATCAATGCGGCTCTTTTGCATGCGCCAAATATCGGTCATGGAAGAGGACCTATCCATCATAAACTTGGTGGCGAAGAAGTGAGCAAGTGAAGCGCGTATCATGAAGCGTATTCTTTGGTTTAGACGCGATTTACGTGTAAAAGACAATCCGCTTCTAGCCCTTGGCGGCGAGGTTTTGCCAATATTTATTTTTGATGAGAATATTTTAAGCGCATTGCAAAAAGATGATAAAAGGGTGAGTTTTATATTTTGGCATGTGCAAAGTTTAAAGCAAGAACTTTTAACATATGGACTTGAGCTCAAACTCTTTTATGGCAAACCTGAGGATGTTTTTGACTCTTTGGCATCTGCAAATTTTGATGAAGTTGTAGCTACTGGAGACTATGATGCCTATGCGAAAGAGCGCGATTTGCATATCTCTCACAAACTTCATTTTCGCTACATTCAAGACACGTACATATTTAGACATGATGAAGTGCTCAAAGATGACGCAACGCCGTACTTAGTTTTTACCCCTTTTTACAAAAAAGCAAGACCACTTTTAGTGTCCAAAAATATCGATGAACTCTTTATGGCAGAGCATACTTTGGCGAGCGAAAATTATGAGGGCATCACAAAAATAGATAAAGAGTTAAAGAGCGAAAAACTCCCCCTTGATTTACAAAGTATAGGTTTTAAAAAAGTTGATGTTACGTTTACAAATCCGTACCTTAAGTTAGAAAATTTACAAGAAAAACTGCATGCGTATCAAGACCAAAGAGACTATTTAAGCAGTGACGCAACTTCAAATTTGAGTGTAGATTTGCGTTTTGGAACCATCGGAGTGCGAGAGGTTTTGCGGTTTTTGTTTGCACACAAAAATCTTGACATCGAGCCTTTCATCCGTCAGCTCATCTTTAGAGATTTTTACGCCTACGAGCTTTTCCACATGCCAAGAATCGAGAAAGAAAATTATAAATACGATTTTAACGGCATAAAAGATGAAGAAAAATATAGAGTTTTTTGTGAGGCAAAAACAGGGGTTCCCATTGTTGATGCAGGGGTGCGAGAGCTTTTACAAACGGGCTATATGCACAACCGAGTCCGCATGGTTGTTGCCTCTTTTTTTACAAAAGATTTGCTTCTTCCATGGCAGTGGGGCGAGAAGTTTTTCGCAGAGTATCTTCTTGACTACGACAAAGCAAGCAACGTCCTTTCATGGCAATGGAGTGCTGGAACTGGCGTCGACCCGCAGCCTTATTTTAGGGTGTTCAACTCTTATCTGCAAAGTAAAAAATTTGATAAAGAAGCCTTGTATATCAAAAAATATCTTCCAGAGTTACAACAGGTCCAACCGAAATATCTACACGACGAAGCCTATCTTTTGAGTACCGATATCAAAGGCTACCCAAAACCCATGGTACATCATAAAGAGGCAGCGAAAAAAGCGATAGAGATTTTTAAAGGCTGAGAAAAAATAGGAGTGAAAATTGCTCACTCTTTTATTCTCTTGTTGTTTCTATAAACTCTTTCGCATTGTCACCTCTTAAATTATCAGCAACTTTGAGGAGTCCATCATAGTAGTTTTGATGTTATTTCTAGCACTTGTTTTCTTTTTGTATTTTGGTTTAATGACGGGCTACATATTTTGAACATGTTTTTATCATGAGGGTATATAGGGATTTTCATCCTCCTTCATTATGACTTTTATGTCAAGAGGTTTTGCATGATAAGGCGATGAAGTGACGATAAAATCAACGCCGCACTTAGCAAAATCAGCGATATTTTTTTCATGTATGCCACCCGTTGCACAGACTAAAAGATGAGTAAAGCGTTGTTTGAGCGAGACACATTTTTTTAAAGTTAAAAAATCCATCTTTTCACATTGAAGAATATCTGCCCCTAGTGAAGCAAAGTACTCTGCTTGCTCAAAATTCTCTACTTCAACAGTAATTTTTTTTTCTATAAACATATATTTGAAATTTTTGAAACTTTTTTCTAGCTCTTCTTTATCGCTTAGAAATTTTAGATGCTGCTCAAAAATCAAAATGGAATCATAAAGACCAAGTCTATGTGCTACTCCGCCACCACACATGACCGCTTTTAACATAAGCTCTTTTGTTCCAGGAAAGTTTTTTCTGGTTGTTGCAATACTTATGTTTGGATTTATTGCTTTTGCACTCTTGACAAGGGTGTTTGTATAGGTTGCGATAGCGCTCATATATTCAAAAATATTTTGGGATATTTTCCATGCTTTATGGAGTGAAGCCGCATCACCTTTGCACTCTAAAATAGTCTCGTTTGGCATAACACTCTGAGCATTTTTTTTATAAAAAGTGTGCTGTATGTCAAGCTTTTGTAAAATCTCTTTCACTTCATCTACTCCGCAAAGGACTATCTCCTCTTTGGGTGCAAAACTCATCACCCCTTTTTTATCCGTAATGCCAAGTCCATATGTAGTTATGTCTAAATAACCTATGTCTTCAAATAATAAATCCATCTTAAACGCCTTTTTTAATTGTTTTTTTGAAAAATCGGTACACATCTTTGATGTAAATCATGTGTAATGATATCTACATTTATGGAGTAAACATCTAGTATCATCTCTTTTGTGACTACTTTATGAGGTGTCTCTGCAGCTATAATTTTGCCATCGTTCATCACTATGACACGACTCGATACTAGAAGTGCGTGATCGGGGTAATGTGTGGTTTTTAAAAAGGTGTAGCCTTGTTTGCTCAGTTCATGGATAAGCTCC
The DNA here is from genome assembly GCA_002428085.1 of Sulfurimonas sp. UBA6014. Taxonomy (GTDB): domain Bacteria; phylum Campylobacterota; class Campylobacteria; order Campylobacterales; family Sulfurimonadaceae; genus Sulfurimonas. The sequence goes on along the minus strand of DJAA01000003.1, from coordinate 116,222 downwards.
AATAGCCTTATCTGGTTTCCATAATCAAGCCCTGCTACAGGCTCATCCATGATAAAAATATTGACCTCTTGTGCTATGGCACGAGCGAGTAAAACCATCTGTTTTTGTCCGCCGCTGAGTTGTCCGAACGCCTTATCTAAGAGGTGTTCAATCCCTATTTTTTTGAGTGCGGCATGTGCAATTTCATAGTCATGTGCAGAGGGAAGAGCAAAAAAGCCAAGTTTTGAAACTCTTCCCATGAGCACCATTTCTAATACCGAATAGTTAAAAGGGGTGTTGTTGTACTGGGGAATATAGGCAATCAAAGAGGCTATCTCTTTATGGGAATGTTTTTTTATGCTTTTGTCGTTTAACAAAATAGTCCCCTCACCATGAAGCAGTTTGAGTATGAGCTTGATGAGCGTGCTTTTTCCACAGCCGTTTGGTCCGAGCAGTGAGACTACTTCGCCTTTGTAAAGCTCCAAGTTTATCCCTGCTAAAACGGGATGTTTTTTGTAGGAAAAATGGAGGTTTTTTACCTCTATAATAGGTTTTAGTTCCATGCTGCCCTCGCATTTTTAAGGACGATAATGAAGATGGGAATCCCGATGAGTGAGGTCAAAATGCCAATAGGTATCTCAACGCTCAGAGCAAGTCTGGAGATTGCATCTGCAAGTAGTAAAAAAGCGGCTCCGACTATGGCTGAGAGCGGGATGAGAAGACGGTGTGAGGGACCCACAACCATGCGGACAATATGGGGAATAATGAGCCCGACCCAGCCTATGATTCCCGCCATGACGACTGACAAGGAACTCGCCAGTGTCGCTAGTAGAATGGCTACGATACGAATAAGCGTGACATTGACACCAAGAGCCTTTGCCTCTTCATCACCCAAACTCAGCAAATCAAAATATTTACTCATAAATATCATTGCAATAATGCTCATAAGTATGGGAGTGCCAACGAAAAAAACCTCGTTTAATTGTGCCATGGAGAGGGAACCCATAAGCCAGTAAACAATGGCGGGCAGAGTAGAATAGGGGTCTGCGACATACTTGACGATAGAGAGCAAAGAGGTGAAAAGTGAGCCGCTGATGACTCCACCCAAAACCAACAGAACGCTGGAGCGAGAGTTTGTTACCATAGAACCTATAAATAGGGCAAAGGCTACCGCCACAAAACCAAACACAAATGCCATGATTTGCACAACAAGCCAGTTTTCACTCAGAAGCATTCCACATGCCGCGCCAAAAGAAGCACCTGCTAAAACGCCTAAAATACCAGGAGAGACGAGAGGGTTTACAAACATCGCTTGAAATACCGCTCCGCTAGTGGCAAGGGCAGAACCTATTAAAATGGCTAAAAGCACGCGAGGCAGACGAATCTCTAAAATAATGTTGTCTATGAGAGAAAAAGTTTGCGCGTTGATGGCGCCTGAGCTAAAAATTTTAAATTGTAAATAGTCGCTAAATGTGGCAAAACTAATAGGATACTGCCCCCAAAGCAGGGACAGAATTGCCACTGCTAAAAGAAAAGCCAAACCCTGCAAAAGATATTTCGTTTGTTTGCTCATAATCTTAATACTGTAAATTTGCGCTAAAAAACAGGCTCATCGGAGCGCCTGTTTGGTAGGTGCTTGAAGTGCTGTCTGCTGCTAGGACATTATCGGGAGAGTTGATGGTCGAGATATATCGCTCATCCGTCAAGTTTGTCGCCGTTGCACGAAAGAGTGTACTTTTTGAGCCCATAAAAGGGTGTGCTTTGTAGGAAATGTCAAAGTCAACAATGGTAAAAGCATCCATTTTTTGGGTATTTGTAACATCGCCGTAACGGCTGGACGTGTACCTTGCACTTGGAGTAAATGCCCATTTTTCATAGTAATACGAAAGTGCGCCTTTTGCCATGACCTCGGGCGCATCGGGGAGTTGGTTGCCTTTGATGGAGGTGGAAGTTGTGGCATTTGATTTGAAATCTTGCGTAAATGCGTATTTGTTGTACGAGAGTCCAAGTAGAAATTCTACGTTTTCACTCAAAGCTCCATTGACCGCGAACTCGGCACCGTATCCAAAAGCATCACCAACATTGGCGGGGTAGCTTACGCCATACTCAGCGTCATACACGTTTGCTTGTTTGTTTTTGACGAATGAAACATACAGACTTGGGTTGAGCGTGACGCCTCCTATTTCTGTTTTTAGCCCTAAGTCGATATTGTCCGAAGTCTCAAGTTCGAGTTTGTCCCAAAGCTGTTGGAGAGTTACGTTTTTGCCTACAAATATTGCTCTGTTTGAGACATATGTAGGGAAAAGGTTGACGTCAAACCCGTAGGTGCGTGAGTAATCGGTATAAATAGCGGTGCTCTCACTGAGCGCATAGCCCACATAAAGAGAGGGGAGAAAGGTATGAAATGTTTTTGCATCCACGCTTGCCCAAGAGTCATACGTGCTGCTAGCGAGTGCCGTGTCATAGTCGGTGCTTGTTGCCGCAGTTGTTCCCATGTAGCTTTTGATGGAACCGAGTTCAAACGTTTGGTATTGTAACCCTGCGGAGTAAGTCCACGCGTCCATTGCACCGCTGAGTTCCACAAAAGGGGCTGCAATGGTGTGATAGTCATTTTTTGAGAGTATCGCATACCCGTCAAAAACTAAATTGCCGTTTACGACCTTGTATTTGCTCTGATCACTCGGCGGTCCGGGAGGCAACTGTTTGTGGTACCAATAACCGATTTTGCTTTTTAGTTCTTGTGAAAAGGTATGTGTATACGCGGCAACTGCTCCATAAAGGTCATGATCCATCTCCCAGTCCATGACACGGTTTTTAGAGGCGTTAGCATCTGTTTTGGCAAACCAATAACCCCCTTCATCTTGCTTGTAATAGGGTTTTATGGTGATGGTATCTTGCGCGCTTGGCTTTATGGTTAGGTCGGCAAAAACATTTGTCGTGTCAAATTTTTGTTTATTCCAGTCGTAGGAGTTTACGTCGTTGTTTGCCGTGGGCTGTGTAGTGGCAAAATCTTTGCTAAAAAAAGTCTCTAAATCTTGAGATTCTGCATAACTTAAATTGTAATAGTTATGGTGCTCATCGTGATTTTTGATAGCATAAACAGCGACTTTAAAAGCCTCACTCGGCTCGTAGGAAATGCCTGCCATCATGTTGTAACGTTTGAGTTCGCCTTCGCCTTTTGTTTTTTCATTTGAGAGATTTGAGGCTGATGCGAAAATAGCGATATCACCCATTTTACCACTGTCAAAGCGTACAAAAGTTCTTTGAAAATTATCTTTGCCAAAGGACTGCGAGAGTGTTGTTTTCATCGTTTTTGCAGGTGCTAAAATATTCATATCCACCTTGCCGATAAGAGAGGAAAATCCTAGATTTTTATCCACAGGCAAATACCCTTTGAGTAAATCGATAGAGGCAATATTTTCCATATCCACCATCTCTTTTCCACCACCCGGATTGCTTGAAATGGGCAACCCGTTTATCATAAAAACACCACCGGGACCGCTTTGGCTTTTGCCTCGTATGCGAATAGGGTCATGATAAGAGGGTTCGTTTGAACCCGCCGCATCTACGGGCGTAAAGTTTACGGATGGCGAAAACTGAATCACTGTATAAGGGTTCATGTTGGCGTGAGTGCTCAGCGTAGCGATGCTTTTTGTGGTAAAAGTCTGTTTGTTTTTGGCTTCGGACAAGTTTTCATCTGTGACAAAAAGCACCTCGTCTTCTTGCGAACTGTTCACCACAATTTTTTCTATACTGATGGGACTTGCCAAAACTGCAGTTGCAGCAACGAGCGATAAAATCAAAGTTTTTGTTTTCACTGTTTTTCTCCTAAAAGTTTTGAAATCTCTTTATCTGTGAGTTTGACATCTAAATAGAGCGCATAAAACTCTGCAACTCTTGTGTGCAAATGGACGGTGTACTCTTTTGGATGGAAAAGTTTTGTGAGCCACTCAATGCCTATAATACGCATAAAAGAGGGCGGTCTGTCTATCCAGTTGAAGGGGTCGTTTGGCACAAGATGCACTCTTTTATTTTTTACGGCTTGCAGATGCTGCCAAAGAGGATTTTCTAAAATCTCGTTGAAAACGAGTGCATTTTGCACGACGATAACATCAGGGTTGTAGGTCATGAGTGTTTCAAAGTTTATTTTTTCAAGTCCTAAAACGCCGCTTTGTTGGCATTTATGAACATTCTCGCCGCCTGAAAAGTTGAGTGCTTCTACGTGAAAAGAGTTGTCACATTCGGTAGATAAGCCGTCAATTCCCTCGGCATAGTAGTAACGAGTCGGTTTTGTCCCCTTGAGTGCGACCTCTATCTCTTGGATGATTTTTTGCGCATGTGCACCAAGTTTTTCTCCTCGCACCTTTTCATCTATTGCTTTACCTGCTAAACGTATAGCCTCAGGCATGTCTTCTACTTTTCTAAAGGCAAGTGTAATGCTTGGAATATTTGTTTTGGCTATCTCTTTTGTCACGGTGCCCACAAGCATGTCGTCTTCCCACAACAAAATGAGGTCGGGTTTGTGTTTCATAAGATTTTCAAGATTAATTTTCTGACCGCCGCCATGAAAAGAGCCGATGATTGGAAGGGTTAAAAACTTTTTATCTAAAAACTGCGGGCTTGCATAATTGTTTGAGTTTTTAGCCTTGAAGTTCAGCCCCATCATCTTGTCTGGATTGAGTGCGTAAATGAGATAATTCATCGGCGGAGAAGAACCGAAAACTTTTTGCACAGGACTCGGGGCTTCAATGACCTTGGCATGTGCATTTATACTTAGAAGGAGTAAAAGGCTTAGACGAAAGAGGAGGGACATGGTGTTTTCCTTATGATTTTTTGAGTGAAAATGCGATTGGAATTTGCAGTTGCACGTTTTTGTGTAATGTCGGATACTCGCCGCTAAGTGAGAGAACCGTATGGAGAGCTTTTGTGTCTAAAGAACTGCTCCCACTTTTAGTTGTGATGGTGGCATTCTCTACGCATCCTTCACGTGTGAGGACAAAGGAGACGACGACAACACCTTCAAGTTTGAGTTTTTTTGCCATGACAGGATAGATGAGAGCATTTTCAATCATGGCACGAATAAGACTGAGTGTAGTAGGGGGTATTTGGCTGTTTGACTCTAAAGGCGAGGGAAGTTCACTTGGTTTCTGGGATAGATTTTTTTGAGGAGAATCAGAAAATTTCGCATCTGTGTTTTGCGTAAAAACTTCCTCTGGTTCAACAGACACAAGAGACTCAGGAGGCGTAAACGCCTCAGCAGAGAGCACTTTTTCTACTCGCTTAAGTGGAGTCTGCTGAGGTGTTTGTACTTTTTTAATTTTTGCTTGTTCGTGCGCTTTTTTTGGCTGAGGTTGTGTTTTTGGTTTTAAAATCTCCTGCTTTTTTTCTTTTTGAAGAACAACTGAAGAGGGGGTGAAATGTGCTAGGGAGATGGTGAGCATTTTTGTCTCTGGAAGCGGTATTTTTAACTGTTGCGGCAGCGAAAATAAAACTAAAGTAAAAAGTAAAATATGTAAAGACAAAGATGCGAAAAATGCTTTTAGTTTGATGTTTTCATTTTTCTTCTCTTCTCTTAGGAAAGAAATCGCGCTCAGTTGGTTCATGATTTATCTTTATGTTTATTTTGATATAACGGTATCTAAAAATACTTTTGCAAGATTTATTCTATTGACTTTTTTATAACCCACATTTTAGATTGCCACGCTTCGCTCCTAAGGACAAAGAAGGGTCTCATAGTCCAAAATAACGTGAAGTTTTTCACATTATTTCTGCTGCCCCATTTCAAGCTTATATTCCCGTCATTGCGAGGAACGAAGCAATCTTCCTCTTGTTTTTATGGTCTCCATTGGAATATATACTTCAGCCACACAAATCCATGAAGTGCATTGCAAGATTGAAACTAAGTTAAAGAAGTCTTACGCAATGGATTACAAATTTGTAGAAGTACTCAAATAATCCTACAAAAGAAAACATTTTCGTTATACTTTTTATGATACAACGAATGATAAACAATTAATTCTTAATTTTGGTTGTAGCGTTCTAAAAAATAAAGTTTTTTATCGCTTAGCAACCAATAATGATGTGATTTGTTTTAATAAGAGCATACGCTTCAGAGCCCACAGTAAAAGAGGTGGCTGTTGTTTTGTCTAAAAAGGCAATGAGATTTGTGTTTTCATGGACACTAAAAGTTACTTCTATAAAGTCGTCTGAGAGTTCAATGAGTTTGATTTTGCCTTTGATGAGATTTGTCTCTTGGTTTGTTTTGGGAGGGGTGTTTACGATAGAGATGTCACTTGATTTGATAATGGCATAAATCTCACTTCCAAGGGTAAGCCCCATATTTTGTGCTGATTTTGTAGTGATGGAACAGGTAAGAGAGTTTTCATTGGAAAGTGGCATTTCTATATGTGTATGGAGTCCGTTTTGTACAATGGCGCTTATTTTTGTAGGAATCTGATTTCTTGCACTGGTGGTGAGAAAGGTTCTGCTGAGTATGCGGGCGAGCCTCTGAGGGTCACTTCCTGCCTCAGCAAAACGGTCTATAAATTGACGGTGAAGTTCATGAAGTCTCTCATAGGTTTTTATCAGTTCGTGTGCATAGGGAGTTAGCGTTGTTCCGCCACCGCCTGAGCCTCCGATTTTTTTTTGAATGAGCGGTTGGTCTGCTAAAGAGTTCATGCTATTTATCCTCGCCCAAGCAGCTTTGTAACTCATTTTCATCTCTTTTGCCGCTGCATTTATAGAGCCTGTCCTTTGGATTTGGTGTAGAAGTTCGACTCTCCCTGCACCTAAAAAACTTTGATTCTCTTTTGTAAGCCAAAAACGTCCATCAATTTTCATGCAAAATGCCTCTTTTTTTATTAAGTTATGTAAAAAATTGAAATGAATAAATAGACTTCTTGCATAACTTATATTTAGATTGCTTTGCTTTGCAAGAAATTTAATTACAATTTTCATAATACAATCTTTTCAATCAATATAGTCTTAGAAAATAAAATGGTGGTGATGCTGGTTGCTATTATGAGTCATAAAAATAAACTGACAAATAAATGGTATGAATAACTCCTTGCTTTGGCTATAGTTCGCCAAAGAAAAATTTATTTTTACAATACTCAGAAGGAATCTTTATGAACATATGGATTTATGCGAAAAGTTCTCACCGCGATACTCTTGAAAATGTTCGTCGTGGAGCTGCTATTGCAAATGCTTTGGTGGAGTTTTCTCCTACACTTTGCACGGGCGATTATAGAGCTGCGATCATAGCAAAAAATACGATGGGTGTAAAAAATACCATGGGTGTGGATGCGATGGGAAATCTCCCTCACACTATGGAACGGCTCGATATGCTGGTATATGATAACGAAGATGTGACGCATGAGATGCATGTGCAGATGGGTGAATTTTGTTCCAAACTTTACAGTGTGGGGAAAGATTTGCCTTTTGACATAGTCGATAAGAGCTATTTTAAAGAGAGCCAGAGCAACAGGAAAAAAGCTGTTTTTTTTGGCGATGATGATTATGACAAATGGTTTTTAGATTTTTGTGCAAATTCCAAAAAATATGATATACCCCTTTTAAATGGCAACTATTTCTTTTTAGATACGAAACAAGAGTATGAAAAATCTTTCAGTGAAGTAGTCGATGAAGAGGAGTATGAAGCGTTTGTAAAGTCGAGTGAGTTCTTACTTTGTAGTTGTATTCACACTTGTCTTGAGAGTTTGGCATGTGGCAAAAAACCAGTTTTTTTTATGCGAAAAGACAAACCTGTTTTAAATATGAAACTTCTTTTAAAGTACAAAATTCCCCTTATTTATGGGGATAATTTGGATGAGTTGATGCAGAATTTTGAAAATATTATCACTAACTATCCACTAACACAAAAGATGATGCCTTATGATTTTTCCTCTATGAAAGAAGAAATAGCGGCTGTTTTTAAAGAGTATGAAGGACTCATTCCCGCAATGGATTACAGCTATAGTTATGCAAACAAATAAAACAATCGAGCTTCTAAAAAAGCACAATTTGCTTAGAGTTATAGAAGAAGAACTTGATATTTATCTTGAGATTGCTCATGTTGCCTATATTGAAGTAAAGTCGCCAAACTCTCAGGCGATTTTGTTTACAAACCCCATAGACAGAGCAAATAACAAGAAATTTGACGTGCCGATTCTTATGAATGTTTTTTGTAACTCTCAAGCGGTGGAGCTTCTTATAGGCGATGGCGATGCCATAGCCGCTCGCATTGAAGAGCTTTTACACATGAAGCCTCCGAGTGGTTTTATGGACAAACTTTCCATGTTTGGCACGCTTTTTAACCTCAAATCTGTTTTTCCTAAAAAGAATAAAGGCAGAGGCGAATGTCAAGAAGTGGTAAAATTAGCAAGCGAGGCAAAACTTAGCGACATTCCCGTTTTGACCACTTGGGAACAAGATGCGGCTCCTTTTATAACCATGGGGCAGGTTTATACGCACAGTCTTGATGGAACTATGAGCAACCTTGGCATGTACCGACTGCAAGTCCACAGTGACCATGTTTTGGGGATGCACTGGCAGATTCATAAAGACTCAAGTCATTTTTTTCATGAGTACAAAAAAGCAGGCAAAAAAATGCCCGTCTC
>DJAA01000003.1:104450-107597 GCA_002428085.1 Sulfurimonas sp. UBA6014 | reverse complement strand
ATTGGGGTTTTTGAGCTTTTACTCTATGGTTTTATTAGAGGTAAAAATGGACAGCTTGTGAAATCGATGACGAATGATATTTATATTCCTCGTGATGTTGATTACGTGATTGAGGGTTTTGTGGATGTTGAAAACTTAAAAATAGAGGGTCCTTTTGGCGACCACACAGGCTATTATACGCTTGATGAAGAGTATCCATTTATGAACGTGACAGCCATCACGCACAAAAAAAACCCCATCTTTGCCGCGACAGTTGTAGGCAAACCTCCTCTTGAAGACAAATATATGGGACACGCCACAGAGCGAATATTTTTACCGCTTTTAAAAACCACTGCACCCGATTTGATAGACTACTATATGCCCGAAAACGGGGTCTATCACAACCTTATTTTGGCAAAAATAAAAACACTTTACCCAGGACATGCACAGCAAGTTATGCACGCTTTTTGGGGAGTGGGGCAGATGAGTTTTGTAAAACATGCCATTTTTGTGGGCGAAGATGCGCCCGCACTTACAGAGCATGCGGCAATTACTGAGTATATTTTAAACCATCTTGACATTGATGACCTCATGATGAGCCGCGGAGTGGTCGATGCCCTTGACCACAGCTCAAATAAGTTTGGAGTAGGCGGGAAACTAGGGCTTGATTGTACGGGTGAAGTGGTTGTAAAAAAAGAGATAGAGCTTGAGAGCGATGCAATTTTACTGCTAAAAATGCAAGAGATCAGCAAAGAAATAAAAGATTTAAAACAGTATTTTACCCATACAAGAAACCCGATATGTGTTATAAAAGTCTCAAAAACAAGAGCACAAAAAGAGCTTTTTGAAGATTTACAGCCACTTTTAGCGCACATCTGTATCTTAATCATTGTTGATGATAAAAATAACTTCCTTGATAACCCGTATATGCTCGTTTGGCGCGTGGTTAACAACATAGATTGTAACCGTGATTTTTACTTTTTTAACCACTCTTTATGCATTGACGCAACCAACAAAAACGGACTTGACGGCTTCAAGCGAAGATGGCCAGACGATGTGAGCTGCACAAAAAGCGTTCTCGAAGAGTTGCAGGCAAAAAAAGTTATTGATATTGATGCGGCGTTTGAGAAAAGGTTTTTACTGTAGGTTTGAGTACGAGACTTCTTGCAAACCAAAGGTTGCTTCGTTGTTGCCTCACCATGAGAGTCATGGCAACCAATTAACATTTTAAGACTACGAAAACGTTTCTCTAACAGCTAAAATCCATCACTTATAAAAAATTTAGGAGAGTTATATGAATATTAAAATAGCGTTAGAGTGGTTTTTAAATCCTGACCATTTACCCATGATTGCGGGTGTTGTTACAGGTAAATATAAAGAGGCAGGACTTGATGTGCAAATCATCCAGCCTATCGAGCATTATGACGGTTTTGAAGATTTAAAATCGGGTAAAATAGACATACATTGTAATGAGCCGCTGCATTTATATGAGCACTATTTTGATGGTATCAAATCACTAGGATGTTTTTTTGAAACACGTGGTGGAGTGATGATTCGTGCTGATAGAGTTGAAAAACTCCGAGCCAATGGCAAGATAAAAATCACAACGCCCGCTTCAAATCCCGTGACAAACAAAATTGGTTTTGAGATTATAAAGCGTTATGCGCAAAAGAATGGGTTTGTGATTGACAGAGAAAATGTTACGTTTGTTGAAACCGATTTTTGGCATATCAATAACATGATAAGTGATGAGAGTTTTGATGGAGCTTGGCTTTGTTTTTACAACTTTGAGGGGATTGAAGCACAAATGAAAGGGTTTGAAAACCTTTTTATCGACCAACATGAGTCGCCGTATCCAAATTTCTCAGCTTTGGAGTTTATGAGTACACAGTCTGTTTTAGATGAAAAAGGTGAGCATATTTGTAAGTTTCTTGAGGTGACAAATGAGATGGCAAAGTATCTTCAAGCGCATCCTCTTGAGGCACAAAGTATCTATTATGACTACTTAAAGCAAGAGCGTACACCGCTTATGGACAAAATCATCATCGATACACTGCCACGCTTAGAGTGCGATATCAAAGCTGACGCGCTGAGATGGAAAGCACTTTATACATTTTTAGAAGAGTTAGAAGTTGTAAAACTCACGCAAAGGCAATACGACTCTATTTGGCTCTCTGCTAAGAAATAAAGAGGCATCAAGATGAAAACATACGAAAAAATAACACTGATAAACTGTGATGTGCAGGTACTTTTTGATTTTCATCTTGATGTTAAAAATCTTGAAACTATCTCTCCAAAGGGGATAAAAGTAACCCTTTTAAATAAAAACTTCACTCCAAAAGAGGGTGCAGTTTTAGAGTTGCAAACGGTGAAAAACTTCATTCCAATCCTTTGGAAAGTGCGTATTGAAAAACTTCAATCACCAAATTTGCTTGTTGATTTGGCACTGCAATCCCCTTTTAGTTTTTGGGAGCATTCGCACATTTTTACACAAACAAGTGAGGGTGTTTGTGAGCTTAAAGATGTGGTGCAATATAAGGCGCCCTTTGGAGTTTTAGGGCTCATGTTTGATTTTTTCATACACCATGAGCTTGAGAAAATGTTTGTGTTTAGGCATAGTGTTACAAAACAAATATTGGAGGATAAAAAATGAAATTTTTATGGATGATGTTATTGTTAGTGAGTCAAATTTTTGGAGGTGAAAGTGTGAAGATTTACGATATAGAAGTTAAAAATATAGACAAACAGACTCTAAAGTTAGAGAAGTACAAAGGCAGAGTGATGCTCATCGTAAATGTAGCGAGCAAATGCGGCTACACAGGACAATACGAAGGACTTCAAGAGTTGCATAAAAAATATAGCGCGAAAGGTTTAAGTGTTCTTGGATTTCCATGTAACCAGTTTTTGGGACAAGAACCAGGAACTGAAGAGGAGATAAAAAACTTTTGTATGAGCAGTTTTGGTGTGAGTTTTGATATGTTTGCCAAAATTGATGTCAACGGTGTAAACACACATCCACTCTATACATTTTTAAAAGCAAATGCAAGTGGTTTACTCGGTTTTGAGGCTATTAAATGGAACTTCACAAAGTTTTTAGTTGATAAAAATGGAAATGTAGTGAAGCGTTACGCACCCTCAACCACTCCAAAAGAGATAGAAAAAGATATA
>DJAA01000003.1:90295-104440 GCA_002428085.1 Sulfurimonas sp. UBA6014 | reverse complement strand
TTCAAATTTTTCTTTGGAAGGTGTCAAATGCTTGAAGCTACTCTATTGTTGAAAAAAATACTTGGAAATTCTCCTCATCAAAAAAAGATAGATGATTTAGAAAAATTACTTGCGCATCTTGTAGAGAGTCAAGAAAATCTCAAAGAGGCACAAAAACTCTCAAATATAGGGCATTGGGAATTAGACCTCATTCAAAACAGTTTGTATTGGTCAGATGAAGTGTATAGAATCTTTGGCTTTGAACCTCAAGAATTTCCTGCAACGTATGAGGCTTTTTTTAACCATATTTATGATGATGATAAAGAGTATGTATACAAAGCTTATACAGACTCTGTTGAAAGTAAAAGTATATACAACATCACGCACAGAATAATAACAGCGCATGGCAAACTTAAATTTGTAGAAGAGCGTTGCATCCATAAACTTGACCTTGAAGGTAATGTTGTCAAATCCATCGGCACAGTCCATGACGTCACACAAAGAGTTCTTAACGAAAAAGAGCTTGAACTTGCTTCAAATGTTTTTAAATACTCCACAGATTCCATACTTATCTCTAATGCTAAAAATAAAATAATCTCTGTCAATGAAGCCTATTCAAAACTCACACATTACTCCCGTGAAGAAGTCCTAGGCAAAGACCCAAAGCTTCTAAGTTCAGGCTGGGGAGACAAAGAGTTTTACGCAAAGATGTGGAGTGAGATAGCTAACCATGGGCTATGGCAGGGTGAAATTTGGGATAGAAAAAAAGACGGTACACTCTACATTGCATACCAGTCTATTGTTTGTGTCAAAGATAAAGAGAATAAAATCATCAACTATATAGGGATAGCTCATGACATTACAGAGGCAAAAAACCGAGAAAAAACTATCCATCAACTCGCATATTATGATTTTTTAACAGAGCTTCCTAATAGAAAATATTTTGAACAAGAGGTTGAGGGTTATATAAAATCTTCTCACTATAATCATAGAAAATTTGCTGTTTTATTTTTAGATTTGGACAATTTTAAATGGGTTAATGATTCACTAGGACACCGTTTTGGTGATAAAGTTTTGATTGATGTGAGTAAAAAACTCACTAACATTGTCTCATCAGATTCCATTATCTCCAGACTCGGCGGCGATGAATTTGTTATTTTAGCTCCTTATGAGGACATTTTAACTATTTCAAAATTAGCCTCCGAGATTATTTCAAGCGTGAAAAATCCTATCGTTATAGAGGCGAAGGAAATAAATGTTGGTTGGAGTATAGGGATAACGCTGTTTCCAGAAAATGCCTCTACTTTTAGTCTTCTTTTGCAAAGTGCAGATACCGCCATGTATGAGGCAAAAGCAAAAGGAAAAAATAATTTTAAGTTTTTTGCCGATGAGATGAATACTTTTGCCAAAGAGCGTTTAGAGATAAGCATGAGGCTTAAGTCTGCTGTAACACACTCCCTTTTTACACTCAACTACCAACCAAAATACTCTTGCGATGAGAAAAAAATCAAAGGCGTTGAGGCTTTGATACGATGGAATGATGAAGTTTTAGGATTTGTTCCGCCTGATAAATTTATACCCATCGCCGAAGAGGCAGGATATATTTATGATATCGGATTATGGGTTATGAAAGAGGCACTCAGTGCGTTAAAAATTATTCATAAAACAAATGAGTCGATAACTATGGCTATCAATATCTCAGGAAAACAGCTAGAGATGCCAAATTTTTATCATGACATGACAACTATCATCAAGCAGATGGATGTGCAACCAAACAAACTTGAGTTTGAAATCACAGAGACCTCTGTCATGAAAGATATACAAAATATTATTCCAATTTTACAAAAAATAAAAGATTTTGGGATAGAGATCTCAATCGATGACTTTGGAACAGGGTATTCCTCCATGTCATATCTCAAAAAGCTTCCCATAGATACACTTAAAATCGATAAAGAGTTCATTTTAAATCTTGAAAATAATGAAGAAGACCGTGCCATTGTCGAGGCTATTATCGCACTTAGTAAGGCGTTTGGCTTAAATACTGTTGCAGAGGGTGTTGAAAAAATAGAGCATCAAGATATTTTGCAAAGGATTGGGTGTGATACCTTTCAAGGCTATTTATACTCCAAACCGCTTACTTTAGAATCATTACTCAAATTTATCAGCGAACAAAACAAAGCTACTAACGAGTACAAAACAGGTATATAATACTCCATATTTTAAAGGAGTATCACATGTTTAAAGATTTACTTTACACTGGCATAGGTGCCGTAGCGGTTCTAAAAGAAAAAGTCGAAGCGGAGATGAAAAAGCTTGAAGAGCAGGGGAAGATCAAAACAACCGATGCAAAGAGCTTTTTGGAGTCCATAGAGACAAAAGGCAAGGAAGAAGAGGTAAAACTCAAAGAACAACTCAAATCAACCTTAAAAGAGATTATAGAAGAACTCGGACTTGCCACAAAAGCGGATTTGGAAAAACTCAGAGAGGACTTACGATAAACTCTTTTTTGTATAGCCTCAAGTATTACTCTCCTTTGAGAGTTTATAAAGTTTTTACCTTTTTGTTGACTATTTATTTAGTGATAAAAAAGAAAAAAAGTTTTATGGGCTTTAAACCATTAGCACCTTTAAAACTCAAGCGTACTATTGTTGATTTAGGCGCTAGTTTCATCAAACTTGCTCAAGTTTTGGCAACACGTTCTGACTTTTTTGACAAAGAGTATTTAGAGGAGCTCAAAGAGCTTCATGACTCTTTGCCTCCAATGAAAGAGGGTGAATTTCAAGAAGTTTACTCCAGAGCGTTTGATGTACGTAGTTTTAAAAATTTCGCTCATATGCCTATCGCTTCAGCTTCCATAGGTCAAGTTCATATAGCTTATACTCATGAGGGTGAAAAAGTGGCAGTCAAGCTTCGACGTAAAAATATTTACGCGCAGGTCATGGCAGATATCTCCATCATCCAATCATTTAACACCATTTTTAAACCTCTTTTTTCCCACCATACAAAAAACTCCATAGAAGCGGTCATCGGCGAATTTTCTAAGATGATAAAAGAGGAAGTAAGCCTCACGCATGAGCTCAAGAACCTCGTAAAATTTCGTGAAGTGTATAAAGACGCTGGCGTAAAATTTCCAATTCCTTTTACCAAGCTTTGCAGCGATGATGCCCTTGTTATGAGTTATGAAGAGGGTTTTCGTTTTGATGATAAAGAGTCTATTTTTACACACAACATCGATTTTCGTGCCATCATCGCCAAGCTTGTTGATTTTTACACCACGCAAATGCTTATAAATGGCTATTTTCACGCAGACCCGCATCCTGGAAATTTGCTAGTCAGCAAAGAGGGCGAACTCATCTTGCTCGATTTTGGAATGGTTAAAACTGTCCCAAATAACTCAAGAGTTGCCATCATTGAGCTTATAAAAGCCGCACATGAGCAAGATTACGAGCGCTACATCGCCGCAAACAAAAAACTAGGAACCATAGCCTATGAAGCACCCACGGCAGAACTCGCAGAGTTTACGGCTAAAATGTTTGAGATATTTTCAAACGATAATCTTGATAGTGAATCGATGCAGCAACTCGCTTTTGATGTGCTTGAATCAACAAGAGATTTGCCTTTTAAACTCCCAAGCGACGCCATTTACATTTTGCGAGTAAGTGCCATCATTGAGGGATTGGGAACGACATATATAGAAAATTTTAACGGCATCAAAGATATTTTGCCTATCTTGCAAAAAAATATTCCAAAAGCACTTGGAGCCAAAGAGAGCATTTTAGAAACCATCATAGATGAGATAAAAGAGATTCCTTTTATAGCCAAAGATTTCAAAGCTGCCATTAAAAAAATAAGTGCAAATGAACTCCAAGTAGAACTCTCAAACGACCAGCTAGAGTGGATAAAAAAAGATTTAAAAGAGAACGCAAAAGCGACAATACTCTCTTTAACGTTCATGCTCAGTGGAATTTTCACCCTTGTATATGACAAAGAATTAAGAGAACTAGCACTTGCTCTTTTCATTTTTGGTGTTGCGAGAGTTTTATATAAATAAAATCTCTAAATTTGGTTTTTAAAAGACTTCACTAAAAATCATTTGCTTTTTAAGATTTTTTCCTAAAATTTATATCTGCTAAATCTCAAATCTATACTAAAATAAGAAAGTATCATGAAAAAATGCCTTTCTTTGATTTTTCAAGTATTTATAGAAAATAATTTGGTTTTTCAAAGTTTTTTCTNNAGCAAAGCGAAGCAATCTACAAGAGGTTATAAAAAAGTTTATTATTTTTATTTTGTTAATACCAATTTTCACACGTAAGATTTGGAATTCTTTAGTGTTTCTTGTCACTAAAATAAGATTATTTGCCACAGCAGTTCCAGCGATAAGCGCATCGATTGAGCTCCATTCTTTTCGTTGGATTGTTTGATTTTGCAATGCCTACTTCAAGCTTTAATTTTCTTTTTTAAACTCTACTTGAGTATTTCTTGCGTAATTAGGACGCTCTTTTCACCATCAATAAGGGTGAGTTCATTGTCGCTTAGATTGCATTGCAAATGCATGGAGCGATTTGTAAGTGGTTCAAGGGCGACATCTGTTTTGAGGTGAATAANNGGAGAGATTTTTAAAACGCTTCAAAGAATTTTCCAATTGTTTGAACCAAGGAGCAGACATCCCTTCTTGAAAGGTGTAAATGATAACTTTCTCGGAGCGTCCACATGCTTTTTTGATACGTTTTTCATCAGGTTGCCCTAAATCTATCCATAATTCTATAGCACCGTCCAAAGATTTTTTCCACAAATCCGGTTCATCATCTTGTGATATTCCCTTACAAAAACTCAGCATCTCATCTGCATTCAGGGCAAAAGCAGCCAGCCGAACCATCAAACGCAAATCGTTTTCCGAAGGGTGTTGCGCCAGTGTTAAATTATGCTGGGCATAATAATGTCTATCCATATCAGCAATATTGAGCAGAGCCTTATAAATCGTCGCCTTCGCAGCCATAATTTTCCTTGCATTGTCTGTTGTTTTTGGTATCTGTTTTGCACTTTTTTGAAATGAGAGTATAGCAAATAATTTTATTGCATAGTAGAAATAGTAGTATAGATGTGAGGTTTTCAAAAATGCTAACCTGTGGCATTTCACGTATTAATCCTACGTTTAGGCTTTAATAACGTCGCTTGGCACGACTGAAGTTGTACTTCCGAGAAGCTGCTCTTGGACATGAGGCTTCAGTCTCACCTTAATCTTTTATAAAGTATTATTTCCAGCTAGATTTAATAGAAACTTAGAAAAAGCTGTAAATAATATTCCAAAATTCTTTTATGAATTGGCGAATTAAGAAAATCTTTTTATTACAATGATGACAGTTTTTTTGAAAAAGGATTTAAAGTTTCATCTAAAATAGGGTGGTACCAGAGAGGGGATTTGAACCCCTAAGCCGTGAGGCGGCGGATTTTGAATCCGCTATGTATACCGTTCCATCACTCTGGCTGAATGTTTGCGAGGACGAATGATAGTAGGATGAAACTTAAAACTTTGTAAAACCGTGATTATAAAAGTAAATGGGTTTACGTCGATTTAGTAAGCATGGAACTTATATTGCTTTTAAATACTCATGAAAAGCAGCATAGATACAAATACTCGAATAGGGGCATAGGATGAGAATAACATCAAGCATGTACTATAACAACATACAAGCCGAGAGCTCAAAGGCAAATGAGAGACTTTTTGATGTAAACAAACAAATTTCATCTGGTTTGAAAATTCAGTATGCCAATGATGATGTCAATGTCTTTACCCAAACTATGAAACTTGATAATGAGTTGGCTTCTTTGGGACAGATAGTAAAGAGTAGCGAGAGCGGATATAAAATGTCCAATCAGGCAGATACTATTTTGAATGATTTTGAACTCTCTATGAATAGAGTTAAAACCCTCCTTGTTCAAGCAGCAAGTTCAGCGCAGAGCGATAATTCTTTGGATGCTGTTGGTAACGAGCTAAGAGGGCTTGAGACGCACTTAAAAAATTTGGCAAATACTTCTATAAATGGGCAGTATCTTTTCTCAGGTTCAGCAATTGATGTAAAACCCATCGACAGTAAAGGAGTCTATCAAGGGAATGATGTTTCTATGAACGCTTTTGTAGGAGCGGGGGTTGTTGAACAGTACAATCTAACGGGAGCAAACCTTTTTTTAGGAGAAGAAGCCCTCATAAAGAGGCAAATAACTTCAAATGTTCCTCAATATAATCTCAGTGCAAAATATCCCGATTTTAGTGACCCTCAAAGTGTTGACAACGGTATTAGCAAAAGTATTACATCTGAGGATACTATCCGTGATTTGATGGGTGATATAGATGATGTAGGCAATACAGCTAGTCATTTTTATCTCAGGGGAGCCACAAGTGATGGAACATCTTTCAACAAGCACATCACTATGAATGACACCGAAACAGTCGAAGAACTTTTGACTCAAATCGGCAATGCGTATGGAAATACGAGTGCCCTTGACCTAGTGAATGTTTCTCTTAACAACTTTGGAGAGATAGTCATAGAAGACAAGATGAAAGGTTCAAGTAAGTTAGAATTTCATATGGTTGGAGCGGTTGATTATAACCAGAATGATTTATATGATGCTGCTGACATTCATAGTGGAATATATGGAATTAATGCAGGAAATATTGATAATCTAGATAATGGCGAAAGTGATTTCGATCAAATTATGAATAATTCAAGTAGTGCTGTTAATAGTAGCTTGTATGTAAAAGAATTTGTAAAATCACCATTTGCATC
Organism: Sulfurimonas sp. UBA6014; assembly: GCA_002428085.1. Taxonomy (GTDB): domain Bacteria; phylum Campylobacterota; class Campylobacteria; order Campylobacterales; family Sulfurimonadaceae; genus Sulfurimonas. The sequence goes on along the minus strand of DJAA01000003.1, from coordinate 97,673 downwards.
AGTGACAGCAACTAAGATAGATGCAATTCTTTATGATAGAACACAATTTAGTAAAGAGGGCTCAACACTCTCTTCAAGCACACCTCAAATTTTAAAAGAGACCAACGCCTTTGCTACACCATCTACTAAGATTTCTGAGGTAGCTGATTTATCGCAGGGAACATCAGGGACGCTTAGTGGAACAAGGCTTGTACTTAAGGGGACAAATGTTCACGGAGTTGCGTATAGTGCTGAGATAAATTTTTCAAATACGTCAAATGGTGGTTCAACGTTTTCACTTGATGGTGGAATAACAAACTATAATATATTTAATATGGATACTCCAAGAACAGCAGTTGATGCTGACAAGATGACTTATAAACAGCTTATGGATGTAACAAATATGCTCGTAACAGGAACGTTTCCAGCTACAGACAACACTTCTCTTGATCCAATCCAGCAAGCACTTGATTATGATAAAGCTATTGAGTCATCAACTCTCCTTGGAGGAACTTTTTTAAGTTATGATGGTAAAATTCAGTTTAAAGATGAACAAAATAACGACACGAATGCGACATTGGCAATATACGACTCAAACAGTGGGAATTTTTCTGCAGANNAGATGCTTCAGTGATGACTTTTAACTCCAACAATGCACTTACAGTTCGTGATCCAAAAACAGATTTTTTTAAAGAGCTCAACACTATTATCACTTCTGTAGAAGAGCACAAGCTCTATCCAGATGCATCTAATGGTGATAAGAGAAGTGTTGGAATTCAAAATTCAATTGCCATGATAGATGATCTAATGAATCATGTTTCAAGAACACACTCATCAGTTGGAGCACAGTCTAATTCACTAACAAACTCTTTAGAGAGGGCACAACTTCTTGAGATTAGTACTATGACATTGCGATCGTCTGTTTTAGACACTGATCTTGCGGAAGCATCTTTGACTCTTACGCAACTCTCATTAAGTTATCAAGCTATGCTCTCAACTGTTGCTAAGGTTTCTAAACTTAGTTTGGTTAATTATTTATAGATTTATATGTCAAAATGCCAAAAAAAATCCTTTGATAGGATGTTTTTGGTTATACTTCACTCACAAAATACACTATTATTTTTTAAGGTTAACATTTGAAAGATACTCTTTTTATTACAGTTTTTGGCGTATTGATTTATTTAGCAATTGCTACAATTTTAGGTGACAGTGGAGCTGTTGGGAGTTATGGAGCTGTTTTTGCTCGCGAAAATCATAATTTTTTTGGATATATTTCTTATTTTTATCTTTTGTTTTTTCTTGTCCCTGCATATTTTTTGTACAAACACACTCTCTTTAATTATAGAAAAGTAGAAGTCTCCCTCTCTTTATTGTTACTTTTATTTGCAACATTATTGTTTCAAGCATTGGTGATAGAAAATGAGCTAAGGGGTAAAATCGGTGCCGATTTTGTTGATTTTTTTGCTCCTTATATCGGCTCTTTTGGTCTTTGGATATTTTGGGTCATGATAACTATGGTGAGTATAATTATTATTTTTGATACAACAACAGATAAATTATCAGATATGTTTTCTGGTTTTTTTAAAGATTTTTTAGCTTACAGCAAGCCTAAAAATACAAATACTTCTAAGACCAAATCTTCTGTTAATAAATCTTCACTTCTTAAGAGTGAGGAGAGTTCAAATGGAGTGCAAAAAAAATTTGTTGATATAGATGCCATGGAAGAGGCCCCTGAGATTGTTGAAGATATAACCGATACATTTGATGAGCCTTCGTATTTGAGGACCAAAGAGGCTGTGCAAGTTGTAACACCGTTTTCACAAAAGAAAACTTTACCTGATGCACAAACCCAAACCGAGAAAGAAAAACCACATACAATTATAGAAGTGGCACTTAAAATCAAAGAGCAAAAAAATGCACTCATCGTAGACGAACTTGAAGAAAATACAAAACTTTTAGAAACAATAGAAAAAGGAGAAGTGGAAAAGCCTAAAAACTTCACTTTACCCTCTGTAGAATTTTTACAAAAACCAAGTGCAACGGCTCATACTATCGATGAAGCTGAAGTGGATGGTAAAATTCGTTATCTTATAGAAAAGCTTGCACATTTTAAAATCGAAGGTGATGTTGTCCGTACTTATGCTGGACCTGTTGTCTCAACCTTTGAGTTCAAGCCTGCTGCCAATGTAAAAGTCTCAAGAATCTTAAACCTTCAAGATGATTTGGCGATGGCGCTCTCAGCTGAGAGCATCCGCATCCAAGCCCCAATTCCCGGTAAAGACGTCGTGGGGATAGAGATACCAAACGCGACAGTAGATACAATTTACCTCAGAGAGTTGCTTGAGAGCAAACTTTTTCAAGAATCTTCCTCTCCGCTTACGATTGTTTTAGGCAAAGATATTGTCGGTAAACCTTTTATTACCGACCTTAAAAAGTTGCCGCATTTACTCATAGCTGGGACAACGGGAAGCGGGAAAAGTGTCGGTATCAATGCCATGATACTTTCTCTTTTATATAAAAACTCACCCGACCAGTTAAGACTTTTAATGATTGACCCAAAAATGCTTGAGTTTTCTATTTATAATGACATTCCCCATCTTCTGACTCCTGTTATCACAAAGGCAAAACAGGCTATCGTTGCACTCAACAATATGGTCTCAGAGATGGAGCGTCGTTATGAGCTCATGAGTGAAAACAGAACAAAAAGTATTGAAAACTATAATGAAAAAGTCAAAAAAGAGGGCGGGGAACATTTCCCATACATTGTAGTTATCATAGATGAGTTAGCGGACTTGATGATGACGAGCGGTAAGGATGTGGAGTATTCTATTGCAAGACTCGCACAAATGGCGAGAGCTTCGGGCATACACCTAGTTGTAGCGACACAAAGACCTTCTGTAGATGTTGTCACAGGACTTATCAAAGCAAATTTACCCTCTCGTATATCGTACAGAGTAGGGCAAAAAGTTGACAGTAAAATTATCCTAGACCAACAAGGTGCGGAGTCTTTGCTTGGTAAGGGAGATATGCTTTTTACACCTCCAGGTTCTATCGGGCTTGTAAGACTTCATGCCCCTTGGAGCACTGAAGAGGAGATAGAAAAAATAGTTAATTTTATCAAATCTCAAAGAGCGCCTAATTATGATAAAAGCTTTTTACTAGAAGACAGTGATATATATTCAGGTTCATCCAATGATACATACGAAGAGCTTGACCCTCTTTTTGCAGAGGCAAAAAGTGTCATTTTGAGCGATAAAAAAACATCCATTTCCTATCTGCAAAGAAAACTTCAAATCGGCTATAACCGCTCTGCAAGAGTGATTGAACAGCTTGAGGCGGAAGGCATTTTATCCTCTCCAAATGCTAAGGGCATCCGAGAAATACTTTAGATGCAAAAAGCCCATTTTATTTTTACGCAACATGGGAACTCTTTGAGTGTTTATGTCGAAAACTTAGAGCAACTCACAGTAGAACAAATTCAGCAGATAGAAGATTTTGTACAAAAAAGAAAAGGTTTTTTTGACTTTGATACCTATACCTTTGTCTTGCAAAAAAGATTAGAGTTTCATGAATTTGTCTCTTTAGTGAGTCATGCAGGGATACCAAGTGAGTGCCAAGAGAAGGTTTTACTGACACAAACGCATGAAAGAATTGATTTTGGTAAATATAAGGGTTTGCATTACAATCAACTCAGCGATGCGTATCTTTTATGGCTAAAAAATAACTACACAGGGAAGGATAGAAGTATTATTGAGCTTGAGTTGAGATATAGGTCTTTATAAAAAAGTTCTAGTGTTTTGGGGTGTAGAAAAATTTTTGTCCTCCTGTTGTCGCTTCAAGCATGAGGCCCGCAGAGCTTGAGGAAAATACTTGCACATCTTTGGCAAAATCTACATCCCAAGATGCTCCCGAATAAATTGGTGCGATAGATACCTGCGTTGCATCTTCAAAACCCTCTTTTTGAAATTTTTCAAAGGACTCTTTGGTTTTAAAGAAGATTATTTCGCTGTATTTTTGTCCTCCAGCTTGAACGCCAAAAGTGTATTGCTTTAAGATGACATCTCCTACCCAAAAACCTTTTATGTAAGCACGCCCTTCGCCATAAGCGCCACCAAAAATAAAACCACCTTTAGCAATATTTGGAAAAACCACATATGCGTGGGAGTTGTAAACTAAATTTGTTACGACTTGGTTCTCTGCCATAAAAGATTTTATGGTTTTGTTGTAGTGTAAATCAAGTTCGTTTTTTTCTTCAAGCGTTCGTTGGTCATCAGCAAAAACCAATAATGAAAATGTTCCCAAAGCTACAAATAAAAAAAATATTTTTTTAAACATAATAAACTCCAAGAGGATAAATTTTTAGCACATAATATCAGTGATTATAACAAAGTTATTGGCTCTTCACTTCTGATAAAAAGTAAAAAAATTATCATCTCTTTTTGTGTTACAATAATATACATTTTAAAAATTAAATATCTTTATGGTGTGTATTATCGTAACATATACAATTTTGAAGGGTTTTGTTTAGCTATAATTGTCCCAAATTTAAAACAAATAGGAATAAAAATGGCATTTCTTGAAGAGTATAAAGCACACGTTGCTGAGCGCAAAACTTTAGGCGTTCCACCACTTCCACTTTCGGCAAAACAGGCAGTAGAATTAGTTGAATTAATCAAATCGGGATGTACTGAGGAGTTATTGGATTTACTTACGAACCGTGTATCTCCAGGTGTGGATGAGGCTGCTTATGTTAAGGCGGCTTTTTTAAATGATGTAGCTGCTCAAAAGATAACTGTAGCTGCAATAGCTCCAGAACAAGCCGTTAAAATGCTTGGTATGATGCTTGGTGGTTATAATGTGAAGCCTATCATTGATGCTCTAAGCTCAAAAAATGATAAAGTAGTTGCTGCAGCTATAGAAGCGCTTTCTCATACTTTACTTGTTTATGATGCATTTAATGATGTTGAGGATCTTTATAAAGCTGGAAATTCTGCTGCGATTGCAGTTATGAACTCATGGGCGAATGCTGATTGGTTTACATCAAAACCGGCATTGGCTGAAAAAATTGTTGTGAGTGTTTTCAAAGTAGATGGCGAGACAAATACAGATGATCTCTCTCCAGCATCTGAAGCGTTTACTCGCTCTGATATCCCTGTTCATGCGAACTCTATGCTAGTAGCTAAGATGGAAAAACCACTTGAGACTATCAAAAAGCTCAAAGAACTTGGTCATACTGTTGCTTATGTTGGCGATGTTGTAGGAACTGGTTCTAGTCGTAAGTCAGGGGTAAACTCTGTTCAATGGCACATGGGTGAAGATATTGCAGGTGTACCAAACAAACGTACAGGCGGTGTTGTCCTTGGAAGCACAATTGCTCCGATTTTCTTTGCAACTTGTGAGGATTCTGGTGCATTACCACTTGAGTTGGATGTCTCTGGGATGGAAACAGGCGATGTTGTTACTATCTATCCATACAAAGGTGAAGCACACAAAGACGGTAAATGTATCGCAACTTTTAAATTAAACCCAAATACTATTACAGATGAAGTTCGTGCGGGAGGTCGTATTCCTCTTATCATAGGTCGTGGACTTACCTCTAAAGCTCGTGGTATTTTAGGACTAGGAGCATCTGATAAATTTTTAAGTGCAGAACAACCTGCTGATAATGCTAAAGGGTACACTTTAGCACAAAAAATGGTTGGAAAGGCTTGTGGTCTTGCAGGTGTTCGTCCTGGGATGTACATAGAGCCTGAGATGTCAACTGTAGGTTCTCAAGATACAACAGGTCCTATGACTCGTGATGAGATTGTAGAACTTGCCGCCCTTGGTTTCAATGCGGACTTAGTTATGCAGTCGTTTTGTCATACAGCAGCCTATCCAAAGCCATCAGATATTGTCATGCACCATTCACTTCCAGATTTTATCTCCAAGCGTTCGGGTATTGCACTTCGTCCAGGGGATGGGGTTATTCACTCTTGGTTAAACCGTATGGTTCTTCCAGATACAGTAGGAACAGGCGCAGATAGTCATACACGTTTTCCAATTGGTATTTCGTTCCCAGGTGGCTCAGGTATTGTTGCGTTTGCTGGTGTAACGGGAAGTATGCCTTTGACGATGCCAGAGTCTGTACTTGTCCGTTTTTCAGGTGAAATGCAACCGGGAATCACACTTCGTGACCTTGTAAACGCCATTCCTCACCAAGCTATCAAAGAGGGTTTACTCACCGTTGAGAAGAAAGGGAAGAAAAATATTTTTGCTGGTCGTATTTTAGAAATAGAAGGTTTGCCAGACCTTAAAGCAGAGCAAGCATTTGAACTCTCTGATGCTTCTGCAGAGCGTTCAGCTGCTGCATGTACGGTACTTTTAAACAATGAGCCTGTTATCGAATACCTCAAATCAAACGTAACTCTTTTGGAGTCTATGATTGAAGCGGGCTACGAAGATAAACGCACTATTAAACGTCGTATAAACAAGATGAATGACTGGTTGGCAAACCCTTCACTCATGAAGCCAGACGCAGATGCAGAATATGCAGCAGTGATCAATATCAACCTCAATGAAATAACAGAACCTATTTTAGCTTGTCCTAATGATCCGGATGATGTTGCAACACTTTCTGAAGTTCTTGCATCAAACCGCCCTCATAAAATAGATGAAGTTTTTGTCGGTTCATGTATGACAAATATCGGTCACTATAGAGCTCTTGGTGAAGTTCTTAAAGGTGAAGGTCATGTTCCAACGACACTTTGGGTCTGTCCTCCAACTAAAATGGATGAAAAACAACTCAATGAAGATGGATACTATACAATCTTTGGTGCCGCAGGTGCTCGAACAGAGATTCCAGGGTGCTCTTTATGTATGGGAAATCAAGCGCGCGTTGCTGACAATGCAATAGTATTTTCAACTTCAACTCGTAACTTTGACAACCGTTTAGGCAAAGGTGCGCAAGTGTATCTAGGTTCTGCAGAACTTGCTGCAGTCTGTGCAATATTGGGTCGTATNNCCAACACAAACAGAATATTTAGAAAAAACTCATAAAATCGTTGGTAAAGAGAGTGAGATCTACAAATATCTCAACTTCAATCTTATCAAAAATTACAAGCTTTAAAAAGCAGTGCAGAAATGGACTCAATCCATTTCTGCCAAGCTCTCTTCTGAATTTATACCTAGGAGTTGTTCATGGCAGAACTTGAAGAACTTATCCCTTTTACTCAAAATCTATCATTATTGTATATAGACGAGGATAAAGAGAATTTAAAACATTTTGTTCATGTATTTGAAAAAATTTTTCAAAGAGTTGATGATGCAAGTGATGCGATTATCGGGATAGGCTTTATGAAATTAAATATGTATGACCTGATTATTGTCGGTTCCTCCTCTTCTGTTATGAATATTTTCC
>DJAA01000003.1:88275-90289 GCA_002428085.1 Sulfurimonas sp. UBA6014 | reverse complement strand
AAAATTATAGTGTTTTCAAAAAATTTAGAAGATACCGAGCTCCTTAAAATTTATCAATTGGGAGTCAGTAGCATAATATGTAAACCGTTTGAGGTCTCTTTAGTATTAGAAGAAATTTTATCTTTAGTTCATGCTCTGAATCAAGATAGAAATTTTAATGCTGCAACAATTGAAAAGCTGCAAAGTGATTTGCTTTATGAGCGAAAGAGAATAGGCCGCTTTATGCTCAATGAAAAAAAATTAAATGAAAAAATAAAAATTTTTGAAGATACAACGCATGTGAATAAAAATATTTACGAGCTGACTAAACTTCCAAGTAGATATGCGCTTCAAAGTGCTCTTGGTGATTCAAAACACTCTTTGCTTTACTTAAATATAGATCATTTTGATTTTATCAATACTGTGTATGGCATGGGAAAAGCAAATAAACTCCTTAAAGAGTGTTCTTTGCGATTGAAAAAATTTTTACCCAACAATGGTGAATTATTTCATATCACTGCAGATGAGTTTGTGATTTTATTGGATGAGCCTTTAGAAAATCAGGACTTACTTTTAGCGACACAAATGCAAGCCCTTTTTAGAGAGGCTGCCATCGAGTTTGAAGAGTTTTCTCATTTCATCGTATTTTCTATCGGTATCGACCGCGGTGTAGGCAAAACTCTTTTTGTCAATGCTAAATCTGCTTCAAAAGAGGCAAGATATTTTGGTGGAAACCAAGTTACTATTTTTAACGCGCACTCAGAGTACATGAGAGAACAAAGGGAGAGCCTTTATTGGATTAGAGTGCTTCAAAAAGCATTTGAAGAGGATAAAGTATTTACCTATTATCAGCCTATTATCCATCATGCAAATCCAAATTTAAAACATTACGAAGTTTTATGCAGGCTCAAAGATGACCATGACAACCTTATTGATGCAACAAAATTTATAGCAGGTGCCAAGATAGCGGGATTAATCACCCAGATAACAAGAACAGTCATAGATAAAACGTTTAAAATGTTTGCAAACAATGATTATAATTTTTCCTTAAATATCACCTTATATGACTTGCATGAAGAGTATTTGCTCAAACTGTTGACGTATAAATGTCAAAGGTATAATATATCTCCAAAGAGGGTTTATTTGGAGATTGTAGAAGATATTATTCTCTCAAAAACGACGGTTATTGATACACAAATCTTAGAATTAAAAGAGAGTGGTTTTCATGTGATTATTGATGATTTTGGTACAGATAAGTCTTCTTATAGCCGAATGTTTGATTTAAAAGCAGAATTTATTAAAATAAATGGTTCCTTTATCAAAGAATTGGGCAAAGATAATTCATATAAAATCATAGTCCAAAGCATCGTTGATTTTGCTAAAAAAAGTGGCATAAAAACGATTGCAGAACATGTGGAAAATCTTGAAGTATATGAGATGGTCAAAGAGTTAGGAATAGACTATTCCCAAGGATATTTATTAGGAAGACCTTCGATAAGCTTAGAATAATTTAGTCGCTAACAATGTCATACTCGGGAGGAAATTGAGGAATAAAAAGTTGCTCATTTATCTTTTGGTTTTGTTTTTGGTTTTCAAATACTATTTTAATCTTATTTTCAAATTCATCTATGTAAGAAATAGATTCTACTAACACTCCATTTTTTGTTATGATAAATTCAGATTCTTTGTATTTTGCGATATAAACATTCTCTTTTATCTTTTTTGCATTTTTTATCATTGTAAAGAAGTCAAAGTTTGATTCAATTTTTTTCAAAATAACTTGCTCAATTTCAGGTTCAACAATCGTTACGCTATAAGAACTAATGTAGACATTCTTTTTCACAGGTAGCGTATAACTCCACATAGCATTTTGAGGTTTTTGAGCTATTAAATGCCCTTTGTATGTTAATGTTTTGTTTTTTTCATCTGTAAGTGTTTGGGTGAAATCTGACTCAAAAGAGTTTATAAAATCAAAGGATGCTACTCCTGAGGTGAAGAAAAATATGAGAATGAAGATATGCCTCATGAAGCCTCT
>DJAA01000003.1:22199-88259 GCA_002428085.1 Sulfurimonas sp. UBA6014 | reverse complement strand
AAAACACGCTCACTAAGGCTTCACTTACGCTGCAGAATCGTTCGCTTAGTTTTGAGTTTTGTAAGAAGGTTGTTGTAATTATACCCTAGCAATCATTTACATACTATGTAATATTATTTTAGGTTGATTTTTTTATTTATGTGTTTTATAATATAGAGTGTGATAAAATAAGAATAATTTCTCTGAGCACTCTAATGATTTTTAGGTGTTCTTTATAAGGTTTACAATGCTACAAGCATTCATGAGTAAGGTTTTTGGTACATCAAATGATCGTGAGTTGAAGAAATATTTTAAAAGAGTAGAAGAGATAAATGCTCTAGAGAGCAAATATGTCGCTCTTAGTGATGATGCTTTAAAATCCTCTTTTTTTGATTTAAAGACAAGTGTTTTACAGGGAGAAAAAACTTTAGATGAAGCATTGGCAGATTCTTTTGCTATAACAAGAGAGGCAAGCAAACGGGTTCTCAACATGAGACATTTTGATGTGCAACTTATCGGAGGAATGGTTCTTCATGAAGGGAGAATCGCCGAGATGAAAACTGGAGAGGGTAAAACGTTAGTAGCAACCCTCGCTATTGTTTTAAATGCCATGACTGGTAAAGGAGTTCATTTAGTGACAGTAAATGACTACTTAGCTACAAGAGATGCCACTGATATGGGTGTTCTTTATAATTTTTTAGGCTTTTCTGTTGGGGTAATATTAGAAGATATGAGAGACTCAAAAGCAAAAAAAGAGGCTTACAATGCTGATATAACCTATGGTACAAATAATGAGTTTGGCTTTGATTATTTAAGAGACAATATGAGTTATTCTGCAGAACAAATGGCACAACGCAATCATAATTTTGTTATAGTAGATGAAGTCGACTCTATCCTTATTGATGAAGCTAGAACGCCCTTAATCATCTCTGGACCAACAAATAGAAGTATGCGAGATTATAGTGATGCTAATAATATAGCTCTTAAACTGATTAAAGATGAACATTTTACGGTTGATGAAAAAGATAAAGTAGTCCTTATCACAGAAGAGGGTATTACAAGAGCTGAAGAGTTATTTAAAGTTGAAAATTTATACAGTGCGGAAAACCCTTCACTTCCCCATGCCCTTGACCAAGCTTTAAAAGCTAATTATCTATTTGAAAGAGATGTTGATTATGTTGTCAATGACGGAGAAGTTGTTATCGTAGATGAGTTTACAGGTCGCCTCAGTGAAGGGCGTCGATTTTCTGAAGGACTCCACCAAGCCCTTGAAGCAAAAGAGAATGTAGTTGTAAAAGAAGAGACGCAGACACTTGCCGATATAACATTTCAAAACTATTTTAGAATGTATGATAAACTCTCTGGAATGACGGGGACTGCAGAGACAGAAGCTACCGAATTTGCGCAGATATACTCTCTTGATGTTGTTTCTATTCCTACAAATGTCCCTATTGGCAGAGTGGATTTAAATGACCTTATTTACAAAACTGAAAAAGAGAAGTTTAGTGCCGTTGTTGTGAGTGTTAAAGCTTTGTCTGCAACGGGTCAGCCTGTTTTGATAGGGACGGCTTCGATAGAAAAATCGGAAACTTTACATGAAATACTCAAAAAAGAAAAAATTCCTCATACTGTTTTAAATGCCAAAAATCACGCACAAGAGGGTGAGATTATCAAATCTGCTGGTCAAAAAGGTGCTGTTACAATAGCAACAAATATGGCTGGACGCGGTGTTGACATTAAAGTCAATCAAGAAGTTAAAGACCTTGGCGGTCTTTATATCATCGGTACTGAAAGACATGAAAATCGTCGTATCGACAATCAACTTCGTGGGCGCTCTGGACGTCAAGGAGATCCGGGTAAAACCCAATTTTATTTATCTTTAGAAGATAGTCTGCTTCGTATTTTTGGCTCTGATAAAATCAAGTCTATCATGGAGAGACTTGGTGTTGAAGATGGTGAATATATAGAGTCCAAAATGGTTACGCGTGCTGTTGAGAAAGCCCAGAAAAAAGTCGAAAACATGCACTATGAAGGGAGAAAGCAGATTGTTGAATATGATGATGTTGCAAACGAACAAAGAAAAATAGTCTATAAATTTAGAAACCAACTTTTAAATAAAGAGTACGATATAGGGGCAAAAATCAATGAAATACGAGAGAGTTACGTAGAGCATCTTTTAAATAGTGCTGATATCTTTGATGGTGGTTCTAAAGAAGAATTTAATCTTAAAAAAGTAGTGGAACTTTTAAAAGAAGAGATAAATCTCTCTCTAAATGGAGATGATTTTGCATCTTTAGAATATCAAGAGCTCCTTGAAAAAATAATAGAAAGTGTAAAAAAATCATATGATAATAAAATGGGTGTCATAGAGAGTGATGTTCGTCATGAAATAGAGCGTGAACTTTATTTAAAAGAGCTTGATAGTGCTTGGAGAGAGCATCTTTATGCGATGGATAGTATGAAAACTGGCATCAGACTTCGTGCATACAATCAAAAAGACCCTTTAGTAGAGTACAAAAAAGAGAGTTATGGTCTTTTTGGTGAACTTACGACAGAGATTAAATTTAACACAATCAAAACGCTTCAAATCATTCAGTTTAAAATTGAATCTGCTGAGGATGAAGCGAAAAGAGTTGCCAAACAACTTGAGATGCAAAGACAAATGAGCAATGCAGTCATGCAACTCAATCATTCAAATAAAGACGAAGAGATGATTTCTGAAAAGAAAATTGCTAGAAATGATTTTTGTCCATGTGGAAGTGGTAAAAAATACAAGCAGTGTTGTGGCAAAAGCGGTCCTAAAAAAGGTGTTTTTGCTTCTTGAAAAATACAATTGTATCTTACCTTGTAAAGCGTTTTTTACGTTTTGATAAAGAGCAACCTTTTATATTCTTATCTGCTTTGCTTGCATTTTTAGGGATATCTTTAGGGGTCATGGTTCTTTTGATTGCTATGGCTCTCATGAATGGATTTGATAAAGAATTCAAAAAGAAATTGACTATTATGAACTATCCACTTACCGTTCTTCCAAAGTTTTATGGGGCAGTGGATGAGAATTTACTTCTTGAGTTGCAAATGAAGTTCCCCACGCTCTCGTTTAGTCCTTATGTTCAATCAGCTGTTATGTCAAGAAGTGGAACGCAACTTGAAGGTGGGTATATTTTTGGTGTAAATATGAGTGATGAAGCCAAAGTCAATAGTGTTCTCAAAGAAGCCATTGAAAAAAATAGTATTGGAAAATTTGATGTACTTATTGGTAAATCTTTAAAAGATGAGTTTCATTTATTTGCAGATGATAAACTTATGTACATATTTACTCAAGTAGAGCCAGGTGGTCTCTCTGTTACACCAAAAATAAAACGCTTTAAAATTAAAGGAATTTTTGATTCTGGTCTCTCTGCTTACGACAAAGCATATAGCTATACAACACTTGCTTCTCTTCAAGCAATTCTTCAAATTCCATCGAATCAATACGACGGAATACATATATTTTCTCCAAATCCAAATATTGATATAGTAAAAATACAAGAGATGCTCCCCATAAACGTTACAGTAAAAGGGTGGTGGGAAGATAATATGAATTTTTTTGCAGCATTAGAGCTTGAAAAAGCTTCGCTATTTATCGTCCTTATGCTTATTATTCTCATTGCAGCGATTAACATTGTCTCTTCACTTTTGATGACTGTCATGAACAGAAGAAGTGAAATAGCTCTTTTGCTTTCCCTTGGTGCTACACCCTCTGAAATCAAAAAAGTCTTTTTATATTTAGGTGTCGTCATAGGTATCAGCGGGATATTAGCAGGTGTGATTTTTGGAATGGGCGGATTATGGATTTTAAGTACCTTTGATATTATTTCACTTCCAAAAGATGTCTATCCAACAACAACATTACCACTAGATTTGAGCATAAAAGATTTTTTACTCATTATTATTGGTGCATTTTTTATTGTTATCGCTTCAGCATATTATCCTGCTAAAAAAGCAAGCGAAGTTGATATTTTAACTGTTTTGAGAAATGAATAATTTTATTCTTTTTCTTCATCGCTAAAAAGATGAAAAGGGAGCATTAATGTCCTTTTTAAAATATTCAGCGGTGCAATGATAATCTCTTGTGCAATGAGATTTTTTACATCTGGATCAGATAATTTTCCACTGAGGCTTAAAGAGGTCGAGATAGAATCTTTATCGAGTAAAATATACCCCACTACTGGTATTTGAGCAAGACTGCTTCCAAGATCTGTTTTTAAATTGAGAAGGACATCTATGCTGTCATTTTTAAAACTCGCTGTCCCTTTTCCAAGTATATCTATCTCTTGAGAGTCAAGATAGATATCGCTGAGGGTGAAGATATCATTTGTTGAATGGAAGTTCACATAAGAAGTTTTTACTGCCAGACCAGTTCTGTTGTAGCTTGGCAAAGAAAAGGTCACGAGTGAAGGAATGGTGTTGACAAATGCTAAGATATTATTAAGGAGTTTATACTCTATGACAGTTGTATCTTTGATGTAAAAAATCCCATCGTACTCTTTTGTTGATCCTTGCATTGAAAAAGCCAAAGTCCCACCTTTAAACTTTGAGAGAGAAAAGAGATTTTCCATAAATTCATCATTAAAATTATCTCCATAGAGATAAAACGTTTTATTTTCAAGTTTAAAATCAGCACTTCCTTTTTTGTGGACTAATTGGGCATTTAAAATATCATGGTCATATTGTAATCCTAAAGTGTCTGAGAGGACATATCTGTTTTTTCCAACATATAAATAAGAATCAGTTGCTTTAAAAGCATAATTTTGGTTTGTATTTTTCGTAGCACTTGTAGTTTTTGTAGAACTTGTATTTTTATCATGAAAGAAATCAAGTACCGCATCGATATTGATGCCAACTTTTTTCGCTGTAATTTGAACTGAATCGCTGATATTTACGTCGATACAATTATTGATACTAAGTGCTATGTCTTTGCTTTCATGATTTATATTTCCCTTGATGGTGTAGTTTTCGATTAAAAAATTCTTCTTTGCGAGAACTTTATAAGGGTATTTGATTTTAGAGAAGAAATTTGTTTGTGTGGTGTTGGACTTTTTATATGCTGCAAAATTTCCATTTGTGAGATTGTACTCTTGCAAAATTGGTGAATAAGGCGATATTTTAGAGAGTGAATGGAGTTGCAATTTCCATTGTTCATCAGTTTGCAAATATTCAATGTTTAAATCATCTGATTTTATCACTGTTTTTTCGTCTAAAGATTTGATTTTTAAAACAAAAGGGTCATTTTTTAAAAATATTTCACCGATAGATGGTTCATGGATTTCAAGTTTTTGAATATCAAATAATCCTGTTTTATTTTTAAAATTATAATTTCCGCTCAAGTCTGTTTTGAGATAATTTTCTACATCTAAGGAAGAGTAAAGGATATGTAAATCTTTATCAATCAAATCAAGAGACGTTTTGTGGGCAATGATTTTAGTATTATTGACGAGAAGTTGTATATCGTCTTTAGAGAAAATATTCAATTTTTCATCATAAGTGACTTTTAGCGGAGCTTTTGGTTGGGATAATTCTATGCCGTTGTGATTATACTTTAGGATGTCCACATTCAAATCTAATTTATTTGGCCTTAAAGAAACTTCCCCAGAGATAAGAGTCGAAGCGATGTTGGGTATGTTGACTGACGTGAGAGGAATTTGAGCTGTTAATGTCTGTAAATCAAACGCAACATCAAGCATGTCTACATTTAATGGATATTTTTCAAACATCCATTTTGATTTTGCAAAAGTAAGGATGTCTTGTGTTGGAGACATTGTGTAGGTAACATTGAGTGGTTCATGCGTTGTATCAAGTTCTAAAAAAACATCCTTAAATACTGCTTTTTGTATTTTAAACTCTATTTTGCCTATGTTTTCTTTCGCATCGAGTTGAACATCAATAGTGGCAACTGCAATATCTTTATATTTTGCGCTCATATTTTTGATTGTTACATCGTTGTTTTGCAATGCAATAGAGGTATCGAAAATATCAATATTTAACCCAAGATAGTCAAAATTTCCTTGTTTGACAAAAAAATCTCCATAAGCATCAATATCACTATTTTGCAAATTAATTACCAATCGTAAATTAGTATCTACAACACCGTTTTTTTGCAAAAATGGGAGTTTGATTTTATATCGATTGAGCACACCTAGTAACTCTGTGTTGAGCATACCTTTAAATAAAAGATGCAAAGTTAGTAATTCATCAGGTGTCGTAAAATCAATTTTAAGCCATGTTTTATCTAAGAAAAAACCATAGGTATAAGCTTCTTCGGGATGGATAAAAAGAGTACCGTTTTTCAATTCCAATTGGGTACTTTTGGATGTGATGGTATCAAGTTGTTTATCGTACTTATAGTGTAAATCATGGAAAGTTGAGTGAAGGTAAACATGTTTATAGGCTTCATCAATGTGTTTATAATCAAACCATCCATGGAGACAATCAAGTGATAAGCTGGACATAGTGATTGCATCTTGTGTCCAAAGTTTAATCTCTTGGGGCAAGTTTAAAATTTCAAAAATATGCTTTGTTTGCGTGATGCTTTGAAGGGATTCTAGCGCGTATGAAACTTTTTTGGTATCTGCATCGATGAAAATCTTAAAAATAGCCTCTTTATGGATATCTGCATAAAGTATAGAGGTGAGTTCTGTTGTGCGTGTGTTGATGAGAAGATTTCCATGCGCATCAATTTTTCTTTTTAAATCTTTAAAGCTATTTATGGAGATATTTAAAAAATCTGTCCCAAATAAAAAGGAACTTTGTAGGAAAAAATCGGAAGATGAGATATTTATAAGTCCTTCTTTTTGGTCGGTATATTGAAATGTTGCATCGATTTCATTGATAGTGATATGACGAATGTTTATTTTTTCAAACCAGTGTCTTAATAAACTTATACGAGAAAGTGTTTGAGAAATTCGAGTTTCATCCAGTGAGGGAAATTTTTCATCAATTTGTGTGATGATTTTGATTTTTTCGGCCGAGATATCTATTTTTTCATTCCATTTTATGTATAATTTCTCAACTTTGATACTTGGAATCGAAATTTTTTCTATATAAATTCCATTTTGTAAAAGAATAAAAATACAAGAAAGTGTCAAAAATATGAATGAAACAAGACTTACGACAATAAAATATATTTTTGAAATACTATTAATAATAATTTTATCGTTCATGTACTACCTAAATCAGCCCATTACCAGCTCTAAAGTCTTATATATCCCAGAGGGCTCTATAAACAAGATTATAACGCATTTGAGTGCTAAAAACTACAATGTAAGCAAACTTGATTCAATGATTTTAAGACTTATCGGTTCGCCACAATATGGTTGGATTAGTATTGCAGATGTCAAAAGTACAAGAGCCGATTTTTTATATAAACTTACTACTGCAAAGGCTGCTTTACAAAATGTAACGCTTATCCCTGGTGAGACAACTTATTTCTTTTTGGATGCATTAGCAGAAAATTTTCAACTCGATAGAAAAATATTGCAATATGAATACGACAAGCAAACCCAGAGAGAAGAGGGCGCTTTCGTTCCAAATACATACAAACTCCCTATGGGCATAACAGAAAAAGAGTTAATCAAAATTTTACTCTTCCAATCATCATCACAAATGAAAGATTTGTCTATGAAAATTTTTGGAAGATATGATGAAAAAAAATGGTTTCAATATGTAGCAATTGCTTCTATAATACAAAAAGAATCTGCCAGTATTAAAGAGATGCCACTCGTGAGTTCTGTAATCTATAACAGAGTCAAAAAAGGGATGAAGCTTCAAATGGATGGGACATTAAATTATGGTCAATATTCGCATACTCCAGTCACTGCTAAGCGTATAAAGGAAGATAGAACTCTTTATAATACCTATATTTATGAAGGTGTTATAGCTACTCCTGTATGCAATGTGAGTTTTGAGGCAATACGAGCAGCAATATTTCCTGCCAAAACAAACTATCTTTATTTTGTCAAATCTAAAAAAAATAATCACAATTTTTCGTGTAACTATACTACACATTTACGCAATATAAGACATGCTACTAAATGAAACAAAATATAAAAAACCCTAACTATTCGCACTAGCCTAGTAAATTTTATATACCAATAGTGCTATTATTAAATTTGTAAATATTCATAAAATCATTGAATATAAAATATCAACTTGAGGATACAAAATGTCAAAAATTATTTGGTCAAAGATTGATGAGGCACCAGCTTTAGCAACTTATTCATTGTTACCTATTGTAAACGCTTTCACACAAGCAGCAGATGTAGTAGTAGAAACTAGAGATATCTCATTAGCAGGCAGAGTTTTAGCAACATTTCCAGATAGTTTAACAACAGCACAAAAAAGAGCGGATGAATTGGCTTATTTAGGTGAGGTTGTTCATCAGCCTGAGGGTAACATTATTAAGTTACCGAATATTTCTGCATCTATTCCTCAGCTTAAAGCTTGTATAGCAGAACTTCAATCTCAAGGTTATGATATTCCAAGCTATCCTGAAGATGCGAAAACAGATGCCGAAAAAGAGATACAAACGAAATACTCTACATGTTTAGGTTCTGCGGTAAATCCTGTTCTTCGTGAGGGTAACTCCGATAGACGTGCTGCAGTAGCAGTTAAAAATTTTGCTAAGAAAAATCCACACAAACTCAGAGCTTTTTCTGCACATTCAAAAGCGTATGTTGCGCATATGAGTAGTGGTGACTTTTACGGTAATGAGCAATCAGTCGTAAAAAGTGGCGATGGTGCAGTTAAAATTGAATTAAATGGAAAACTTCTTAAAGAGATTAAAGCTGTTGACAAAGAGATTTTAGACGGTACTTTTATGTCGGCCAAAGCTTTAAGAAAATTTTTGCAAGAGACAATCACTGAAGCTAAAGAGAAAGATGTTCTTTGGTCTATCCACTTAAAAGCAACCATGATGAAAGTTTCTGACCCTATCATGTTTGGTCATGCTGTGCAAGTGTTCTTTAAAGATGTGTTTGCAAAATATGGTCAAGACTTGGCATCAATCGGCTATAACGCAAACTTAGGTCTTGGTGATTTATATAAAAAATTAGCAGCTCTTCCAGCTGATAAAAAAGCTCAAATTGAAGCTGCAATTATGGCCACATACCCAACACAGCCTAGAATGGCGATGGTTGATTCAGATAAAGGAATCACAAATCTTCATGCTTCTAATGATGTTATCATCGATGCTTCTTTGCCAGTTGTTGTCCGTGATGGCGGTCAAATGTGGAATGCCGCAGGTAAATCAGAAGAGTGCGTAGCTGTCATTCCTGATCGTTGTTATGCTACGATGTACAAAGTTTGTGTTGAAGATTGTGTTAAAAATGGACAATTTGATGTAACAACGATGGGCTCTGTCTCAAATGTTGGACTTATGGCACAAAAAGCTGAAGAATACGGCTCTCACCCAACAACTTTTGAGATGCAAGAAGATGGTGTTGTAAAAGTTCTAGATACAAATGGCACAACACTCATGGAGTTTAATGTTGAAAAAGGGGATATCTGGAGAATGTCAAGAACAAAAGATATTCCAATCAAAGACTGGGTAAGACTTGCTGTTGAGCGTGCTAGACTCACAAATACTCCTGCAGTATTTTGGTTAGATGAAAATCGTGCTCATGATGCAAACATGATTAAAAAAGTAAATGAATATATAAAAGACCATGACACTTCAGGATTAGAATTACCAATTATGGCTCCTGAAAAAGCTATGACATATTCACTCAAAAGAGTTAGAAAAGGTGAAGATACTATTTCTGTAACAGGAAACGTTTTAAGAGATTATCTCACAGACCTTTTCCCTATTTTAGAACTTGGAACATCTGCAAAAATGCTCTCAATCGTACCTTTGTTAGCGGGTGGTGGCTTATTTGAAACTGGTGCTGGTGGTTCTGCTCCTAAACATGTTGAGCAGTTTTTAAATGAGGGGCATCTTCGTTGGGATTCGTTAGGCGAATTTTTAGCACTTGCAGAATCTCTAAGATTTATCGCGCAAAAAAATCATTCTAAAAAATTAGAAGTAGTGACTGCTGGACTTGATGAGGCAAATCAAGCGTATCTTGACAATAATAAAGAACCAGGAAGAAAAGCTGGAGAACCTGACAACAAAGCGAGTCACTTTTTCTTAGCTCAATATTGGGCAAAAGCTTTAGCTTCTCAAACGAATGATGCTGAGTTGGCTGCGAAGTTCGCTCCAGTTGCAAAGGCATTAACTGAAAATGAAGATAAAATCATTCAAGAGTTATTGGCTATTGAGGGCAAACCTCAAGATATTGGTGGTTATTTTAATCCAGATATAGTCAAAGCTGAAGCTGCCATGAGACCATCTGCTACATTAAATACTATTATCGCTTCTATTTAGTATATGTTTTAGATATCTTGCGCCTATTTTTTAGGCGTAAGATAAGATTTCTTTTTTTATGGAACTATAAGTTTAATAGTTTTATAGAAAAGGCGAAAGTCTTTTGTGGTGCTTTGATATATTTAAATATTATATTTTTCATGGTGTCATAATTTTAAGTTCAAGGAATATATATGAAACACGGGAAAAGAGTAGGTATTGTAGGCGCTGGGAATGTCGGGGCTACTGTAGCTTACTCATTAGCGATGCTGGGTTCGTGCCATGAGATTATTCTTCGTGATAACAAAATAGATGTTGCCAAAGGTAAAGCACTAGATATGTCTCAAGCTGCATCAGCGGTTCGAAGTCATACTGTTGTAAAAGTTGCAGAAGCTATGGAAGATTTGGTCAATTGTGATGTGGTCGTTGTAACTGCGGGAAGTCCAAGATTACCTGGTATGAGCCGTGATGATTTGCTTATGATTAATGCAAAGATTACAAAAGAAGTTGTTCAGGGGATTGCAAAATACTCTCCTGATGCAATTATCATCATGGTTTCAAATCCACTTGATGCCATGACATATGTAGCGCTCAAAGAGAGCGGTTTTGACAGAAGTCGTGTGTTAGGAATGGCAGGCATACTGGACAGTTCAAGAATGGCAGCATTTATTCAAGAAAAACTCGGCTATGGTGGCGGACAAATTCGTGCTTCTGTTATGGGCGGTCATGGAGATGATATGGTGCCACTCCCTCGCTATTCAACAGTTGCAGGTGTCCCTCTGACGGATGTGCTTAGTGATGAGGAAATTAGTGAGATAGTTGATCGAACGCGTCATGGAGGAGCAGAAATAGTAGGTCACCTTAAAACAGGTTCAGCCTATTATGCTCCTGCCAAATCGACTGCGATAATGGTAGAAGCAATTTTAAAAGATACAAAACAAATTCATCCATGCGCTGTTTATTTAGAGGGTGAATATGGTTATAGCAATGTAGTCTCAGGTGTGCCTGTTATGCTTGGAGCAAATGGTGCTGAAAAAATAATTGAAGTGACTTTGAATGAGAAAGAAAAAGAGATGTTTAAAAACTCTTGTTCTTCTGTTGAGAGTTTGATTCATACACTCAATGCACATAATTTTTTTGAGGAGAAGTAATTTGAAAACACGAATAGAAAAAGATACAATGGGTGAGATAAATGTTCCAATAGATGCATATTGGGCAGCCCAAACACAACGCTCAATAGAAAATTTTAAAATTGGGCAAGAGACAATGCCTTATGAAATTACGAGAGCATTTTCATATTTGAAAAAAGCAGTAGCTTTGGTCAATATGGATTTAGGCAAACTAGACGCAAGAAAAGCAAACGCAATAGCACAAGCGGCTGATGATATGTTAGCGGGAAAACTTGACGGTCAATATCCTCTTGTGGTATGGCAAACAGGTTCAGGCACGCAATCGAACATGAACAATAATGAAGTTCTTGCAAATCGTGCGACTGAAATTTTGGGCGGAGATTTTAGAGTTGAAAAATTAATCCATCCAAACGATGATGTCAACAAATCTCAAAGTTCAAATGATACCTATCCAACAGCACTCCATGTGGCTGCAGTTATTGCAGTAGAAGAGTCACTTTTACCTGCGGTTGCAAAACTCAAAGCTACGCTTCAAGCAAAAAGTGAAGCATTTAACCATATTGTAAAAATAGGAAGAACGCACCTTCAAGATGCGACTCCAATCACGCTTGGTCAAGAGATAAGCGGTTGGGTTGAGATGTTAAATAAATGTGAAAAAATGGCAAAAGATTCTCTTGAAGCAGTAAGAGAATTGGCTCTTGGCGGAACAGCAGTCGGCACGGGTTTAAATGCGCATCCAGAGTTAGGCGAAAGAGTAGCGAAAAAATTATCAGAACTTACAGGTCATGATTTTATTACAGCTCCAAATAAATTTCATGCACTCACTTCTCATGATGCACTAGTATATTCTCATGGTGCATTAAAAGCTCTTGCAGCCGACATGATGAAAATAGCAAATGACGTAAGATGGTTGGCAAGCGGTCCACGATGTGGTTTAGGTGAAATTACAATTCCAGAAAATGAACCAGGTTCATCAATCATGCCAGGAAAAGTAAACCCAACGCAAAGTGAAGCAGTCACTATGGTTACATGTCAAGTTATGGGAAATGATGTCGCAATTGGTTTAGCTGCTTCACAAGGAAACTTTGAACTTAATGTATTTAAGCCAGTTATTGCTTATAATTTTTTACAATCAGTAAGACTTTTAAGTGATTCTATTGTTTCATTTAATGACCATGCAGCAATTGGTATTATGCCAGTCAATGCAAGAATTGACCATTTTTTACATGATTCATTAATGCTTGTTACTGCACTTAATCCGTATATCGGATATGAAAATGCAGCGAAAATCGCAAAAACAGCGCATAAAAACAACTCTACTCTTAAAGCTACGGCAATTGAGCTTGGTCTTTTAACTGCAGAGCAATTTGATGAATATGTAAAACCAGAGGAGATGATTGCGCCAAAAGCGTAATCATTTTTATTTTAAAATAAGGAGAATAAATGAATATACATGAATATCAAGCAAAACAAATTTTTGCTAAATACGGTGTGCCAACGCCAAGAGGCATAATGGTTGAGAGCGTCAAAGACGCTGTAAAAGCTGCAGAAGAGTTAGGTGGTCCTATTTGGGTTGTTAAAGCCCAAATTCATGCTGGTGGTCGTGGTCTTGGCGGGGGCGTTAAGCTTGCTAAGAGTCTTGAAGAAGTTGAAAAATTAGCTGGTGAAATTCTTGGCATGACTCTAGTTACTCATCAAACTACTGCCGAAGGTAAGTTAGTCCAAAAACTTTACATCGAAGATGGTGCCGATATTAAGTCGGAATTTTATCTCTCAGTTGTTCTTGATAGAAAACTAGAAATGCCTTTAATTATGGCTTCAACTGAAGGTGGTATGAATATTGAGGATGTCGCTGAAAAGACTCCTGAAAAAATCATTACTGTTGCTGTTGACCCATCGATTGGTTTTCAACCTTTTCATGGTCGTGAGTTAGCTTTTGGTCTTGGACTTACTGACCCGTCTGAGCAAAAAAATATCATCTCTTTTGCACAAAAACTTTTTAAGCTTTACATGGAAAATGATGCAGAGATGATAGAAATCAATCCACTAATAAAAACAGGCAAGGGTGAGTTCATCGCACTTGATGGAAAAATGGGCTTTGATAATTCTGCCCTTGGTCGTCACCCAGACATCGCTGCCATGAGAGATTTGACAGAAGAAGACGCTGATGAAGTTGAAGCAGCGAAATACGGTCTTTCTTATGTTGCGCTCGATGGTGAAATAGGATGTATGGTAAATGGCGCAGGTCTTGCTATGGGGACTATGGATACGATTAACTACATGGGTGGAACTCCTGCAAACTTTTTAGATGTTGGCGGAAGTGCTAACGCTGAGACAGTTGCAAAAGGTTTTGAAATTATTCTTAAAAACCCTAAAGTAAAAGCAATATTTGTAAATATATTTGGTGGTATTGTTCGTTGTGATCGTATTGCTAATGGTATTTTAGAAGCAACTAGGTTAACTGATGTAAATGTGCCGGTGATTGTACGTCTTGATGGAACTAATGCTCCAGAGGCAGCTGAGATTCTTAAAAATGCTAATATCAAAAATATTATTGTTGGAAATGATTTAGGTGACGGTGCTGCAAAAGCAGTAGCTGCGGCAAAAGGAGAATAATTTATGTCAATTTTAGTAAACAAAGATACAAAAGTTATCGTTCAAGGTTTTACAGGTAAAGAGGGTACTTTTCATGCTGAGCAGTGCCTTGCTTATGGAACAAAAATAGTTGGCGGTGTTACACCAAATAAGGGTGGAACGGAGCATTTAGGCAAACCAGTTTTCAATACAGTAAGAGATGCTGTAAAAACTACGGGTGCTACAGTTTCTATGATTTTTGTTCCACCTGCATTTGTTGGCGATGCTGTCATGGAAGCTGCTGAAGCTGGGATTACGCTTGCTGTTATTATTACAGAAGGCGCTCCAGTTAAAGACATGCAAGCGGCAAAAGCGTATGCAACCAAACATGGCATGATGACTATTGGGCCAAACTGTCCAGGTATTATCACAGCTGAGGAGTGTAAAATCGGTATTATGCCTGGTTCGATTTTCAAAAAAGGAAATGTTGGTTTGATCTCTAAATCGGGTACATTAACCTATGAAGGTGCAAACCAAGTATGCAAAGAAGGTTTTGGTATTACAACGGCAGTTGGTATCGGTGGAGACCCAATTATAGGACTTTCGTATAAGCAACTTCTTCCAATGTTTGAAGCTGATCCAGATACACATGCGATTGTTATGATTGGTGAGATTGGTGGAGATCTTGAGATTCAAGCTGCAAAATTAATCAAAGAACAAATTACGAAGCCTGTTGTTGCCTTTATAGCAGGACAGACTGCACCTAAGGGAAAAACTATGGGTCATGCAGGTGCAATTGTGAGTGGAAGTGCTGGAACTGCAAAAGAAAAAATGGATGCACTCAGAGATGCAGGAGTAAGAGTTGTTGTTTCACCTGCTGAAATAGGCAAAGCAATAGCGGAAGTTTTGGGCAAAAAGTAAGAGATGATTACAACAGTACAAGTCAAAAACATTAG
The DNA here is from genome assembly GCA_002428085.1 of Sulfurimonas sp. UBA6014. GTDB lineage: Bacteria > Campylobacterota > Campylobacteria > Campylobacterales > Sulfurimonadaceae > Sulfurimonas. Next base: position 73,242 of record DJAA01000003.1, on the reverse strand, counting down.
ATGTGAAGGGTGTGCAAATACAATTCATAAAGCCTTAGTAAAAGAAGGCTTTACATTTATAAATATTGATTTTTCGTGCGAGCCTCGTAAGGTAACAGTAGATATTTTAAACGAGGCGTCATTAGCACATTTTAGAGCAACTTTAAGAAAACTAGGATATCCTTTTTTTGATGAAGATATGAATTTTTCTAGTTCGACTGCCTTGAAGGCAAAAAGTTTTGTCTCTTGTGCTGTTGGAAAATTTAATATTCAAGAGAGCACGAAATAATTCGTAATTTAATAACTTAGGAGAGTAAATGGGAACTTTTAAAACTGTAAACCCTGGAAATCAACCTGTATGGGTCAATGTAAGCAATTGTAAGGCATGTGATATTTGTGTATCTGTATGTCCATCAGGTGTTCTTGGTATGAAGTATGAATCAACTTCAACTCTTGGTGCGATGATATCTATAGATCATCCAGAAGCTTGTATCGGATGTAACGAGTGTGAACTGACATGTCCAGATTTTGCTATATATGTAGCGGATTCAAAAGAGTATAAAGCGGCTGGATTTAGTTTTGCTAAATTAACAGATGAAGCTAAAGAGAGACAAGCAGCAATTGTTGCAAATAACTATATGTCGCTTGACGTACAAGGAGTTAAATAATGGCAACTAGAGAAGTAATTTCAAGTGGTAATGAACTATCTGCACTAGCTGCAGCAGATGCAGGATGTAGATTTTTTGGTGGATATCCAATCACACCTTCAAGTGAAGTAATGCATGAAATGTCAGATTTGATGCCAGAACTCGGTGGTGTTTGTATACAAATGGAAGATGAGATTGCTGGTGTTGCAGCTGCGATTGGAGCTGGTATGGCAGGTGTTAGAACGATGACTGCTACTTCAGGACCTGGTATTTCCCTTAAAGCTGAAAATCTTGGTCTTGCTCAAATGGCAGAAGTTCCTTTGGTTGTTGTCAATGTTATGCGTGGTGGTCCTTCAACTGGTCTTCCAACTCGTGTGTCTCAGGGAGATGTTGCACAAGCAAAAAATCCTTCTCATGGTGATTACAAATCAATTACAGTATGTGCTGGATCTTTGGCTGAGTGTTATACTGAAACAGTAAGAGCATTTAATTTAGCGGATAGATTTATGCAACCTGTTTTTGTACTTTTGGACGAAACTATAGGTCACATGCATGGTAAAGCAGATCTTCCAACTGTTGAAGAGGTTAAGGCTGGCATCGTTCCAAGAAAATCTTTTGATGGCGCACCTGAAGACTACCGTCCATATGAGTGTGCACATGATCAGCCAGCAGTTCTTAATCCAATGTTTAAAGGATATAGATACCACTTTACAGGTCTTCACCATGATGCTAAAGGGTTCCCAACTGAAGAGATTGAAACTTGTAGAAAACTTATTCAAAGACTTGAAGATAAAGTTGAACTCCATAAAGATGAAATCGAATACAATGAAGAGTATATGGTGGATGATGCAGAATTTTTAATTATTGCTTATGGTTCAGTTGCATTATCTGCAAAAGAAACAATTCGCCATTTACGTGCAGAAGGGATTAAAGCAGGCTTATTCCGTCCAATTACATTGTGGCCAAGTCCACAAGATAGAATGAGAGAATTGGGTCAAAAAATCCAAAAAATCCTAGTTGTTGAATTAAATATTGGTCAATACTACGATGAAGTACAACGTTCAACTGGTCGTTTAGACATTGAAGGACTATTTAAAGTAAATGGTAGACCAATCTCTCCATATGAGATTGTGAATAAAGTTAAGGAGATGATGTAATGGCATTTAATTATGATAAATATTTAAGACTTGAAAAGATGCCGACACTTTGGTGTTGGGGTTGTGGAGATGGTGTTATATTAAAAGCTTTTATAAGAGCTATAGATAAACTAAATATAAACAGAGATGATATATGTGTAGTATCTGGAATAGGGTGCTCAGGAAGATTTTCTTCATATGTTGATTTTAATACCGTTCACACAACACATGGAAGAACTGTTGCATTCGCAACAGGAATTAAACTTGTTAATCCAGACAAATATGTGGTTTGTGTAGCAGGTGATGGTGATGCACTTGCTATTGGTGGAAATCATACAATTCACGGATGCAGAAGAAATATTGACATAACGCTTATTATTATTAATAACTTTATTTATGGTTTAACTAATTCTCAAACTTCACCTACTACTCCTAAGGGTATGTGGACTGTATCTCAAAAAGCAGGTAATATTGATCCGACTTTTGATACATGTAATTTAGCAATTGCAGCGGGTGCTTCTTTTGTTGCTCGTGAATCAATGTTAGATCCTAAAAAATTAGAAAAATTATTTGTTAAAGCTATTGAGCATAAAGGTTTTGCATGTCTTGATATTTTATCAAATTGTCATATTAACCTTGGTAGAAAAAATAAAATGGTTTCTGCTATGGATAACCTTGCTTGGATTGATAGTATTACTATGCCTAAAAAGAAATATGATGAATTATCTCCAGCAGAACAATTAAATATTTTTCCAACTGGTATCTTAAAAGAAGATAAAGAAGCAGATGAATATTGTGATATGTATGCAGAGGTTATTAAAGTTCATCAAGGAAATAGAAAAGTAATTTCTCAAAATGATTTTGCTAAAAAAATATAAGGAAACACACAATGGCTAGAAATTTAATGAGATTTACAGGTGTTGGTGGGCAAGGTGTTCTTCTAGCAGGGGAAATTTTTGCAGCTGCAAAAATTAAAACTGGCGGTCATGGCTTAAAAACAGCAACATATACATCACAAGTACGTGGTGGTCCAACTGTCGTTGATATTACTTTGGATGATAATGAAATATTTTATCCATATGCAAATGATGGTGAGATTGATTTTATGCTCTCTGTTGCTCAGGTAAGTTATAACTCTTTTAAGAATGGGGTAACTTTGGGCGGGACGATTGTAGTTGATCCAAATCTTGTTCATCCAACAGATGAAGATAGAAATAAATGGAAAATTTATGAAATTCCTATTATTACTATTGCAAAAGAAGAGGTTGGTAATGTTATTACTCAATCTGTAGTTGCTCTTGCGATTGCTAATACTATGCAAAAAGCCCTAGAAAAAGATGTTCTTGTAAAAACAATGCTTTCTAAGGTTCCTGAAAAAGTTCATGCTGCAAATATTAAAGCATACGAATTGGGTGAAAAATATGCTAATGAGGCGATGGGCTTATAGTTTTTTTTCATGCAAAAGACAATCTCAATAGAGGTTGTCTTTTTTTTTAACTTTAACTTTAATACTATAAAATATTAGATATTTTATAGTATTAAATGCATCTCTAAATCTTAATACTTTCCCAGAAAAATTCCAGATGTTTTTCAAACATTGTTGAGAGATGATTAGTCGACTTAGCATCAAATCGTAAGAGGGTTACTTGAAGTCGAATATAAAAAAGAGTAGATAAAAACTCGTATGATATCACCATTGGGTCTTGAGAGCGAATAAGATCATTTTGCATCATAATAAAAAATCCCTCAGATAAAACTTTTATATTTTTATCGTGAAAATGAGTCATAAACTGCTCTCTAAGCTCTGCGTTTTGTAAAAGCTCTATCATGAGTAGCCTGAACATATTTTCGTTGTTTTTATCAAATGTAAGAAGCTTGTATTGCATCACAAATTTATTTAAAAATGCTTTGCCTTTCATCGCCATTTCTCTAACATCATTATCTTCAGTAGAGAAGGGTGATGAAAAAATCTCTTTAGACACCTCAAGAAATATCTCTTCTTTATTTTTATAGTGATTATATATTGCACTCTCTCTTATGCCCACTTGAGAAGCTATTTTTCGTATGCTAGCACCGTTATAACCAAGCTCACAAAACAAAGAAGTAGCAACTTTTAGAATCTTTTGTTTTGTTCCAGTTTTTTTACTATCTGTCGTATTTTCCGTCATTTCTTACCCCTCTTAAGCATATATGAACGCTTGTTAATATCGAAAAAATTATATATGAACAAGTGTTAATATAAGCTTAGTGTTATATGAACACTTGTTCATTCGACTAATTTAAAATATGAACAAGTGTTCATATAATACTAAGTATTGATAATAAAGAAATTTTAAGTACAATTTCATAGGTACAACAGATAGTGACTTGTTTATTCAAGAGGAAAGTCCGAGCTGCTGTAAGACAGTGTTCCATTTAACGAATGGCCGTAGTAATGCGAGGGAAAGTGCAACAGAGATTAGACTTCTATCATTTATGGTAGTAAAGGTGAAAAGGTGCGTGTAAGAGACCACCAGTGTCTATAGTAATATAGAGAGCTTGAAAACCCAACATGGCAGCAAGAAACAGATGGTCAGCGTCTTACATCGCTACTGTTTCGCTAGAGATGTTATGCAAATAACATAGTAGATTAATACTATCAAAACAAAACTCGGCTTATAGTTGTACCTAACTCTTTAAAGTGCCTATTTATAGGGATTTTGAGTCTTCTTCTTTTTTTATTGTGTCTCTATTGTGCCCAAAAAGTAAAAAATTAGCACCTAAATCAATATTTTTAGACTGAATTATACTTGTATAGTATTCTAGGATTACTTTTGGGCTAGAATGGCTAAGAAGACCCGCTAACTCGTTATAATACTGACTTACATTTTCTCTTGACATTAATGTTGCAAATGTATGTCTAATGCTTGAAAGTACTTGTTTATAGAATTTTAAAGAGTAGGGTGTTTGTAGAGGGTGTTATAGCTCTTTTATTGTTTTCGATTTAAAAGTGCGTACTTAATAATTTCATGAGAATTTTGACCATTATCTGGATATTTAGCGAGTCCCATTGATACTTTTATTTTATGGGCTTTATCATCAATTAATAACTCTTTCTTCAATAAATTATTTACTCTTCTAAGAACGGTCTGTATATTGGTTTCTTCAAGATATTCGTTAAATACAATAACAAAACTACCATCTAAAATATAACCGACTAAATCCTCCGTGCGCACGATTTCTAATAAACGTTTTGCTACTTCAATAACAATTTCTTGTTCTACAGAGTGATTGTATACCTCATGTAAACTATCAATTTTTATAATTGCAGTAAAAAAGGATTTATTCCGTCTTGTACAGCGTACAATTTGCTCTTTAATAACCGTATCGATATTTAATTTATTTGGCAACTTTGTAATTGGGTCGAAATAGGCTCCCTGTATCAATGCTGATTCATTCGCTTTATATTTGCGAATCTCTTTTGTTTTTTGTATGTAAAGATAGATAAAAGTAACCGATAGCACAAAAAGAAAAATTAATAAAGATATCATTAGATAAAAGAAATATCCAAAGTTTTCAAATCCAAACATAAGTTAACTCCTCAATCAGGTTGCTTGTATAATTGTTTGTTTTATTATAGCAAAAAATTCTTGATACGAATGACACCTGAGAGTGACCATGCTGTTTTTAATAGAATTTACATTATGTTAACCAATAAGAGTTTTTTTTGGATTTGATGCCGTTATAGGTACGACTTGAAGTTGTACTTCCAAATTATTAAACTGATCTTAGTTATAGAAGTTTGATTGTAGCTCCTCTTTAATTTTTCTATTATATAATTTGAATCTTTATTTATTGGTGCTGAAAGCTTCATGCCTTTATGATTGAGAGAAAAATAATGAGAGGAATAGTCATGAGTAGTAAGAGAGAGTTAATCGAGGATATTCAAAATCTTTTAAATAATTATGATACGAAATCTACAACAGTGATAGACCCTGCTCTTTTAGAATTTATGGATAATAATACACTTGTAAATATTATAGATACGCTCCTTATTCAAAAAGAAAATGCAAAAGAATCTGATATACATTGGCTTGAAAATTTCAAAAAATTTAGTAACTAATAAAAATAATAATTACTTTTAACATTTTTTTATTTTAAAAGAAGCCTATTCTAGTAATATTCGTCCATATTTAGCCATTTACCTATTTCATTTGTTACCAAAAAGTCGGTATTATTTCATAAAATTGAATAAAAGGTATTTATTATGGGGAATGTAGATTTAGTACAATTGACACACGAAACAAAAAAGCTAACAGCCATGGTGGTTGAAGATGAAAAAGTAACAAACCAACTGTTGAGTTCTACTTTTAAAAACTTTTTTTCTGATGTATCTTCTTGTTTTAATGGTCTAGAAGCACTGGAAGTATACAATAGAACAAAACCTGATGTTGTTTTTGTTGATATTATCATGACGGGTATGGATGGCATTGAGCTCTCTCGTAAAATCCGCGAGATTGATTCTAATCAGATTATAATAGTTATTTCTGCAAGTAATGACATAGATAAAATCTCTGCATCTATCGAAGTTGGCGTGAACAGTTTTGTACAAAAACCAATAGATACAAAAAGAATAATTGAACTTTTGACTAGTATTTTAGCCATGATTGCTAAGAAGAAAAAAATTGAGACGAAAACATTTTCTATCTCTTTACCATTAGATTTGTATGAAGTTGTTAATGAAAATGCAAAAGCTGAAAGTATTTCTAAAAATGCTGTTATCATCAGAGCTCTTCGTAGTTTTTACGAGTAAAAATTAAAAAAGATTTGAGCCTAAAACATATTTTATGATTAATTAAGTTTATTATATATATAATTTCGGCTCAGGAAATAATACTGATAGTGGCCCCGTCGTCTAGCGGTCAGGATCCATGGTTTTCATCCATGTTACAGGAGTTCAATTCTCCTCGGGGTCACCACTATAACTACCTACTTTAAAAACTCTCCAGCTTTCAGAATTCTATATATCAACTTTTCGGTCATATTTTTACTTTCAAAGAAATTATTTAATCAAATTTACTAAAATCACCCTGTTCTATTATTAAGTTATTTTTTTGCATGCCAAGACAAACATAAATTCATCTATTTTAAGTATCCAGAGTCTATTAGACATAATATCATTGAACCAGAATTATGCAATAAACTCCGAGTTTTAACCTAGCATGTCGCCAATTTATCGGCAACAAGTTCATTTACCACAGTTGGGTTTGCTTTTCCGTCTGTAACTTTTAGCACCTGCCCTACAAAGAAGCCTAGCAGTTTAGTGTTGCCTGCTTTAAACTTGAGCACGTTGTCTGGATTTTTTGCAATTACTTCATCAATGATTGGCAAAATTTTAGAGGGGTCACTTATCTGCACCAGTCCTTTAGTCTCAACTATTTGTGTTGGATTTTCTCCAGATTTTGCCATCTCTTCAAATACTTGTTTAGCAATGTTGCTTGAAATAGTCTCATCATTAACCATTTTAACAAGCTGTGTTATTTGCTTTGCACTAAACTTGAGTTGGTCTAATTGCTGCTCTTTTAGCTCTCTAGCAACTTCATTCACCACAATATTAGCGATACTAACTGGACTATTGAGCAGAGATAAAGCTTCTTCATAGAATGATGAAAGCTGTTCATCACGAGCTAGAATATTAGCTATTTCGCTGTTTAGTCCAAGCTCATCAGTGTACTTATCAAACCGTGTCTTTTGAGTTTTACTCATAGAAGTTTCTTCGCCCTCTATCTGTATTTTTTTAGCTTGAAGCTTGGGTGCACTCTCAGTTGTTTTTGTCTTTTTAGTCCACGAGTCTTTGAGACCGACAATTTTATTGAACACCGGCTTTTCGTCAGTGGAGTCAACAGGGTCAGCATAAAAATACCCATGTCTTTCAAACTGAAATCTCTCATCAGGTTTCTCTGTTATCACAGCAGGTTCAACAAAAGCATTTTTTATAACTTGTAAAGAATTTGGGTTTATATCTTGTATTCCCTCTGGAGCTTCACAGGAGAATAATCTATCATACAGTCTTACTTCGATTGGTTTAGCTTCTTGAGCGCTTACCCATTGGATGGCACTCTTAACCTTGATGTCACTCGTATCTGAGCCACTTTTAGACTCAGGATGATATTTGACTTTTATCTCTAGGATGTTGCCATTAGCATCTTTAACCACTTCTTTATAAGAGATAATATAACCATGTCTAAGACGTACGGGTTGCTCAGGAGTAAGACGGAAGTAGTCTTTTGGAGGGTTCTCCATAAAGTCGTCGCGCTCAATATAAATCTCTTTAGAAAAAGGCATCTTTCTTGAACCTTCTTTAGGTACATCATGCGGGTAGTATGGAGCATCTATCTCTTCATGACCTTCATAATTTTCAATCGTCACTTTCAGTGGGTCAAGCACACAGAGTACACGTGGCACTTTTGTATTTAAATCATCTCTTATACAAAATTCAAGCTGTGAAACATCAACCATTGAGTTTGCTTTTGCTATACCTATTTGATCACAAAAGTTTAAAATAGATTCTGGAGTATAACCTCTTCTTCTATATCCTGCAATCGTAGGCAAGCGAGGATCATCCCAGCCACTTACCTGTCCACCATCAACCAATTCCAAAAGCTTTCTTTTACTCATGACCGTATAGTTGATACCCAGTCGTGCAAACTCATGCTGGTAAGGGCGCGGCAGCTTCAGTCCAAGCTCATCTAACACCCAGTTGTAAATATCACGGTTGTTTTCAAACTCCAGTGTACAGATGGAATGCGTCACCCCTTCTATATAATCAGACAAGCAGTGAGCATAGTCGTACATTGGGTAAATGCACCAACCATCGCCCGTTCTGAAATGATGCGCATGTCTGATACGATACAAAAGAGGGTCTCTCATTTTCATATTGGCTGCACTCATATCTATTTTAGCTCTTAAAACGTGTTCACCGTTTTTAAACTCACCGTTTTTCATTCTTTGGAAAAGGTCTAAATTTTCTTCAACGCTGCGCTGCGCATATTTACTGCGTTTTCCAGCCTCTGTTACGGTACCTCGGTATTCTCTTATTTCTTCTTCATCTAGAGAGTCAACGTATGCTTTACCCATTTTGATAAGCTCAACGGCATAATCGTATATCTTAGGGAAGTAATCAGAAGTAAAATATACATCATCTCCCCATTCAAATCCAAGCCACTGCACGGCATCTTTAAGAGCCTCGACGTACTTGGTGTCTTCTGTTGTCGGATTGGTATCGTCCATTCTCAGGTTGCAGTGACCATTATAGTCGCGAGCGATACCGAAATTTATAGCGATAGACTTAGCATGTCCAATGTGTGGAAATCCATTGGGTTCCGGTGGAAATCTTGTAACAATCTCGTTATATTTGCCTAACTTTAAGTCCTCTTCAACTATTGTACGTAAAAAATCTTTGCTCTCTCTCATTATTGAACCTTTTGATTTTAAAACTCTTATTTAAGGGTTGCATTTTATCAAATTAGAGCTTATAGATTCTTAGATAAAAGGCTTGCTTTGCTTAAAGAAGAGCCTAAATAAAGAACTTCGTTAGCTAAAACTTGTTAAAATTCCAAAAATATATTATCCAGGAATTATAATGCTAAGATTTTCATCCAGTCCTACTGGTGATATGCATATAGGTAATTTGCGAGTTGCCCTATTTAACTCTATCATTTCGAAGCAAAACAAAGAAAATTTGATTGTCAGAATTGAAGATATGGATAAAGAAAAAAATATAGAGGGTAAAGACCAAGAAATAATTGCCATTTTAGACTTGTTTGGTATTGAATATTCCCAAGTAATTTATCAAAGCGAAAATTTTCGTTTTCATTCTGCCATGGCATTGCAACTTATACACGATAAAAAAGCGTTTAGCTGTTTTTGCTCTCCTGAGTGGCTTGAAAACAAAAGAGAAGAGGCAAAAGCGAATAAAAAAGTCTACAGATATGATGAAGCTTGCACAAACCTTCCAGCGGAACTTGTCATAGATAATATGAACCCCTTTACCATCAGAATAAAAAAATCCGCAGATGACATTATCGTTAAAGACTACATCAAAGGGGAAGTTATTTTTACGCCTGATGAAGTTGACAGTTTCGTAATACTCAAACAAGATAAAACGCCGACATACAATTTTGCCTGTGCAGTCGATGATATGCTGAGCGATATTTCCATCGTTATTCGCGGTGAAGACCATATGATCGATACACCAAAACAAGACCACATTCGAAATTCTCTTCAATATAATAAAAAAATAGAGTACGCTCACCTTCCGATTATCTTAAATGATGATGGCAAGAAAATGAGTAAACGCGACGATGCTTCGAGTGTTAAATGGCTACTAGAAGAGGGTTTTTTACCTTCAGCTATATCAAACTATTTAATATTAATGGGAAATAAACCGCTAAAAGAAATTTTTACAACCGAAGAAGCTGTTGTATGGTTCAAACTTGATGAGATATCAAAATCCCCTGCCCGTTTTGATATGAATACGTTACGACACATAAATAGTGAGCATTTAAAGTTGCTTGATGCGAAGGAACTTTCAAGATATGTTGGTTTTGCAGATGAAGAAATTGGCGAACTTGCAAAAATTTACCTTGAGGAAGCTAGTACAATCAAAGAGCTAAGAGGTAAAATTCAGTCTGTTTTTGCTACGAAAGTTATTCCAGAAGAGTTGAAAAAGCAATCTACTCTTTTACGTGCCGCCATTAAAAATGCGCCCTACTTTGACAAATATGAGGATTTTAAAAACCATATTATGCAAGCATCAGGGCTTAAGGGCGAGAACTTTTCAAAGCCTCTTCGTTTACTTCTGACCGGAGCAGAACATGGTCCAGATATTGCTGAAATTTACAAATATTTAAAAAATTACATTGGAGAGATAGCAAAATGAGTGATTTAGGAATGGTAATTTTTCAATTAGGTTCTCTTTTAACAGGACTTGTCAATGTTTATATTTGGGTTATTATTATTTCAGCATTGCTGAGTTTTGTCAATCCTGATCCTTACAATCCAGTGGTACAGTTTTTACACAGAATAACAAATCCAGCCTATTCATTTGTAAGACGACGTATAAAAACTAATTTTAATGGTTTAGATTTGGCACCTTTGGTCATTATTATTGGCTTGCAAGTTGGAGTAATTTTATTAAATTATATTTTTACTACAATTGCAAAATTGGCCTAAAAAGTCGTCATGTTGAAATTTTTTTTTATATTTTCTCTCTTTTTAGTAAGTGTTCATGGTGATATAACACTCCAAGAGATACAATCAAAACCTACAAGTCGCGCCAAAGATTTTATGGTGTGGCAATATTTTAAACAAGATATAACTCCTGCACAAGCAGATGAAGCTTTTAGTCAACTCAGTAAAGTAAATAATAAATTACTTCTTGCCTATGCAAACAAAACAGATAAACCAGAGATAAATGAGACACTCTCATGTATGAAACGCAATGATTTACTCTCCATTGAGAAACCAGAATGTTTAGCTTTAGCCATGAGCCCTTATAAAACTCTTGCCATGACTCAAAAACAAAGAGAAGAACTCTCACAAAAAATCGATTCTCAAAATATAAAAGATTTGTTACGTATTCAAAATGAGCCGTATGAACAAAAAGCGTATGAATCGTATGATGCAGAAACGATACTTACAATGTTTACATCCACAACAGTTAGTCACAGAAGAGAGAATCTCAATATTGATTTAGATGAACAATTTGTCAATAAATTAACGACGCATCCAAAAGTATTTTCTTTTATAAAAACGGTTTTCAATGACGATAAACTTGATAAACTTCAAAAATCCTTATCGGTTATAGACGCTAAAATGCTCAATGCTGAGAGTAATTTTTGGATTGCTCTTCATCACATAAAGAGTGCAAATAAAAAAGAGGCACTCAAGTATTTAGAATTTTCTGTTTTAAATGCTACGCAAATGATAGATGTAGATAAAGGTTATTTTTGGATGTACCTTATCTCAAAGGATGAAAAATATCTTCATGAGTTGCTTCTGAGCAAAGATATAAATATTTACACTTTGTATGCACATGAGATTTTAAAGAAAGATTTTGATAACTATTTTACAAGTGTTGAAACACTTCAAGATGCAACAGAGCAAAATTTACAAGACCCATTTGATTGGCTAGAAATTCTCAATAAAATAAATGAAACACCAAAAGAAGAGCTGATTACTTTAGCATCTCAATATAAATTTCAAAATATGTCTCCTGTTCAAGCGTTTATACTCGAAAAAGCAAATGATTATAAAATGCACAGTTTTATAATGCCTTATGATGAATATTTACAAAATTTATCTAATGACGAAAAAGCTCTTGTGTATGCCATCATGAAACAAGAGAGTCATTTGATACCATCTGCTATATCACACTCTTATGCTTTAGGTTTAATGCAGTTGATGCCTTTTGTTGCGGATGCTATAAGTATAAAAGAAAAAGAGCCAATGCAAAGCTATGCGGAGATGTTTAATCCTAAGAACAATATAAATTATGCACTTAAACATATTAATTGGATGAAAAAACTCCTCTATCATCCTTTATTTATGGCGTATGCTTATAATGGCGGCATGGGATTTTTCAAAAAGTTTCTCTTAAATGGCAATTTTAATGAGGGGCTCTATGAGCCATTTATGAGTATGGAACGGATGCAAAACAGTGAAAGTCGAGAGTATGGTAAAAAAGTTTTGGCTTATTATGTGATGTATAAAAAAATTATGGGTGAAAATGTCTCTATTGTTCATCTTTTTGAAATACTAACGCAGCCAAAGGAGACTGACAGTTTTCGAGAACAAGCTCAAGCCTTGTAGTTTCTTCCTTTTCAAAAGTAACGAAATAATAATTTGTCCAATTGTTTTGTATAGAGATGAGATGGGAAAACTCATTAACAGGTGGAAGTTGTTTGATTTTTAGTGGCAATTTTGAGTTGAGTTTGATGATTGGAGCCATCGTGTCAGAATTATTTAAATCAAGCACCATTTCTTTCTCTTTTGAGTAGAAAAAAATGAAAAAATTCTCTTCTTGATGAAATAATTTTGGATAAATTTCATTTAAATATAGGGCTGAAATCACCCCATTTACTTTATCATTGGAGATAATTTTACTACTTTGCAAGCTTGAGGCACCAAGCTCTTGTTCTGTTGTCATGTCAAATTTACTAAAAGCGTTTTTTGTTGCGCAACCAGTAAAAATAAATAAAAATATTAAAAAAAACTTCATAAATATCCTTCCAAATTTTGCGATGAATTATATCTCATTAAACAACTCTTTAAAGAGTATTTTGTATAATCAATAAAATTTTAAACAAAGAAATACATTGAAAAAAAGATTAGCAGTTGCATTTACAGGTCCTTCGAATAGTGGAAAAACAACCCTTATCCTTAAGGTAGCTAGAAAACTTATCCATGAGCATACGAAACAAGTCGCAATTGTAAAACATGATTCTAAAGATAAAGCTAGATTTGATGTTGAAGGAAAAGATAGTTATAAATTTTCAGATACAGGCGCAGAGGTTATCGTAACCTCCCCAAATAGAACCACATATTTTTCTCAAAAAAACAAAGATTTACATGAGATTATAAGACTCTTTGATGTGTTTGATATTCTCCTTGTTGAGGGTTTGAAAAATTTACCATTACCTCGTATTGGTATATTTAGAGATTCATTAGACAGTGATTATTTTCCTTACATAAATGCTCTTGCAGTCGATGAAAGTATTGATATCAGTAAATATAAAATTCCAACTAACGTTATTGTTTTAAATTTAAATAATCCAGATGAAGTAATTTCTTGGATATTCAAAAATGCAAAGGAAGTCTAAGGATGAAAAATATATTTTTAGAACCTATTCAAAAAATTGCTAAGAGAATTAAAGAAGCGATTGACACCAAGGACATAAGCTATTCTAGAAAAGAGAATAGTTCGGGTGATACGCAACTACAATTGGATATAAAGTGTGACTTGATTATTGAGGAAGAGTTGTCTAAAATCCTCTCTATTCATACGATTGCAAGTGAAGAAAAAGAGCATGAAGTGTGCATCAATCAAGATGGGAAATACTTTGTCGCTTACGATCCGCTTGATGGTTCATCGTTGATTGATGTAAATTTGAGCGTGGGCTCTATCTTTGGTATTTATGAGTATAACTGGGGAGCAAGAAATATGGTAGCTGCTTGTTATGTCATCTATGGTCCTAGAGTAGAGATAGTTTTTGCCCAGGAAAAAACCAAACTTTACCTGTTACAAGGGACTGAATTTGAATTTGTCAGAGAGATTCGAATGAAGGAAAAAGGGAACATCAATGCTCCAGGTGGAACTCAAATGAACTGGCCCCCTTTTCATAAAGCAATGGTAGATAATTTTTTCAAAGAAGGATATCGTCTCAGGTACTCTGGAGGCATGGTTCCAGATTTACACAACATATTACTCAAAGGCGGTGGACTTTTTAGCTATCCTAACACATCCGATAGACCAGCAGGCAGGCTTCGTAAACTCTTTGAAGTGTATCCTTTTGCCTTTATATTTAGGGTCTCTGGCGGTGATGCGGAGGATGGAATACATGAAGACTTTATGTTGTTAGATCATGATCATATACACGGAACTTCGCAATGTTTTTTTGGCTCTAAACATGAGATAGCTGTAGTGCGAGAAGTGTATTCAAAAAATGCTCGATAACAACATGGATAAATTTGAATTACATCTTGATGAAATGATACTAAAAGTGCAAAAGTGTCAAGAAGATACATTACATGCCCAAGGGGAAAAAGCTTTAAAAAGCTGTAGCAGTTGTGAGCACTATTTCACGTGTGTGTTGCGAGTTGATTATGTAAAATCGGTTTATAACAGCATGTCAAAAGGTGAAACTGGTGGATTTGAGTTCTAATTCTTCAATAGAGAGCTCACGCGACTTGTCGCTTTAACTTCATAAACAAGGAAAAAAATTGAGTAAATATATTACAACGCCCATATACTATGTAAACGGTGAGGCTCATATTGGGCATGCGTATACAACTTTTATTGCCGATACTATGAGCAGATATGAGAGATTAAAAGGAAATGATACTTACTTTTTAACTGGAACGGATGAGCATGGTCAAAAGATAGAAGAATCAGCACAAAAAAATGGTAAACCTACACAAGAATTTGCCAATGAAATAAGTGCTTCATTTAGAACATTATGGGATGACTTTGAAATAAGCTATGATAAATTTATAAGAACAACGGATGAAGAACACAAAAAAGGTGTTCAAAAAGCTTTTGAAGTCATGTACGCAAAAGGTGATATATATAAAGACTTTTATGAGGGACATTATTGTGTAAGTTGTGAGACTTTTTTCCCTGAAACGCAACTCATCGATGGTGAATTTTGTCCTGATTGCGGGAGAGTTACAAGTATCATTAAGGAAGAAAGCTACTTTTTTAGACTCTCAAAATATGAAGATGCCCTGCTAAAACATTATGCTGATAATCCAGATTTTATATTGCCTCGCTCGCGTGCAAATGAAGTTATAAACTTCGTAAAAAGCGGACTTAGAGATTTGTCTGTTACAAGAACCTCTTTTACTTGGGGCGTGAAAATGCCTGAGTCATTGCAAGACGATAAGCATGTCATGTACGTTTGGCTTGATGCACTTTTAAACTACATAACAGCTCTAGGTTATGGAAAAGAAGATGTAAATATGCATTACTGGCCGGCTTCAACGCAGTTTGTGGGCAAAGATATTCTCCGTTTCCATGCTATTTATTGGCCTGCTTTTTTGATGAGTCTCGACTTGCCGCTTCCAAAACATATTGGCGCGCATGGCTGGTGGACGAGAGATGGTGAAAAAATGTCTAAATCAAAAGGCAATGTCATAGCTCCAAAAGAGGTAGCCGATGCGTACGGTGTAGAAAATCTGAGATATTTCATGCTCAGAGAAGTTCCTTTTGGACAAGACGGCGACTTCTCCCAAAGAGCTTTTATAGATAGAATAAATTCTGAACTGAGTAATGATTTGGGCAATCTTCTCAACCGCATCATTGGCATGAGCGGCAAATACAGTGACTATGTAATAGACAGCATTGATGTAGAAAAATTTCATAAAAAAGAGCTTGATGCAATGGATGAAGCGCTTGGAAATCTTGATGCTTTTATGGAAAATTTACAAACGCATAGATATTTAGAAGAACTTTGGAAGCTTTTTGCCATCGGAAACAAGGCTATTGAAGAGCATGCTCCCTGGATAAAAATGAAAGAAAACAAAAAAGACGAAGCACTTGCGACGGTCGCATTGGTTGCAAATATCTTGGCAAAAGCTGCAATAATGCTGCACCCTATTATGCCTCGTACAACCAATACTATAGCAGATGCTCTTCATTTTGAAATAAATAACGAAAGTTATAAAGAGCTTGTTTTAGGCAAAAAACTACTAAAACTATTTAGTATTAAAGTTGTTCCTCCACTTTTTCCTCGCGTTGAAGAGCCTCTCATGCCAGAAGCACCAGCAGCAAAGCCTAACAAACCAAAAGAAGATAAAAAAGAGATCAAGGCACCACAAGAAGAGAGTAGCTTGCAAGAAGATAATCTCATTGAAATAGGTCAGTTCTTTCAAACGTCTCTTAAAGTTGGTATCATAGTTGAAGCCGAAGAAGTTCCAAAAAGTAAAAAACTTTTAAAACTGCAAGTCGATTTGGGTGATGGAAGGATTAGACAAGTTGTTGCCGGAATTAGAGAGTTTTATAGTGCTGAGTCACTTTTAAATACACACGTGTGTGTGGTTGCAAACTTAAAGCCTGCGAAGCTTATGGGAATGTTGTCTGAGGGAATGCTTCTTGCTGCTAAAGATGAAGATGGTTTATGTTTAATAAGACCAGAAAAATCTAAAAAAGCGGGTACCCCAATTGGATGAGACTTGAGAATATCCTTGCACTTACGCATGGCAAACTTCTAAATGAGCCATTTGTAAATATTTTTGACAATATTGTGTTTGATGCAAAGAGTATAAAAAGAGGTGACCTTTTTATAGCTTTTGATGAAAAGACAATAGAAATAGCGCTTTTAAATGGGGCATATGGAGTTATTTTNNAAGCCAACCCAGATAAACGATATGGAAATAGCATGGATACAAGTTCAAAACATAGAGGACGCGCTCAAGCGACTGCTTCGATTTCGACTCATAGAAAAAGAAGTAAAAGTGTATGAGTCCAATGAGATTATTTTAAAATTAGCATTGCAAGTTATTACAGAGTCCAAATTTATAGCCCTTGAGGGCGACTTAAAAAAACTTTTCAAAACACTATGGCATGTAGAAAACAGTTCTGTTATTTTATTCTGCCCTGCTCTTACCGATAAAGATATTTTTACAGATATAAAAATGTTCCCTAAAACCGCTATAGAGCAAATTAATATTATGGAAAAAACCCTTTTTGAAACCTCTTTTATTTATGAGAATATTTTTTATGAGAGACAACTGATATCTCCTTTTTTCATCCCTTATCTTGAAGAGCTGCTCCATTTTTATAAAAGTCTTAAAATCCATTATAGACTTAAAAAATTTATCCCTTTAGAGCACTTTGAGGCAGTTTTTACCAATAAAAATTTTGAAATAAAAGAGTTCGGAGCAAGTGATAAAGTTTTAATTTTTGAGAAAAACACTAATTTAATAGATTCAGAGATAACTTTTTTGCAAAAACATGCAAACTGGGCAAAAATTATCTATATCATCCCTCATACTAGTGAATATGAAGAGAGTAAAACCCTTTGTAAATACAACAATACGCAAGAGATTATCTCTTTTCTTAAAAATAATACTTTTCATTTTGCACTTATAGTCGGTGTGGACAAATCCATACTCTCAAAACCACTGGTAAACCAAAAGCAACTCACTTTGGAATTTTAAAATAAGGATACGACAATGAACCGCAGAGACTTTTTAGCCACAACAACAACTGCTTCTTTAGCAATCGCTTTGAGTGGATGTAACGAAGAAAATCGCCAAGCTATTGATTACTCAAAGCATCCAGAAAAAAAAGATGATGCTATTAAAGCAGTCCATATCAACAAAAATAAAAAAACTGTTATAAAACTTGCTACAAGTTGGCCAGCAAGTTTTCCTATTATGGGGACAAATGTAGAAAAATTTGCCCAAAGAATCAAAGATATAAGTAGCGGTTCTTTAGAGATTAAGCTTTATCCTAAAAATACTTTAGTTCCTGCACTTGAGGTATTTGACGCCTGTTCTAGTGGACAAATAGATGCTTTTCATTCAGGTCCTTATTATTGGAAAGGGAAAAACAGTGCTTTTTCTTTGTTTAGCGGTATCCCTTTTGGTTTTACGGCGGAAGAGATTAATTCTTGGATGCTTTTTGGTGGAGGAATGGAGTTATGGAGGGAATTGTACGCAAAATACAATCTTCATCCGTTTGTAGGGGGCAATACCAATATTCAAATGGGTGGATGGTTTCGAAAACCTATCCAATCATTGGCCGATATGCAAGGTTTAAAAATGCGTATTCCAGGTCTTGGTGGAGAGGTATTTGCAAAAATGGGAGTTAATCCGATTCTTTTGCCTGCTGGTGAAATTTATACATCACTTGAGCGTGGGGTGATTGATGCAACTGAGTGGGTTGGACCAGCACTTGATCTTATCATGGGATTTTATAAAGTTGCACCGTATTATTATGCAGGTTGGCATGAGCCTGGGTCAATTTTAGAGCTTACATTCAATAAATATTCATTTCAAAAGCTCGCTTATGAGCAACAATTGATGATAGAGATGGCTTCAAGTGAACTCAACTCAAATATGACGCATGAATTTCACTTTGAGAACATCATGGCACTTCAAAAATTTAAAGAGTTAAAAGTGCAACTTCTTCAACTTCCTAAAGATGTTACAGATGCGGGGAAAAAAGCTCTAGGGGAAGTTATAAGTGAGTTAAGCCAGAAAAATGAAGATTTTAAAAGAGTCTACGCCTCTATAGAAAATCATCTTAAACTCTCAAAAGAGTGGAGTGATACAAGTTTAAAATATTTTCTTAATGAAAGATAACAAATATTTGGTATGAATTTTACATTCCTGGAATTCGCGGAATTTTTCCTAGCTTCGAATTTTTGCAATAAATTCCCCAAGCTTTTTTTAGCCAATGACCTACAATTGGCATCGGTAGCATAAACGCTCTTTTATCGTCTCGGTAGATAAAAGAAGCTCCATTGCCGCTGTCCATGATACATAAAATATTTAAGTGTTCATGATATCCCTTAAAAGAGATGCCACCGTTATCTTTTTCTTTGATATTGTGGGCAACATTTCTAGCCATAACTTCTGCAATATGTCCCTGTTTTGCTCTCCAGTCATACCCTTCTATGGCTGCAATATCCCCTATGGCGTAAATATTATGCGGTCTACTTACATCTTCACTCTCGCAAAAAATATCCGTTTGAGAAAACACTACATTGCAATGGTCATCTATTTTTACAAATCCAGCCTCATTTAGAGGTAAATCCGATGTTTTTACCACTTCATGACCGTCTCCAGCAGGAATGAACATAGTAAAATCAGATGCTAATTTTGTATCATCTTCAAAAACAATGCTCTCTTCTTCAAATTTTTTAATTTTTTTACCAAAGTGCTGTTTGATGTCTAAAGCTTTGAAAAATTTGTCCATCATTTTTAATGCTTGAGGTCCCATTCTTTTGCCTGGTTCTGCCATAGGAGCGAAAAAAGTGAGTTCAAATTTGTCTCGAATCCCTTTTTTCTTGAGTAGATTGTGAACATTAAACAATAATTCAAATCCAGGTC
This sequence comes from Sulfurimonas sp. UBA6014, assembly GCA_002428085.1. Taxonomy (GTDB): domain Bacteria; phylum Campylobacterota; class Campylobacteria; order Campylobacterales; family Sulfurimonadaceae; genus Sulfurimonas. The sequence continues at coordinate 53,663 of DJAA01000003.1, read as the reverse complement.
CGCCGCGAACTGCAGAAGAATCTTTTGGATTGCCTCCAAACCCAAAACAAATCTTACCACTTCCTTTTGCTATAAGGGCATCTATTTTATCGCGAATGAGCAAAGATTGTTCAGGATTTCCACAAATAGAGAGGGTATTTTCAATCCCATTATGTTTCATTTTTGAAGCACCCATGGCAAGGATGAGATGTTTGTAGTCATTGATGCGAAGACCACTTGCAAACTCAACAATCCCATTTTTTGCAGAGATGTTTTTGACTTCATCAAGGATGAGTTCAAATCCGTGAGCCTCCTTAAGAGCGTTCATGTCAACACATATCTCTTCAAATGATTTTTCTCGTGTTGGAATCCAGATAGATGTTGGGTAGATGTAAAAATAATCTCTATTAGTCACTAAAGTAACGGTATAATTGTTTTTTCTAAGATAGATTGCAGCTTCAACACCAGCAAATCCACCACCTAAAATAAGTACTTTTTTCATAGGTACACCTTTATGAGTATAATTTAAAATTATTAATTAATGAAGTATACATTATCACACCTGACGGTAAAATTAAAGTTAGTTGATGGTTTAATCGCCAAAATTATTGATATTTTTAAAATTCTTTCGTATTGTTGTAGCTTGCGGAATATATTTCAAAACAAGGGAGTGAAAATTTTTAGAATGGTTCATGTGTACTAAATGTGCAAGCTCATGGACAATAACATAGTCGATAAATTCATTGGGAATTTTGAGTAAATTGGTATTGAGTGTAATGACTTTTTTTGAGCTGCAACTTCCCCATCTGCTTCTCATTTTTCGAAATTTTATCTCTTGATATGATAGACCCATAAGTTTAGAAAAATAGATAACTTTTGGAAGAAGATAGATTTTCGCATATTCTTTATAAAAATTGTCGTAACATTTGAGGATATTTTCCCTAGAATTGATTCTATTTTTTTCAAGAAATTTCCGTAAGTTTTCTGCTTCTTGCACATCGATACTGTAAATTTCACCAAAAAGCAAAACTTCATCTTCAAGATTGACACTCTTTTGCGGTTTTTTTTGTTCTGCATGGGCGAGTTTATTTCTTATCCAAGTCTCTTTTTCTTCGAGGAGATTGAGGATAAATTTTTTGGATACATGAGGAGTTTTTAAGAGTATCTTTGTTTGTGTAAAAAGGTCTGTTTTTTCTGTTTTTATGCTAATGTAACTATGTTTGAGTGTTTTTTTACAAATATGCTCAATTGTCAAATCTTTAAAATGGATTTCATTCATATAAAAGAGGGTCAACTGCCCCTGCTAGTGTAAAACCATTGAGCCGTAATCTGCAACTATCACAAACTCCACATGCCGTTTTTTCATTTTTATAACAACTCCATGTGAGTTCAAGAGGCACATGCAACTCAAGAGCTTTTGTGACAATTTGGGATTTTTGCAGGTGTACCAAAGGCATTTTTATCTTTAGATTTGTCTCATCTTTGGTGCCAAGGTTGATACTTTGCTCCATGCTTTTTATGTAAGATTCTCTGCAGTCTGGATACCCGCTACTATCTTCTTCCACAACACCAATTGCAATCACCTCGGCACCCTCTTTTTCAGCGATTGCTGCTGCCATGCTTAAAAAGATTCCATTTCTAAAAGGAACATATGTAACAGGAATACCTGCTTCTAAACCGTTTGTAGGGACTTGTATATTTTTATCAGTTAAAGCTGAAGCGCCTAGCAGTTTAAAAAAATCTAAATCCAGAACATAGGTATTGGTTATATCAAAAGCGTTACAAATATTCTCAAAGCACTCTAATTCCTTGGCCTCAGTTCTTTGTCCGTAGTTGAAATGTAAGCCGATTATTTCATACCCTTCTTGCTTCATCATAGAAGCACTGAGCGTTGAATCCATTCCGCCACTCATAATGCAAAGTGCTTTTTTATTCATTGTATTTTGTTTCATAAATTTATTTTATCATAAATTATACGAGCGCCTTAAAAAAAAATTTAATAATTATTGAATAATTTAAATATTATAATGTTCAAATATACAAACAAAGGAGACCTTATGGACGTTTCATCTTCAACAAGCGCTACGCAAAGTTCTACCTCTACAGCACCAGTAGATGCTCTAAAAAAAGCTATGCAAGTTCAAGAGCAAGCTATAATGAAAGTCATTGAGAGTGCTGATGAACAATCAAAACAGGTTACAGCGCAGAAAACAGGTATGGGGAGTGGGATAAATCTCACTGCTTAAAAAAGAAAAAGTCATATATATTTAATATGTATGACTTTATAAATTATAAGCCTCACTTGGTACAATTTCCTCATGATTGAACTAGATAACAGAACTTCGCTTGAAGTAAGCGAGGAGCATTTAAACACTATCGCAACAGCTCTTACCCATAAAGAAATTGAGCTCATTATCACTTCAAATGAAGAGATGCGTGAGATTAACAAACAGCATAGAAATATAGATAAAGATACGGATGTCCTCAGTTTTCCTTATGAAGATATGCCAATGGCTCCCATCGGAAGCATTGTCATATCTTCTTGGCACGTCCAAGCCAAAGCCAAAGAGTTTGGACACACAACAAAAGATGAGCTTGCTTTACTTTTTATCCATGGATTGCTTCATATTCTTGGGTTTGACCATGAGGCTGATGAGGGTGAGATGCGGCTTGAAGAAGAGAGACTTATCCGAAAATTTAACTTGCCAGAGAGTTTAATCATTAGAAATCAGGGGTAATTTTTGCTCTTTTAATAGAATCTCTCTTTGTCGTTTTAAAGATAAAGGGGGACCTCTAAATTTACCCCTTTGAATTTATGTTATAATAGAAACCATCAAAATGCATTTAAAGCTTGGAGCTAACCATGAAAAAAAGTGATACAAATCGAATTTCCCAAGAGCAATTAAAATATCTCAAACTCTTATCAAAAGATTATCCAAACCGCAACAGTGCCTCTACTCGCATCATTAATCTCCAAGCTATCCTTAACCTTCCAAAAGGGACAGAACATTTTTTATCCGATATCCATGCAGAACACGAGCCTTTCTTTCATGTGCTTAAAAATGCTTCTGGAGTTATCAAAAACAAAATAGAAATATTGTTTGACAAAGAATTAACCTCTTTACAAATGAGGGAACTAGCAACATTAGTTTATTATCCAGCAGAAGTTATTGAAAGACGACGTGACAGTAGTGATATTAGTGAATTTTATGAGATAAATTTGTATCGCTTGATACGACTCACTAAAGTAGTTACCGCAAAATATACAAGAATGCAAATTAGAGAAGCGCTTCCAAAAGAATTTGCTTACATCATTGAAGAGCTACTTCATGACTACAATCAAACAAGTAACAATTACTATAGTGAAATAGTCAAGACCGTTATAGAGCTCGACAGAGCAGCAAAGTTTATTATATCCTTAGCTGAGTTGATACAGCGATTTGCTATAGCACATCTGCATATTATTGGAGATATTTATGATAGAGGAAGTGGTGCGCACATCATTATGGATAGACTAGAAAAATATCACTCACTAGATATCCAATGGGGTAATCATGACATTGTCTGGATGGCAGCAGCTTCAGGCTCACTTGCTTGCATCGCAAGCGTTGTTCGTGTATCACTTAGATATGGAAATATTGAAACACTTGAAGAGGGTTATGGAATCTCTTTGCGCCCTCTTTCTATTTTTGCCAAAGATCACTATAACGGTGACCCTTGTTCTAAGTATAAACCTAAAATAGCAGAAGACAATCCTCATTACACGAAAAAAGATAGATATGAGCTTGCGATGATGCATAAAGCTATAACCATTATCCAATTTAAGTTAGAAGCGCAACTTATCAATAATAATCCACAATGGGGGATGCAAAATCGGACTATTTTGGAGGCGATAGATTTACAAAAAGCAATTGTGACGATTGATGGTATTGTATATCCGCTTAACGATACAAATCTTCCAACATTCGATGCATCAACTCCATATGAACTGAGTGCTCTTGAGATAGAAGTGATTATGCAACTTCAAAAAAGTTTTTTAAAGAGCGAAAAACTTCAAAGACATACTAAAATGCTCTTTGACCGTGGAGCTGTTTATGCCATTTATAATAATAATCTTCTCTACCATGGATGTATTCCTATGAATGAAGATGGAACTTTCATGTCAATTCGCATAGATGATGATAGCTACAAAGGGAAAGAACTTCTAGATATGTGTGATACCTATTCAAGATTAGGATTTTTCTCACATGACAAAAAATTGCGGGAATTTGGTCAAGGAGTTATGTGGTATCTTTGGGCAGGAAAAGATTCCCCGCTCTTTGGCAAAGAGAAAATGGCAACGTTTGAGAGCTATTTCATTGATGACAAAAATGTGGCTCAAGAGCCAAAAAATCACTATTATGAGTACAGAGACAGTAAGGAGTCTTGTGTGAATATTTTGAGCGAATTTGGTTTAGGAGAGGGAGCAAAAATCATCAATGGTCATGTTCCCGTTAAAGTAAAAAAAGGGGAAAGTCCTATTAAAAGTGGTGGAAAACTTGTGGTAATTGATGGTGGTTTTTCTAAAGCGTACCAAGATGTTACAGGGATAGCAGGATATACGCTTATTTACAACTCTCAAGGGATGTCACTCGTCTCTCATGGTCCCTTTAAATCTACAGAAGATGCTATTACGAATGGAGCAGATATAGTAGGCTCCCTTGAAACTATCGAAAAACACGCAAACAGAATACTCGTAAGAGAGAGTGACGAAGGTAAAATATTTGCAGCAGAGATTGATGACCTCAAAGAGCTTTTTGAGATGTATAGTGAAGGTATTATCAAAGAGCAATAATTGTTTATTTTGTTTGAGTTTGTCTCTTTTGTATATACTTGAGTTCTAAAAGTTTATTATATATATTAGAGACAATTTCACCTGATGCTGCTCCACCGTGTCCTCCATGCTCAACCATGACTAAGACTACATATTGAGGATCATCAAAAGGTCCATATGATGTAAACCAGGCGTGAGAGCGACTATAATACTCCATCTCATGTTCTAAAACTCTCTTATCGATATCTTGCTTAATGGCAACAACTTGTGCCGTTCCTGTTTTACCTGCTATTTTTACTTTTGATCGTATATAATTTGCCCCCGTTCCTGATGGTACGTTGCAAACTTCGTACATTGCATTTTGTATGATTGGGAGTTTGCTCAGCTCCTCTTTGTTCAATACATCTTTCAACTCTGGTGTATATAACTTATTGCCAATAGAGTGTGCTAAATGAGGCGTTGGTAATTTTCCTATTGCCATAAGCGCTGTAAATTGAGCGATTTGCAAAGGCGTGACTAAAAAATCACCCTGCCCAATCGAAGAATTGACTGTCTCTCCCATGTACCAAGGTTTGTTAAATTTTTTTCTTTTCCACTCTTTTGATGGTACTACACCAATAAACTCGTTTGGTAAATCTATCCCTGTTTTTTGACCTAAACCATATTTCATGAGACCATCGCTCATTTTTTTAATCCCTACTCTGAGACTCCCTTTATAAAAATAATCGTCACAACTCTCTCTGATGGCTTTTGTGATTTCGGTACGTCCATGACCTTTATCTTTCCAACATCTAAATACCCTTTGACCAAGAGGCATTTTAGCAGTACAATAAACGCCTGAGTATTCGTCTAATGCAGTTGTAATATACACAAGTCCTAAACCGATTTTAATAGTAGAGCCTGGAGGATAAAGCCCATTGATGAGTTTGTTTGTAAAGGCTTTATCTAGACTTAGGGTCAGTTTACTCCACATCTCATGAGATATGCCAGAAACGAAAGCGTTGATGTCATATTCTGGAAAACTGCTCGCCGAAAGGATAGAGCCATCTACATTCATGACAACAACCGCTCCTGCCTTGTCTACAAAAAGCGAAGAGATATATTGTTGGAGTTCAATATCAATATTTAAAGTGAGTTTCGCATCTTCTTTTGCCCCTTTATAAGAAACCTCTTCTATCTCTTGATTATTTGCATTTACTTTTATCTCTCTCTTACCTGCTTCCCCTTGAAGAAAAGTATTATAGTATTTCTCAACTCCTGCTTTTCCTGTGTAGCCTACGAGTTCTAGGAGCTTATCTTCTTCTACGTCTTGTTTGTTTGCACGGGAAACATACCCTATGAGGTGTGCTGCAATATTGCCATAGGGATAAAATCTTTTTGGTGAAGGGACAATTTTTATATTTTCTCGAATATTGAGTGTTGAATACACTGGAATAATCTCTTCATAAGAGATAAAATCGATAACATCAATATAGTTATGATTGTAATAAGAGTCTTTTTTAATATAGTTTTTTATGAGTTTTTGTTTATCTAATTTTGGAAGAAGTCGCATAAGTAAATTTAGTTCTTTATCAAAAGCATTTTTATTTGCTTTAGAGCGCAAATGTGGTTTAAGCTGTATTTTAAATCCAAGTTTGTTAATAGCAATCGGTCTGTTGTTTATGTCTACGATTTCACCCCGTACTGGCGCTATTTTTTCTATTTTGATAGTGTTGTTATCGGAGAGTTTTGCATAATACGTGTTAGATTGCACCGCAAGAAAAAATATTCTAACGATTAAAGCAAGCCAAACAGAGATAAAAAGAACTAAAATAAATTTAATTTTCATAATACACTCACAATCAAAAACTCAATAATTATATAATAAATAATATAATAATCAATCGCTGGAATAGGGAGCAAAAAAACATTAGCTAAAAGAGATGAAAAAATAAAAAAGCCCATATAAGAGAAGAAGACATAAGAGAAGTGGATACATGAAACACAACTAAAATTTGTAGTTATTTTTGGAATGATAAATTTATCAACCAATGCNNCAATGTTAAGTAAATCAGGGAACTAAACAAAAGATATCCTTTGTCTGCTTCAAATACAATCAAACAAAAAGCTACTAAAAAAATCCCTAGTGAATCCTCATTTTTAATTGCACGGCTAAAGAGTACAAACAAAACAGCAAGCATAGGAGGTAAAAAAAGATATATGCTTGTGAGACTTTCATAGAATATAAACACCAATACGTAGAAGAAAGGTGTTAAAGGGTTTTTATAAGTGATACTTCGTTGCATATTGGAAAATGTTTACATTTGATACAATCAGCCCAGATTTTGTGTTCTGGGAGGGACTCTTTTGGAATTTCTATGAAACCTAATCTTTCAAAAAAAGATTTTTTGTATGTTAAACTCAGGACACGTTTTATCCCTAGTGCTTTGGCTTCTTCAACACATTTGTTGACTAAATTTTCACCTATTTTTTTGCCTCTAAAATTTTCCTTGATGATTAAAGAGCGTATCTCAGCTAAAGATGCAGCATGAACGTGTAAGGCACAAAATCCAATGAGCTCTTTATTTTCAACAGCCAAAGTGTAAGACCTGATATTTGTCGCAACTTCATCATCAGATCTTGGCAAAATAATTCCCGATTCAATCTCTGGAGCTACTAACGCCTGCATACTTGCAATATCACTTAATTTTGGTTTTACAAATGTAATATTCATCTCAATCTTCTTTCGTATGTAAAATATCGTAAATAAGTTGTGTTGCTTTCATAGTTCCTCTTTTTTTTGAACTTGAGAGCATCATAGCATGGGGAAACTCTTTTTTAAGAGCACTTTGTTCTTTTTGATTGAGTTTATCTATCTTGGTAAACATCTGCAGTATTTGTTGATTTTCTCTACAATTTGCAAATAAAAATTCACTTACCTGTGTATCTATATCCAAATAAGGGTGTCTACAATCAATAAGATGGATAAAAAGTTTTATTTGTTCTCTTTGAGCGATAAAATCTGTGAGGTTTTTCTCCCAGTCATGTTTCATAGATTTTGAAACTTGTGCGTAACCAAACCCTGGTAAATCTACAAATTTTGCAAAACTCTTTGTTGTTGTATCTCTATTTATAAATGTTACGTCAAAATAGTTTATAAGTCTGGTTTTTCCTGGCGTAGAAGAGACTTTCGCTAACCCTTTGTGATTTGTAAGAGCATTTAGAAGTGAGCTTTTACCAACATTGCTTCTTGCCATAAAAACAACTTCATTTTGCTCTTGTGATTCAGGGGCAGTTTGAATATTTTCAACAGAAGCGATAAATTTTGAGTCAACTATTTCTATCATTTTTTTTCTTCTTCTGGGGGCATAGCAAAAATCATAATAACTGGTTCTTTATCTGCACCTCGCGCATACGCTTTGCCCTCTATACTTTTTAAAACCACTTCATCGCCAGTAATCTCTTTTTTTTCATCAATTTGTTGTAAAAAAACATTTTTAAAAAAATGATACTCTTTTTCAATAGGATAATAAACAACTTTTTGTGCTTTGCCTTTATAAAGCGCCCCTTCTTTAGTTACTAAACTAAAAGACGCATTCCCTTCAGCAATAAATTTTGTTGGCTGGTGCTCTTTATTGGTATGGATTGTCACTTTTGAGGCGTTAAGTTCGTCAGAGCCTTTAACGACATTAACATCGCCAGAAAATATGGAAATGCCCGATTTTTCATCAGAATTAAACGTATTGGCTTTAATTTTTAAATCTTCAGAAAAAAGACTTGTGATGAAAAAAAAGAGTAAAAATAATAGATATCTCACTTGCTATTCTCCTTGATTGTATAATGTGCTACTACATTGGTTGATTGTAATGTATCTAAAATATTATTGTACTTTAGAGACGATCCTTTCACTTGATTTGTCCCCATGTGTGATACATAATCTTTGTAAACATAAACTATGCCTATTTTTTTATTGTAAACAACTTCTTGCGTTTCAAAAGTGAGTCCGTCATCTCTACCATAATAAACTTGCCCGTTTAATTTAAGAATCTCATCTTTATAAATCCCAAAATCAGCTCTCATGTTTGCTATATAATTTTTTGTTTTATCTGTAAAATTAATGTCTTTTACCGTATAACGATTACTGTATTTTGTCGCATTTGTCCCAATCATAAGGATTTCTAATCCCTTACTACTAAGTTCTTGCATCATAAATTTGTCGATTTCAAATACAGGAACATCGATAAATGTTTGCTCTTTAATATTGAGTGGCTTAAATAGAAAAAAAATCATCATAAGAGCAATAAATATGAAGGTAAAAAAAATGTTGATATTAATATGAATATCCTTATGGGTTTTTGACCCAGATTTGCATAAGTTCTTGTTTTTGGTTGTTTGTATCGATTAAAATATCAATCATCTCTCGAACTGCACCATCTCCACCTTTTTTCGATAAAACAGTTTTGACAACTTCTTGAACCTCTTTGACCCCATCACTTGGAGTAAAGCTATGTGTAACAAGATTGAGCATATTTATATCATTTAAATCATCCCCAATGCAAGCAACTTCTTCAAAACTTAAACCTAAAGAAGAAACGAGCTCTTTTAAAACTTTCTCTTTATCTTTGATTCCCTGATATAAATGCCTTATTTTAAGCTCATGAGCTCTGTTTTTAACTATTTGAGAATCTCTCCCCGTTATTATGGCAACGTCATGACCAAGCTTTATCCAGTTGACAATAGCAAAACCATCTTTTACATGAAAATTTTTAAGTTCAACACCGTCATGGGTGTATATAATTTTTCCATCCGTCATGCAACCATCAACATCAAGGACGATTAATCGAATCATAAAACATCTTTTGTACTAGGAATACCGACTCTTTCATTTTTCATAGTTGCTCTGCGAATTGCTACAGCAAGAGCTTTAAAAGAGGCTTCAATGAGATGATGTTTGTTTTTACCTCTAAGCGCTACGATATGAACACTCATTTTTGCACTGCCGACAAAAGCTTTAAAAAATTCTTCAACCAACTCTGTATCAAATCGCCCTACTTTACCCATTAGAGGAACTTCATACACAAAATAAGGTCTATTGCTTAAATCAATATCGCAACTCACACAAGCCTCATCCATCACGATGTTAGCACTTCCAAATCTCTCCATCATTTTTACGGGGTAAATAGCCTCAGCTACTAAAGAGCCCAAAACAATGCCGATATCTTCAACACTATGATGGTCATCAATATGTGTATCGCCTTTACATTCAATGTTCAAATCTATCAGAGAGTGCTTAGAAAAACTCTCTAGCATATGGTCAAGAAAGCTCACTCCACTATTGATATGACTTTTTCCACTTCCATAAAATTCTAAGGAAATTGTTATATCTGTCTCTTTTGTTTTTCTATTTTTACTAATCACACTAATCCTCTCTTACGATAAACGCATTTTCAAACAGTGCGTTATCTTTATAATCTCTAGCTTCTTGTTCACTTTTAAAGCCTTTAAGCCAAACTTTATAGCTTCTCTCAGTTGAATGTTGAACATCTTTAATGATAGTTCTGTATCCATCAGTATTATCGTATTTTTTTTGCGTTTTAAGCGCACCTTCGATTTTTGAAAAAGAGGCTATTTGCAATGCAAACCCTTCAATTTCTATATTTTGAGGACTCTCTTTGAGTTCTTTAGCCGTAGGAATATTCGTAAAACCTTTTGTTTTAAAACCAAGAATCTCAATAGTCACAGGAGCTGTTCCGGCACCTATCATGTTTATTTTGCCTGCTGCTTCTTTTGATAAATCTATAATTCTAGTAGCAATAAAAGGTCCTCTATCATTGATTCTCACAACTGTTGTAAGCCCATTATTTTCATTAGTTACTTTGACAATTGTATTCATAGGAAGTGTTTTGTGAGCAGCTGTCATATCATGCATATTATACGTTTCACCATTGGACGTGAGCTTCCCATGAAAAGTTGGTCCATACCAACTGGCATTACCCATAAAACTATCTCCAACACTTACAATAGTAGGATGATATTCAATCCCTCGCACTATGTAAGGGCGCATTGTTGGGTGTGAATAATTTTTTTCATCCATTATAGGGCTATGAGTGCTTTTGTCTGAAGAGTATGTCGTTGTCTTAGACACACCATCTTTTCTATAAGTCCCCTTCCCTTTTGTACTACAAGCATTAAAGATTAAAACAATCATTACAAGTGTAAAGATAGATAGTTTACTCATTGAATCTTTAACCTATCTCCAATTTTAATGACCTCTCCAACAATATGATTTTGAAGAATTATATTGCGTACACTTATTTTGTACTCTTCAGAGATAGAATCTAAAGTGTCGCCTTTTTTAACCTTATGATAAAACTTGTTATCAACTTTTTTAATTTTTAATGCATCGTCTATAGGAATAATAAGCTTTTGGTACGGCTTGACTTTCGCACTCGTTAAGTTATTAAAATCCATAATGACATCATAATTGACTCCGTAGTGGGCGCTTATTTTTGATAAACTTTCTTTAGCGCCAACAGTATGAATTTTATAGTTATTTTGCTCTTTATCTTCATGATATTTTTGTTTGAATTCAGCAAGTTTAATATAAGGAATGTAAACGTCATAACCATTTGGATAAGGTGGTACGAAGTCATATTTTAAGTGTCTGTTCAATTTTCTAATCTCTTCAAGAGGCATTCCAACGAGTTTAGAGAGTCTTTTTAAAGAAGCACCACTTGAGAGCTTGACTGTCGAGACGGAGTAAGCGTTTGCTCTGTTTAAAAGGTGGGAGTATTCACTATTTAGTAAAAATTCTTCATCATTTCCAGCTAAAGCAAGAGAGATAACTTTTCTAATATAAAGTCTACTCTCAAGTGGAATATATTTTTTATCTTCATCCAGCAAAACATTTAAATCATCTGTTCCTGCTTGGATGATAGCTCTGCTTAATTTTCCATCGCCACAATTGTAGGCAATTGCAGCGAGATACCACTTGCCAAATTTTTGATGTAAAGCAGAGAGGTATTTAGCAGCTGCTTTTGTGGACTTTGCAAGGTCTCTTCTTTCATCTACATATTCGTCAATCTTTAAACCATAGAGTTTTGCAGTTACAGGCATGAACTGCCAAAGACCTGATGCAGCTTTTTTAGAGTGTGCGCTGTTTGAAAAATTTGATTCAGCCATTGCTAAATATAAAAATTCTGGAGGGATTTCGTACTCAGCTAAAATATTTTTAACAGATGGGATAAACAAATATGCTTCATCCATAGCTTGAAAAAAATGCTGCTCCCTATATTTTGAAGCATTTTTAAGTCGCATATCATTCATTTTTTCGTCATAAAGAAAAGAGGACTCTATATCAAAAGATTCAAGGAGAGCTATCTCTTTGTTAAGGTTATTTTCATACGTTAAGTTGGCACTTAGAAAAACGGGCAGAAGCAAAGTGAAAAAATATTTCAACATGTCAGCTCTTTGTATTAGATTTTAAAGTTGAATTTTATCTAAAAAAGGTTAATTAAGCTAGAGACTGTTACAAATCTCTCAATTTTATTTGAGTTTTCAATACGTTTGCACGTCTATAATTCAAATTTCATAGACTTTATTTTAGTCCAAATCACCTATTAAAACCTGCTTGACAAAGGTCAAAGAAGATTCTTGTAAGCTTCTTCAATGACTCTAAATTTAAAAAATATTAAATAGTTTCAAAGCGTTTTGTGTTGTGATTTCTTCTATTTTTTCTTCACTAATATTTAAAATTTCAGACATTTTTTTAGCTACAAAAGTTGTATAAAGCGGCTCGTTTCTTTTGCCACGGTGAGGTGTGGGCGTTAAATAAGGTCCGTCGGTTTCTATGAGAAGCTTCTCATGAGGGATTTTTGGCAATACATGGACGAGTTTTTTTGCATTGCTAAATGTCAAAACGCCCCCAATTCCAAAATAAAACCCCTCTTTGGCCAAGCTGAGCAGCTCTTCATCTGCATTAAAACAGTGTAAAACACCGCCAACTTCTTTGGCATTATGTTTTAAAAGCAACTCTTTAGAGTCTCTTGAAGCATCTCTTATGTGCACTATGAGAGGTTTTTTATATTTTTTAGCCAACTCAATCTGTGCTGCAAAAACCTCTTTTTGTCTTTTTTTCTCGGCATCTTTTTCTTGCTCGCTTCCCTCAAGTCTAAAGTAATCAAGCCCGCACTCCCCGATGGCGACACATTTTTTATGGTGTACATATTTTTCAAAATCGAGTGCTTCAAAATCTTGCATGTCATAAGGGTGGACTCCTAGAGCAAAATAGACATCCTCATACTTTTGTACAATTGACATAGCTTTTTCAAGCGTTTTTGGGTCTGCTCCAGGGATGATAAATCTCTCAACTCCGCCCTGTCTGGCTCGGTTTAAAAGCACATCCAAATCTTCATCATATCTTGCATCATCCAGGTGAACATGGGTGTCAATTATCATCTTTTTTACCCTCTTTGAGTTTTTTTACATGGAGTATATTTCGAATCATCAGCATAATAAAAAAAATTGAAATTCCAAGTGAGCCAAGAGCCGCCGGTGTGTTCTCAGAACTAAAAAAATTAAAACTCAAAACCAGTGAGACAATGGCGATTATAAAACACATTTATTTGCCTCTAAGAGTTCCTTTGCAAATTTCTTAGCCTCTTTTGTAACACTCTCACCGCTGATAATTCTCGCTATTTCATCAACTTTATCATTAAAATCAAGCTCTCTTGCAAAAGACTCATCGCCTTCTTTATAGATAAGAAAGTGCTGGTCTCCCATGGAAGTAAGCTGCGGCTGGTGAGAGATGACAAAGATTTGAAAATGGTGTGAAAGCTGTCTTAAAACTTTGGCAACGCTCATGGACTCTTCTCCGCTGAGATTTGCATCAATCTCGTCGAGCATCAAAACGCCGCCATTTTTATTCATGTGTTCTGATTTGAGGGCAAGTATGGCGAGCCTGAGCCTGTTAAACTCCCCCGTACTTATTTTTTGCAATTGGGTAGAATTGAGTTTTAGCACAATTGTATCTTTTCCTAAAGCTGTAAATGGCGACACTTCCATTTGCACTTCTGCTTCGCGTAAGTACAACTCTTTTAAGTATTTATTTAAATCATTTTCAAATGATTCTATTGCTCCATGACGAAGTTGCGTTAAATTTTGTGCTAAAGTTTTGAGTTTTTCATCCGCAATTTTAAATTTAGTCTCCAAATCACCTTTGGTTATCTCTATATTTTCATACTCTGCCAACTCTTTTTTCTTTTGCTCTTTATAAATCAGCGCCTCTTCTATGCTTCCATAACGTCTTTTGAGACCACTGAGCTCTTCGATACGGTTTAGAACCTCTTCAACATTCACATCATCAAGTGCACCAAATTTTTCCTCGGCACTCTCCAAAACCGCGCGCAATTCATTCATGGCATCATCAAAAAACGAACTGTCTTTATCTAGGGACTCCAGTACATGAAGGGCTTTTTGTTCATATTCAAAAATAAAACTTGCCTCTTTAATACTTTTAAGCACTTTTTCTTTTTTTGAGAGGCTTTTTTTTATCTCTAAAAGTTCTTCATCTTCAAGCGGTTTTGGTGCAATATCTTCTATCTTTTTGATTTCAAAAGAGGCAAACTCTTTTAACTCCACTATTCTTTTTTCCTCTTCTTCTATTTTTACAAGTTCTGCTTTTACTATTTTATGTTCTGTGAAAACTTTTTTATATTCACTTTTTAGAGGTGCAATAGTTTTTATTCTATCGTCTAAAATAGTGAGGATGTTTTCGTTTTCAAAATCGCTAAAATCTTTTAAACTAAGGTGTCTGAGGTACTTTGAACCGAGCTCCGCCATAGCTTTTTTAGAGACACTTTGGTTGTTTATAAAGTACCTTGATTTATCTTTTTTGATGTGTTTAAAAACATTGATGTCTTCATTTTCAATGCCACTGTTTTCATCTTGAAGTTCCCAAGTAACACTCGACTCGCAAAGCGATGCGTCACAACTGCTCGCACCGAGTGAAGAAAGCAAAGCGTTCATGAGTATAGATTTTCCGCTCCCGCTAGGACCGGTAAAAACTACCAATCCGCATGCTAAGTTGAGTTCAACTTCTTTAAAACTTAAATACTCTTTTAAATAAAATCTTTCAATCATTTGTTATTCGCCCCATCCCAATTTCTCTTTTAAAACGTCAAAATAGTTAAACTCTTCTCTATGAATAAGTTTTGCATTTTTTGAAGCAAGTTGAATATAAACACTTTCGCCTCTTGCAAGCTCATAAATATCCTGTCCGTCAATTATCATCAAGGCATTATTTGTCGGCGTTTTCATTTCAATGGAAAACTCACCTGGCAAAACTACGGGTCTTTGTTTGAGTGAATGGGGACAAATAGGAGTCAAAGTAAACACTCGGGTGAGAGGGAAAAGAACAGGACCGCCCGCGGAAAGATTATAAGCCGTTGAGCCCGTCGGAGTTGCAACTATAACGCCGTCTCCATAATAGGTATTAAAAGATTTACCGTCCACAAGCGTTTCAATGCTTATCATGTTGGATATGGAAGAGCGTGTTAAAACTATGTCGTTGAATGCATGAATTTTTAAAGTTTCACCATTTTTTATGATTTTTGCTTCAAGAACGGAACGCTCGTCAATGCGACAGTGTCCATGAGCCATCTTTGCGACAAAAGCATCCAGTTCGTCCATACTCACATCTGCTAAAAATCCAAGATTTCCCGCATAAACGCCAAGAATAGGAATGTCAAAATCAAACGATCTTCTTACAGCGGAGATGAGAGTTCCATCGCCACCAATGGTTACAAGGGCGTTAGATTTTTCACAAAGCAGTTCAAATTCCACTCCCTCAAAACCTATCATACGTGCACTCACACTCTCTAAGTTTACTTCAATGCCATGCGCATTAAAGATTTTTTTGAGCTCTATAAAGCTACTTTTTAACTCTGGAGTTGTCGGTCTTAAAAGAACACCGATTTTTTTGATAGTTCCAGCTTCCAAATGAAATCCTGCTCTGAAATAATTTGTTCATTATACAATTTTGAGATTAAAAATCAAACGGAGATTTTTAGAAGAGCACTTAATTCCTTATAAGCCAACTTCGGGTACAATCGCAAAAATTATTTTTAGGACTCTATATTTATGAGAAGTCATTACTGTACAGATTTAAGTGTAGCAAACGTAGGTGAAAGTGTCGTTTTAACGGGCTGGGCAAATAGTTATCGTGATCATGGTGGAATCGTTTTTATCGATTTACGAGACAAAACGGGGTTAATCCAGTTGACACTTGACCCAGAAGATAGTCCACAGGCACATAAAGTTGCTGATAGTGTTCGTGATGAGTTTGTTCTTATTGCTAAGGGTGAAGTTTGCCTTCGTGGCGAAGGTTTGACAAATCCAAAACTCAAAACTGGTGCTATTGAGATTAGAGTGACTGAGCTTATTATTGAGAATAAATCTGCAGCTCTGCCTTTTGTTATCGGCGATAAATCTGTCGGGGAAGAAACTACACTTAAATATCGCTATTTAGAGTTGAGAGACCCTGCCCTTTATGAGGTTTTTCGTCTTCGCTCCAAAGCGGCAATCGCAGCGAGAAATATCCTTGATGCAAATGGATTTTTAGAAGTAGAAACTCCTATTTTGACGAAATCTACTCCAGAGGGTGCGCGAGATTATTTGGTTCCCTCTCGCGTTCATGCGGGTGAATTTTACGCTCTTCCACAGTCACCGCAACTTTTCAAGCAACTTTTAATGGTTGGCGGTTTTGACCGTTATTTTCAAATAGCAAAATGTTTTCGTGATGAAGATTTACGAGCTGACCGTCAGCCGGAATTTACCCAAATAGACGTCGAGATGAGTTTTTGTGACCAAGAAGATGTCATAAAAGTAGCGGAAGATTTACTCACTGCCATGTTTAAAGCTTGCAGCATCGACATCAAACCCCCATTTAACCGCATGACATACAACGACGCTATGGAGTTGTACGGCTCAGATAAACCTGATATGAGATACGACCTTAAAATGGTGGATGTTCTCGACATTTTCTCAAGATGTGACAATGAAATCTTTACAAATATTGCTAAAGCACCACACACGAATCGCATAAAAGCACTTAAAGTTCCAGGAGCCGACCTTATTTTCTCAAAAAGAGAAATGAAAACTTTTGAAGACTTCGTACGCAAATTTGGAGCACATGGTCTTGGCTATTTTCAAATGAAAGAAGATGGACTCAAAGGTCCGCTTGTGAAGTTTTTCAGCGAAGAAGATATTGCGCTCATTATAGAAAGAACCGCTCTTGAAGTCGGTGATGTGGTATTTTTTGGTGCAGGTGAGAAAAAAATCGTATGGGATTACATGGGTAGACTTAGAATTTTCATAGCAGAACATGAAAAAATGAATATTCTTGACAGAAATGCCATGGCGTTTCTATGGGTTGTAGATTTTCCTATGTTTGAAGTTGAAAATGGAAGAGTAAAAGCCCTTCACCACCCTTTTACTATGCCTAAAGACACAGACAAAGAAAACGTAGAAGAGATAGAATCTATTGCTTACGATATCGTCTTAAACGGTACAGAACTCGGCGGCGGCTCTATTCGTATCCATAAACAAGCCATTCAAGAGGAAGTATTTAAACTTTTAGGAATCGGCGAAGAAGAGGCGCAAGAAAAATTTGGCTTTCTCCTTGATGCGCTTAAGTTTGGAGCGCCTCCTCATGGCGGTTTTGCTCTGGGTTTTGACAGAATGATGATGCTCATTACGAAAAAATCAAGTATCCGCGATGTTATCGCCTTTCCTAAAACACAAAAGGCTTCTTGTATCCTTACAAAAGCACCGAGTGCTGTTGATAATACGCAACTTCGCGACCTTCACATTCGTTTGCGTGAGCAAGTAAAATAGTTCCTTCTATGAAAAAACTATTTTTAATTATCGGAGCACCTGGCTCTGGTAAAACAACAGATGCAGAGTTCATCGCTAAACAAAATGATGCCATAACCCACTACTCTACTGGTGATTTGCTAAGAGCCGAAGTTGCAAGCAAAAGCTCGCTTGGACTTGAGATAAGCAACTACATCTCCAACGGTCTCATAGTTCCCATCACGATAGCCATACAAACAATCATAAACGCTCTTAAAAATGCTCCAACCGACATCATAATCATAGACGGCTACCCAAGAAGCATGGAGCAGTTGCGTGCCTTAGATGAGTATTTACGTCTTAACTCTTTTGTACAGCTTTGTAGCGTTATTGAAGTTGCAGTCAGTCAAGAAACGGCTTGTGAGAGAGTTTTAGGACGTGCCCGTGGAGCCGATGACAAAAGAGAAGTTTTTAACAACCGTATGAAAGTTTACACAGAGCCTTTGGCGGATATACAAGCTTTTTATAAGACTAAAAATCTTTTACATGTGATTTCGGGTGAGGGAACGCTAGAGTCTATAGTGGGTGAAATGGAGAGCTTTATACTCTCTCACTGATGTTACGCACTAAAACAAACGTGTCCATTTTAGTAGTATCACCCCCTGAAGCTACAAAACAAGCGAAAATGTTTCTTTAGTAAAAAATTTGTTTTTCGAGAAATACAGAGTATTTTACTCACTTTTATAAAAAGTGTATAAAGCCGCTTTCTAAAATATAATCGAACCCAAAGGTTCAATTAGCCTAATTGTGCAACAATAGCTGCTTCAACATCAGCAATATCTGCCGTGCCATCGACGGTTATATATTTTATTTTTGAATTTTTGCTTGCTTGGTCTTTATAATACCCGATAAGAGGCTTTGTAAGGTCATGATAGACTTTTAAACGGTCTAAAACTACTGACTCTTTGTCATCATCACGCTGCACTAAATCTTCACCCGTCATGTCATCTTTTCCTTCAATTTTTGGCGGATTATATACAAGATGATACGTTCTGCCCGATGCCAAGTGTGCACGACGACCCGCCATTCGGGTAACTATTTCAGAGTCTGCAACATCAATCTCAATAACAGCGTCGATAGCAATTCCTGCATTTGTAACCGCATCTGCCTGAGGAAGTGTGCGAGGGAAACCATCAAGCAAATACCCATTTTTGCAGTCATCTTGTGCAATACGCTCTTTTACAAGACCGATAATGATTTTATCCGTTACAAGCTGACCAGCGTCCATAGCCGCTTTTGCCATCTTGCCCATCTCAGTGCCTGCTTTTATAGCTGCTCTTAACATGTCTCCCGTAGAGATTTGAGGAATATTATATTTTTTTGTAAGAAATTGAGCTTGTGTACCTTTTCCAGCACCAGGAGCTCCTAGTAAAATAATTCGCATAGTTATCCTTTTTTGGTTTAATTGTATAAACAATGAGAGAAGAAACGGACTCTAAATCACTCTTCTTCAGTAAATCCTAAATCTTCATCATCATCATTTTCTTGAGCATCAAGTATATCATCAATCAACTCTTTACACTCATCTTCTTCAATGTCACCATTTTTAATATCTTCTAAAACGTCTTGTAAATCTTGCTTAAATTCACGTAACTCTTCTATCTCTTCTTTCGCGTCTTCACTGGCGTCTTTGCTATCAGCAATCTCTTCAAAAATCTCATCTAATCTCTCATCAATGTCAGGAATAACACTTTTTGTAATCAATTCCTCTAGTTTTGTTGCATATGACATACAATTTTCCCTTTTGTTTTATTTATGAAATAATACTCTAAATAAGAATATTATTACCTTAGATTCATTATAATAACTAACGTTACGCATGAAATAATAAATTCTAAAAAGGACACTACTTTTGAAAATAACACTCTCTTTTCTTTTTCTCACTCTTTACCTTCATGCAACGATTTATGAGGGATGTAGCACTAGTAAACAAGAAGCTTTGCTCGAATTAAGCGGGACTATAAAAACAAATATACAAAGTGATTTTGAACAAAAAGTAAAAGTTGAAAATAAAGATGAAAATGAAAATGAAGATGTTCAAAGCACTGTCTCCACATACATTCATACGGCAACAAATTTATCGTTAGTTAATATTCAATACAAAGAAAATGCTAGCAATGGGATTTGCGCGTTTGTAGATAAAGAAGATCAGATTCAAAACACAAAAAAATTACTCAGCAATGCACTCTTATATAAGCAAGAAAATATACCTTCTAATGGAGATGATAAGATAAAACAATTATCTCTTTGGCTACAAGATATTGAACAATTAAACTATTTAGTTCCTGTCTTTTTGGAAGATTCCAAGGACGAACTTGCAAAGCTTCATAAAAACAATAAAATATTTAAAGATCTTTATACTGAGGCTCTTGCCTATTCAGAATCTTTAGTTTGGAAAAGTTGCGATAACACGAAAGAAGGGGCAAAAAGTAAACTGAACAAACAACTTTTTAATAATAAAACAAAGGAAGAAAAAAAAGGTTTAATGGAGAGTTTTAAATCATTATTTAGTTCTGATGTACAAATGATAGATTTATTTCAAGAGCAGATTTACTCTATTTCAAAAGATAAAAAAGAGTGCGCAGTTATAAAAAAAGAAGATTTATTTGCAATAGCAACAAAAATGAATGCGGATGTTCAAAGATTTAACACTGCAAATTTAGATACAAATGCAAAAAAGAAATACAAACAAATAGACAACTATATTGAACATCTCAACGTAACCAAAGCATTGTTAGAACTGTATCCAAAGGAGTTCAACGCCAATGATTTTTTGAAAATTTCAAATGTAAAAGAAACTTTACAAGAAATCAAAAAAACAACTTATCCTCAACTTGTAACATTTTATATCAAAAGTGATCAAGGTATGACGATGAAACTTGATGACAAAATGATTGAAAACAATGTTGAATACTCCTTGCAAATAGGTGAGCATAACTATGATATTACCACTCGGGACAAATGTCCAATCAAAGGTTCTTTTAGTTTAGATTTATTTGAAGATAAAGAAATATCAGAAGATTTCAATGATTATAATTACCCTACGGTACTGTTTATTACAGATAAATCGCCAAATATTGTTGTGGATACTCAAGTAATAGTCCCAAATGTTGTGACACCTATAAGCAAATGCAGCGGAGATGTTAGATACTTAGCAAAGTATGCTAGTCAAAACAGAGACGGGGAATTGCATTTAAGTCCAAATAAGTCACATCAAATAGAATTGCAGTTTTTAACTGCTCAAGAATTAGAAGTTTTTAATGACGCAAGAACAAAAAACTTTAAAACAGCAAGTGGAATTAAATTTTCAGAATCACTCACCCCAATAAGCAGTAAAAATTTAACTTTCGTACTAAAAAATAGCACTACTCACGGGGAATTGGACCTCCACGAAAGAGGAAGTTTTAAATATACACCAAAGAAAGGCTTTGCAGGAATGGATAGCTTTGAGTTTGCAATCGAGTCAAGTGATGAAACGAGTCCAATAAAGGTGGTTAATATTACCATTGAAGATAGTAGTATAACCAACTTTGTAGCTGAAGAAAAAACAGAAAAACAAGCTCAAGAGAGCAAGAAAGAAGCAACAAAAGAATCTGAAGAAAAATATGAAAGATTTAAAGAGTACGTAAATTCACAAGAGCAAAATGTTGAAAAACTTCAAAAACTAAAGGAGAAATATCCAGATATGTTTGAAAGATTACTCAAAGAAAAGTTGGCGCAGTAAGATGAATTTTTACGCAGTTATCATTGGAACAGAAATTTTAAACGCAAGGAGAGAAGATAAACATTTTCATTTTTTGCGTGATGAACTGGCAAAATATGGGCATGAGCTTTTTGCTTGCTTTGTCATTAAAGATGATAAAGAGCTTATGAGAAATTGCTACAATTTTATAAAAAATGATGAAAAATCTGTTTTATTCTCTTTTGGCGGCATCGGTTCAACTCCAGATGACTTAACAAGAGAAATCGCTGCAGAAGTTTTTACATCCAAACCTTTAGTTCGGCATGAAAAATTTGCAAATGATATCCTAGAAAAATTTGCAGCAGAAGCATTTCCTTATAGAATACACATGTCAGACCTTCCTCAAAATGCAAGTTTACTTTTTAATCCCGTAAATAATATGTCTGGTTTTAGTTTAGAAAATAGGTATTTTTTTGTCCCAGGATTTCCACAGATGGCACATCCTATGTTGCAAAATGTCATTAAAACATTGTACGGGACATCTATTGAAAGGTTTAGATTTACGTTACTTGCCAAAACAAGTGAAAATACCCTTATCCCAATCATGAACAAAATCCCTTCTCACATCGAACTCTCGTCATTGCCAATTTTTATCGATTCTAAAGCTTCTGTTGAGTTATCCCTTATTGGCACAAATAAAGATGAAGTTACGAGTTGTTTTGAGCTTTTTAAAGACGAATTACAAAACCTAAAAATAGAGTATAAACTCATATAAATCTATTTTTTGCCGATATAAACTTATGATAAATCAGAGATTTTATTTATGCTTCTTTGATTATTGGAACTTTTATTGCTAATGATTCTATATATTCTGTTGTGTATTTTCTTTGAAAAAACACTTTTTAAATAGAGTAGAAGCGGTATCGAACTTTTAAAAAATAAGGGATAAAAATGGCTATAGTAAATAGGAATAATCATGTATTTAAAGGACATAAAACGTTACTTGGAAGTAAATTTGTCACTTATGGTGAACTTGAACTTCCCACACGATACGAACAGTATCCTAAATCAAAAGATGGTTTCGACTGGGGAGGTGTAGGCTCAGGCTCTTTGCAACTCGCATTTTCCATACTTTTTCAGCTTAGTACAGAAAATTTTGCTAGAGATTTTGTTGTGGAATTTTCAAATGAGATAGTGAGTAAACTCAACAACAGAGATTGGATTTTAAGTGCTGTTGATGTTTTGGAATGGATAGAAAAGCATGGTCTAAAAAGTGAAGAAAATCCAAAGATACACCATTATGAAATACATGAAACAAAAGAGAATAGAGCTCCAAGACCACAGCCCAAAAAAGTAAATGTTGTAAAGCAAATCTGTAAAGAGCTCGGAATTACACAGAAAAATTTGGCAGAAGTTTTAGAAGTTCCAGAGGGAACAGTCAGTAGTTGGGCTGTTAAAAATGAAATTCCACGACTAGGCAAAAAAGCGATAGAATTTTATGTACTCAATAAAAAAAATCAAGAAATAGTAGATAGTTACACTAATTTTACTAAGCTGTTAAACGCTTCGGCTTAACTAGAATTACTCAAAGTTATTTTAAGTATAATCGCAATTACAAATTAAACTTTTTGTAAAACTCAAAACTAAGCGAACGATTTTACATCGCAAGCGAAGCCTTAGTGAGCGTGTTTTGAGTTTTGCAAAAAAAATCTATTATTAAAGTGAGAATTTATGCAAATCATCCAAACAACAGATGCTTTTAAAGCATTTATCGAAAATATAAAATCAACAACCATGGGATACCGAGATCCCTTAGCTTTTGGCATATGCAGAGTTGACTTAGGTCAACTGAATGTAGAGAAATCTCTTCAAGCAACCTACCCTTTTATCAACTGGAATGAAAATTTTGGCAGTGCCGCGATTTTTATCAAAGCTCTCGCAGAACAAGGGATAAATATTGACTTTACTCAAAGTGAAGTTGTTTGTAATATCAATCTTAGATTTTTAAAAAATTGTTTGGCGGCTTTTACACCTTATTCAGATGAAGCGCATGGTGATGCACATAAAAACATTCAAGTTGTCTCAACACTCTACACTCAGATGATTAGTAGTGGCAGTTTAGAGGGCGAATTTAAAGTAACTTTTATTTTTGACGATGCACCACTTAAAAGTGTTGAAGCGAGTTACTTAAAGCTTTATGCTCTTTCTCAAGCAAAAGTGCAGCTCAGAGGAATCAACCTGAATGGCGCATTTGGAGTTCTTCCAAATGTTGCTTGGTCGAATGGCTCTCCTATTGAACTTGAGTATCTTCGCGAATTTGAGATAGAATTAAAACTGGCGAATGAATATCCTCATATTGATTTTGTAGATAAATTTCCAAGATTTCTTCAGCATATCATCCCTCATGACAACACTAGAATCCTTGATACTTCCAAAGTAAGATTCGGTGCACAACTCGCTGCTGGAACAACGGTCATGCCTGGTGCTTCGTATGTCAATTTTAACGCTGGAACAACGGGTCCGGTAATGGTTGAGGGGCGTATATCAAGCTCAGCCATCGTTGGCGCAGGGAGCGATATTGGTGGAGGTGCTTCTATATTAGGGGTTCTTAGTGGAACAGATGGAAATCCTATCTCTATAGGGAAAAATACACTCTTAGGTGCAAATGCAACTTGTGGTATCCCTCTAGGAGATGGTTGTATCATAGATGCAGGAATAGCAATTCTTGCAGGAACTAAAATAAAAATCTATCCTAAAGAGCTTGCAAAAATTCAAGAAGCAAACAGAGATTGTGTTCTTAAAGGTGAAGTGTTTAAAGGGAAAGATTTAGCAGGATTTCATGGGCTTCATTTTAGACAAAGCTCTCAAACAGGAGAAGTTACAGCCTCTCGCTCAACAAGAGAAGTAGTTTTAAATGCGGATTTACACTCTTAAAATAAATAACTGGCATGTCTTATAAACATGCCTTACTAGCAATTTATAAACTTATTTTTATAATCAAAAGACTACAATAATTTTCTTAGAAGGAGAAATTTATGAATATATCGAACAATATATCATCCATACAGTCACATCAACAAATGATGAATGTCAATGCAAATAACATTGCCAATGTAAATACGGATGGTTTTATACCAAGAGATACAAGAATGTCAAATAGTAATGGGGTTGTCAGTTCTAATATTCGCATGGGCGATAATAACGGCTCTTTAAAGAGTCAAACTAATTTAGCAAAAGAGATTCCAGATCAGATAATCATAGAAAATGCAGTAGCGCTCAATGTTAATGCAATAAAAACTCAAAATGAAATGTTAGGTTCACTTTTGGATATTAAAGCCTAATTTTTGGCTATTACAGTATTCATGCTTTTTAAATTTCTTAACAATTCTGAGTTTTTGTCGTAATTTTTATGATTTTTCCCTATTTTTAAAGTGCTAAATACGCTTTTGCCTACGACTATTCTCCCCTCGGCTCCATCTTTTTTTGTCTTTACTCCCCACATGTTGTGGAAAATAATAATCTCATCTTTATAAGTTCCAACATACAACATAACATGCCCTTTTTTGTAAAGCAAGGTTTTAAAAGGGATACCTTCTTTTTTGATAATATTTACTTTTTCTTTATTTGTCAAATTTTTTAAGTTGATTACTTTGCCTATTTTACTTTGTTGCAAAGAATTTCTTGGAAGCCAGATTCCAAAGACAGAAAAATAATCACGAAGAGTAGATGAGCAATCTCTTTGATCATATATCCCACCCCATCCATAATTGCTTTTTGCTAATTCTGAAATTATATTGTCTATATTTTCTTTTTTGAAGGTTAATATCTCTTTTGAAGCTATTTTTTTAGAGAGAGTTGCCTGCAAGTACATGGGCTTTGTTTTTTTATAAGCCGACACTGCTAAGACTTTATAGTCGCTTTCATTTTCATCAATCAATGCAAACATCATGCCGACTCTAGATTTAAATAAAAAATCCCCTTGAGTGCTCATGATAGGGATATCTTCTTTTGTGATGAAAACTTGTTTTGCTTGTTGCCACACATCTGTATAAGTTTTTTCTAAAAAAACTATGTCATTGCTTTTGACCCAACCTGACGCAAAATTGCTAAATATGTAAACCCACTCTTTGTCTTTTGAGTAATGAGAAACAAAAAGGGGTTCATTTGCAGACACGGTGCTATTTTGCAAATAATCAAACGGGAAACCCTCTCCTGCACGAAAAGGATTTTTTAAAAGTGGCAATATAGTAGGGAAAGACCTTATGTTTAAATGACCAAGCGATATTGCTCTTTGATTGAGTGTTGCGTAAGCATTGAAATTTGAATTTTCATACATCGCATCAAAAAATGATTGTTTTAAAGGTTGTAAATTTTCTCCATAACTGTTTTTGACAGTGTAAGATTTGAATGGCCATTGAATATTTTTTAGTTTATCTGGAGGTGTATCGATATTCCATACCCGAAAGTAATGCTTTTCATATTTTTCTCGTAAATATTCGCCACCACCCTTTAAGTCGATATTTTTAGTGTAAAAAGATGTATCTTGAGGTATATTTTTTAGATCATTTATGTCAGCACTCTCTATTATTTCTTCCGTCTCTTCTTCTATTTCTTCTTCCGTCTCTTCTTCTATTTCAATATTTTTCTCTGCCTCTACTTGTAGGGCAACTTTTCCCTCTGTTTGGACATTTTTTGATGAACAACCTACAAATATTAAAATGTATATAATTACAAATAGATACTTCAAACCAATTCCTTTATTAATCAACATCACCAAATCTACTAACAACTCTTCCTATAACCTCTATTTCATTGAGATTGAGAGTTTGAGTAGAGTATGCTTTATTGTCAGATATTATATCTATTTTCCCATCCATTCTCTTTTGAACTCGCTTTATAAAGAGCCCTGCCTCCGTTCTAAGCGTAAAAATACCACCACGTCCAAGGTCAGTTTTATTTCTGTTGATAAAAACAATATCGTTATAGCTAAAGGTGGGTTCCATAGAATCTCCAGAGACGTTTATAGCTTCGATATATTTTAACTCTTTTTCTCCTCCAAGCATAAAAACAAACTGCTGGGGTATCTCAAGTTCTTCAATCTCTTCATGGAGAACTTCAGCCCCACCCCCAGCACTTGCGCTTACATCGTTAAAATATTTAATCATATAAAATTTATTGGTAGCCTCCACCAAACTCTCTGGTGATTGGCCATAGAGTATCCAATTGATAGAAATAGATTTTCTTGCGCAAAAATCTAAAAGCTCACTAAAGGGAATTTTATTTCTTTTTTTCATCGTTGCAAAATTCATTTGACTGATATTGAGTAAATCTGCGACATCTTTATCAAATACTTTTCTTTCCCCAAATTCAGATGAAACGATATTTTTTATCTCTTCTACAATTTCCATAAAATTATTCATGGCATTCCCCCTTATTTTTAGTAAGTATAATATTTTTTTGTCATTAAGTCAAAAATAATATGACAAATTGCAATATTTTTAAGAAAAAAAATTATCATTGTGTAGAATTTTCTCAACTAAAGAACTTATAAGGAAATGCGATGTTATTGATTGTAAAAAATGTAGAGAGTTTATTTGAAAAATTTGAAAATAGTGTTCAAGAGTGGGCAAATAAATTTTTTTAAAAGAACTATATCTTTTGTGATTTTTTTGCCTCTTGTTTTGCTAATCGCTCTTCTTCTGCAAACTGCTCTTCTCTCTTTGCTGATTTATTTTTGTGATAACCGCCAAAAATAAACACCATAAACAAAACAAACAAGACTAACATTAATATATCTATGATGTCACCCATTAAATTTCCTTGTATTCATTTTAAAAACGCTCTTGTATTGAAACTTCAAACGAACTGTAATTTTGTTTAATTGCTTCATACAAAACTATTCCTGCGCTTATAGCCAAGTTAAGACTTCTCCCCTCTTTTGTCATGGGGATGGTAATATTTTGTTTTTTATAAGCATGTAAGATTTCCTCAGGAATTCCTGCCGTTTCACTACCAAAAAATATATAATCACCTTTTTGAAACGCTACATCAAAATAAGGTTTTTGCGTTTTTGTTGTTGCAAAGTAAGCATTGTCACCGATAGTATTATGTTCAAAAAAAGCATCTATATCTTCCCAAACATATAAATTTAACTTATCCCAATAATCAAGCCCAGCACGTCTTACCGCTTTTTCATCTATATCAAAACCAATAGGTTTGATGAGATGCAAAGCAGCACCCGCATTGACACAAAGACGCCCTATTGCACCTGTATTATTGGGGATTTGTGGATGGACTAGGACAAGGTTAAACAAACAGTTTCCCTAAAAAATAACTGTTTTATTAGCATAAACAAAAATTCTATCTTCAAGGGCAAGTTTTAAAGCACGAGAGAGGACAACTTTTTCAACATCCTTACCTGAGCGTTGCATATCTTTCCAGCTATAAGCGTGGTTGACATGGATAACTTCTTGCGCGATGATCGGTCCTTCATCAAGATTGTTATTGACGAAATGTGCCGTTGCTCCTATGATTTTTACACCTCTATCATATGCCTGTTTATAGGGATTGGCTCCGATAAAAGCAGGTAAAAATGAGTGATGTATATTGATGATTTTATCTTTATAAGTCTCAACAAATCTCGGCGTTAAAATTCTCATGTACTTTGCCAACACAATATAATCAACATCTTCAAAGCTGTTAATGCACTCTATAACCCTGCTCTCATGCTCAGGACGATCTAAACCCTCATGAGAAATGGTTACATAAGGAACATCAAACTTGCGAACCAATGACTCCAATTTATCATAATTTGACACAACTGCTAAAATATTTGCTTCGAGTTCACCAGCTTCATGTCTGATAAGAATATCCCCTAGTGCATGCAACTCTTTTGTTGCCATGATGATGATATTTTTCTTTTGAGGATTGATAACCTTGACAATAGAATTACGCGGGAGAATCTCTTGGATAGATTTTTTGAGCTTTATGCTGTCAATATCCCCATCAACAACGCTTCTCATAAAAAATTTATTATTTTCTTTATCAACAAACTCACTGTTTGAGAGTATATTTAATCCATTGTGATAAAAAATGCTTGAGATTTTATAAACCAATCCTTTTGCATCGTCTGCATCTATAAGTACTCTGTATTCACTCACTTTTTATTCCCTTTTTCTAACATTTCGATTCTACTATCTACAGTTCCTAAAATATATTCTAAAAAATTGAGTATTAAATCTACTTTGGCTTCTATATTTGCATTGTTGGGTGCTTGAAAACCTTCAAAAAGAACAAGCAATCTCTCTCTAATGGAGACAAGAAAGACCATTTCACTCTCATGAGTTAAGCTTTGAACCTCTTCAACTAACTCTTGTATTGCAACTTCTTTGATAAAACTTGTGTGCTTCTCTTTTATTTCAAAATTTTCAGTACGGTTAGAAGCTTTTTTGGAGAGTTCACTATTTTCCATCTCTGCAAGAGTGGATAAGATTACATCTTTTAATTCCATGACTTTAATAACCACCTTTCAAATTCATTAAACTCAACATCGGTATCCATTTTTAAAAAAAAATCTTTCATTTGAGTGTTTACATTTAAGAACTTTTTTCGCATACCTGACAACCTTCGTATGGCGATTTTGGCATCGCTGTTTGAAGGGTCTCTTTTTAAAATCTTTGTATAAATATCAAGAGCTTCTTCTTTAAGCCCTTGGAGTTCATATATATTTGCCAGTGTTAATGTTTGCATTTTATCTTTGAATATAATTTGCTATGATGGAGCCCATTTCACTGGTAGAACAAATCTCTTTTGCATCAAACTGTGCTAAGTCTTGTGTTCTATACCCTTCACTCAGTGCTCTTTTAATTGCATCATCGATTTTATTTGCAGCAGCAATTTCGCCAAATGCGTATCGAAGCATCATGGAAGCTGATGCGATAGTAGCGATAGGATTAGCAATTCCTTGTCCAGCAATATCGGGCGCAGAACCATGAATTGGCTCATAGACACCGATTTTAGCTCCAATAGAAGCAGAGGGTAAAAGACCGATAGAACCTGATAACATACTCGCCTCATCACTTAAAATATCTCCAAAAATATTTCCTGTGAGCATGACATCAAACTGCTTTGGATTACGAATCAATTGCATAGCTGCATTATCTACGTACATATGTGAAAGCTCAACTTCAGGATACCCTTTGGCTACTTCAGTCACTACCTCACGCCAAAGTTGAGAAACATCTAAAACATTTGCTTTATCTATAGAACAGACTCTTTTACTTCGCGTTAGGGCAATTTTAAAGGCTTGATGGGCTATGCGGATGATTTCATCACGCGTATACACCATGGTATTCCATCCTTTGTTTTCATCGCGACCTTTAGGCTCACCAAAATAAATACCGCCAATAAGCTCACGAACAACCATTAAATCAACACCTTTAATAATTTGTGGCTTGAGTGAAGAGGCATTGATAAGCTCATCATAAACAATAGCAGGACGAAGATTAGCATACACTCCAAGCTCTTTTCTAAATCGTAAAAGCCCACTTTCAGGACGTTTTTCTCTAGGTAATTTATCCCATTTCACTCCACCAATAGCTCCAAAAAGAACAGCATCGCTGCTGAGTGCGATAGTGATTGTCTCTTGTGGAAGTGGGTCTCCTGTGATATCGTATGCGCAACCACCCATCAAAGCTTCTGTATATGAAAAGTCAAATGAAGAACATGACGCTACAGCGTCTAAAACTTTTACAGCTTCATCAATAATTTCTGGACCGATTCCATCACCCTTAATGAGTGCTATTTTATACGATTTCATTCTTTGCCTTTTATTTCATTCTGTGCAAAATTCATTAAACCACCTGCGTCAATGAGTTCTTGCATAAACTGAGGGATTGGGGTAAATTTGTAACTTTTTGAAGTGCTTTTGTTTGTAATAGTGCCTGCATTCATATCAATGCTAATCGCATCACCCTCTTGTATCTCTGCGCTTTGTGGAAGTTCAAAAATAGGCAACCCCATATTAAACGCATTTCTATAAAAAATTCTTGCAAAAGTTGGCGCAATAATTGCAGCAACACCAGCAGCTTTAAGGGCTATGGGTGCATGCTCACGAGAACTTCCGCAACCAAAATTTTCACCCGCAACGATGACATCCCCTTTTTGCATTTTATTTATAAATTCTGGGTCTGCATCTTCCATGACGTGTTTTGCAAGCTCCGCTGGAACAGATGTGTTCAAATAACGTGCCGCTATGATTAAGTCTGTGTCAATGTCTTTGCCAAATGTCCAAACATTTCCATCAATATTTGCTTTTTGCATAGTAAATTCCTAAGTATAAATTCTAATGAATTTGTGATTGTACCTAAAATGAGATTGTAGTTTTATAAAGAATCATTTTTCAAAAACAGACTTTCGCATTTACAACCACAATACATTTATCCTTCTTTTAGCGCTTCTTTTTTTAGAATTTCCAAGGAGTGTTTTACGGCTTTATCAAACTTATCAAGTACGTGCGACTCCCCTACAAGTGTAAATAAATGGTGTTTTTTTAAATCTTTTAAAACTAAAGTATTTACCCCAGAGAGAACAACAATAACACCCGCATTTTTCAATGTTAGGATGAGCTCTTGGAGGTTGTGCAGTGCAGTTGAATCAACAAAAGGAACATGCCTCATGCGAATGATTAAAATTTTGCTCTTAAGCCCAATTTGCTTGATTGTTTCAACGTAGAGTTTTGCCGATCCAAAGAAAAGTGGGCCGCTTATTTCATAAATCGAGATCTCTTTAGGCAAATCAGAATAATCTTCAATAATATCACTGTCAATTCCAACGGGGACGCTCCCTCCAATATCTGACATTCTTTTCATAAATAGCAAAGAGGATAAAACGACTCCGATTTCTATGGCAACCGTCAAATCCACAAAGACGGTTAGAAAAAAAGTGCTTAACAATACGATAACATCAAAAGGTGAAGCTCTTAAAATAGACAAAAATGAACGCCATTCGCTCATGTTATAAGAAACAACAATCAAAATTCCCGCAAGACAAGCCATTGGTATCAACTTTGCATAATTTGCAAAAAAGAGGAGTATCAAAT
>DJAA01000003.1:0-22194 GCA_002428085.1 Sulfurimonas sp. UBA6014 | reverse complement strand
ATAGGGGTTCGCCCGCCATTTTTCACATTTGTAGCAGTTCTAGCAATTGCTCCTGTTGCTGGAATTCCTCCAAAAAATGGGGTGACAATATTGGCGACACCCTGTGCTATCAATTCTGTATTTGAGCGGTGATTTCCACTTATCATGCCATCAGAGACAACTGCGGAGAGCAGAGATTCTATGCCGCCTAAAAGTGCGATGGTAAGTGCTGGAGCAATATAAAGAGCTAAATTACTAAGTTCAAAAGATGGAAGTGCAAAATCAATATTACTGCTAATTTGACCAAAAAAAGACTCTATCGTGGTAACGGGAATATCCATCATTTGAACAAGAACAGTCATAACAATAATCGCGATAAAAGAACCAGGTATCTTTTTGATAAATTTTGTAGAATAAAGAGTGATAAGTATTGTAATCGCAGTAATTCCAAGAGCATAGAAGTTTACTTCATGAAGATGAGAAAAATAAGTAGACCATTTTTCAAAAAATTCTGAAGGAAGTTTTTCAATATCTAAACCCAGTGCATCTTTTATCTGCGTAGAAAAAATTACAAGCGCAATCCCACTTGTAAACCCTACGATAAGAGGATGGGGAAAGTATTTAAGGAGTGCACCAAGTTTTAAAAGTCCAAAGATAATTAAAATCACTCCAGACATGATAGTCGAAATAATCAATCCATCAACGCCATACTGTTCAATAATCGCATATACAATAACGATAAATGCACCTGTTGGACCACCGATTTGCACGCGGCTTCCACCAAGCAGAGAAATTAAAAAGCCTGCTATTATGGCAGTGATTATCCCTTTTTCTGGCGAAACACCTGAGGCAACAGCAAAAGCAATCGCAAGAGGCAGTGCGACAATTCCAACAACGATTCCCGCAAGAACGTCAGATACCACCTGCTCTTTAGTGATGCCTATTTTTAGCAGACTCCATAGTTTTGGTTCAAATAATTTGTTCATTTTATCATCTTTGTAAAAAAAAGGTTTTATAAAAACGAAATAGTATAGAAAAGAAGCTTAATTAGGAAGATTGTAAGAAGAAAAAACAACTTTATAGCAAATAGTATGAAGCTGTTTTTAGGAATTATTATCTTTTAAGATTGTTAACTGTTTGAAGCATTTCATCACTTGTTGTGATGACTTTTGAGTTAGAATCATACGCTCGTTGCCCTGTAATAAGGTCTGTTAATTCTACAACCAACTCAACATTGCTCAGTTCAACGAAACCTTGTCTTAAAACTCCAAGTCCATCCAAACCTGGTGTCCCCTCAACGGGCTGACCTGAGCTATCTGTTTCTATATAAAGATTGTCTCCCATGGAGTGAAGACCTGCAGCATTGATAAAGTTTGTAGTAGTTATTTGACCTATTTGAGTTGCCTGTGTTTGTCCAGGCTGTACAACTGTAATAGTTCCATCTGTCCCGATACTTACCTCTGTCGCATCAGGTGGAATAACAACTTCAGGAATAAGTTTATACCCATCACTATTTACTAAAGTGCCGTTATCATCTACCTTAAAACCACCGTTTCTTGAGTAAACTTCAGTTCCATCAGGGAGCTCCATCTTAAAAAATCCTCTTCCAGTGATGGCGACATCGAGTTGATTGTTCGTCTCTTTTAAACTTCCTTCGGAGAAAATTTTATTAATGGCTGTTGGTCTTGAACCGAGTCCCACTTCTATACCCGTAGGACTTTTTGTGACATCACTAGTGGATGTTCCAGCATACTCTTGAACTTGATACATCAAGTCGGCAAATTCTGCACGAGACTTTTTAAATCCGATTGTATTTACGTTGGCAATATTGTTTGCAGTTACATTTATTTGTGTCTGCATACCAAGCATCCCTGTGGAGGCTGTATAGAGTGATTGTATCATTTTTTTGGATTCCTTTTTTTAGGTTGCTTTTTACGTTGCTTTTCTTGCAATTTTTTCAATCGCATCACGGTTCATGTCGTTCATCTGTGTATCCATCGCTTTTTGGTACATGCCAACCAAACGATTTGTCTCAATCATCTGTGTCATCATTTTTATGGGGTTTACATTGCTTTTTTCAACCACTCCTTGAAGAAGAGCACTACTCTGATTGAAGGCTTCAAGCGTAGCTATATCTTCATAATTAAAAAGATTATTCCCCTCTTTTTTAAGAAATGCAACATTATCTGGCTGTGCGATAAAAAGCTTAGAGTTTTGAGCCATTTTTGTAGAGTTGGGTATATTTGTGTAAAGCTGCCCATTTTTATCTGCTTGGATGACACTATCTTCTTGATTGATTTTTATATTTCCCCCGGAGACAAAGTAGTCATTTGGTAAAACTTCATACCCTTGTTTTGTGACAAGGATTCCTTCATCACTCAGACTAAACGAGCCATCTCTTGTGAGTCTTACACCCTCTGGAGTTTTTACTGCAAAAAATAGACCCTCTTTTGAGAGAGCAAAATCAAAAGTATTGTCAGTTTTTTGCATAGGACCTACAGTAAAATCAGTATAAGCATCGACGATTTGTGGAGAAGTGGTCATTGCTCTATTGATATATTGCGCAGCCTCTTTTGTATGGTTTGCATTTGGCAACTCATCTCTTGCTTGCTGAAAAATACGCTTAAAATCACCTACGACCAAGTTGTCTTCTTTAAAGCCTGCTGTATTAACATTGGCAAGATTGTTTGCAATAGTGTCTAAACGATTGAACTGAGTAACCATGCCAGCCGTTGAACTATAATAACCTGTTTGCATAACTCCCCTTTGACTTCATATAAGAGCTAAAAAGCAAACAGTGTTCCAAAAATATTATGGATACAAAATAGATGCAAAATAACTGTTTTTAAGAAAATTTCGGTATAATCCACTCTCTTAAAAATCTATAAATACCTCGGAGCATATTCCTATATGACAGCAAAAGAACTCAACAAAGCCATAGAATCTTTTTTTAGTGACAGCAAATCAAAAGATTGTTCGACGTACGAAGCATTAATCTCATTGTTCGACAAACAGCCGAGCGCTGCACAGGCTAAAACTATTTTTAAGCTTATCGTTAAAAATAAGTCATGTATTTACACATCATCTGAACATGCACAAAAACTCAATGACAAAGAGTCGGAAGCTCGAAAAAATGCTCAAAGAAAGATGCTTGAAAATAACGAAACTGACAAATTTGATATCTTAAAAGAGCATGAGTTACTTGAGTGGTCTCGTTCTGATTCACCTGTGCGTATGTATTTGCGTGAAATGGGTCAAATCCCCCTTTTAACAAAAGAAGAGGAGATTGAAATCTCCAAAAAAATAGAAAATGGAGAGAGCATCATTATAGATGCTATTTGTTCTGTCCCTTATCTCATTGAGTTTATTTTAGATTACAGAGAGCCTCTTATTAACAGAGAAAGACGTGTCAAAGAGCTTTTTAAAAGCTTTGAAGAAGAAAAAGATGAAAATGATGAGTCAGAAGAGTCCGATTTAGAAGACGAGGAAGAAGAGATTACTTTAACAGCCAAAGATAAGAGCAGAGTTGAAAAAGTAACAGTGAGTTTTAAAGCACTTGAAAAAGCAAAAAAAGAGTGGATAAAATTTGCAGAAAAAATGCCTGAAGATATCGATGGTGAATTAACGGAAGAGATAGTTAACTATTTTCTAGGTGTAACATTTAAAAAATCGATACTAAAAGAGAAACTTCTTGAACTTGGACCTACTTCAAAACTCATAAATGAACTGGTCAAAGCAATGGAGACTGCACTCAAAAGTGATGAGGGATATGATAAAGAGCTCCGAAGACTTGAGTATAAACTTCCACTTTTTAACTCGACTTTGAAAGCAAATCATAAAGTCTTGGTAAGTAAAATTTGCGAACTTAACAAAGAAGATATAGCGGCTATGGTTCCTGAAGCTACGATGGTTAGCACCTATATGGAGATTAAAAAACTTGTTCAAACGAAGGAAGCGTCAAAAAACAGTTTTGATATGGAACCTGAAAAACTCTATGCAATTTTAGAACAAATCAAGCGTGGTAAAAATATCTCCGAAATTTCTAAAACAAAAATGGCAAAATCAAATCTTAGACTTGTTGTCTCGATTGCAAAACGCTACACAAACCGAGGATTACCATTTCTTGATTTGATTCAAGAGGGCAATATAGGGCTCATGAAAGCTGTCGATAAATTTGAGTACAAAAAAGGGTATAAATTTTCTACGTATGCTACGTGGTGGATTCGTCAAGCTATTTCTCGTGCCATCGCAGATCAAGCAAGAACGATTCGTATTCCGATTCACATGATAGAAACCATCAACCGTATCAACAAAATCATGCGTAAACACCTTCAAGAACACGGCAAAGAGCCAGATGTTGAGACAATCGCAGAAGAAGTTGGGCTCTCGGTAGAAAAAGTGAAAAACGTTATAAAAATAACAAAAGAGCCTATCTCCCTTGAAGCACCTATTGGAAATGAAGATGATGGACGTTTTGGAGATTTTATTGAAGATAAATCCTCCATCTCCCCATCAGATTCGATACTTAAAGATGATTTAAGAGTGCAAATCGAACATGTCTTGGAACAACTCAACGAAAGAGAAAAGGCAGTTATTAAACTCCGTTTTGGCATCATGGATGATGAGAGCGACAGAACTTTAGAAGAAATCGGAAAAGAGTTAAATGTTACCCGTGAAAGAGTACGTCAAATTGAATCAAGTGCGATTAAAAAACTTAAACATCCAAAAGTTGGACGAAAACTTAAAAATTATATAGAAGAGTAGTAAAAGTGAAGATGACTTTTGAGCAACAATGGCTTGAGTATGACTATAACCCTTTCATACTTTTTAGCTCGAATGGAAAAATAATCTCTCTCAATACTGAAGCGCAGTTTCTGCTAGGTGGAGTTACCCATCATGAAATATTTGAACTCGCCACCGCATATGCAAACGTAACCTTTGGATTTAAAACAACTTTTATAGAGTTGGAATTTGGCAGATATAAAATTTTTGCATTAACAGTAGGGTATGAAAATGAGGATGAGATAGGGATTAAACTTTACCAATCCCCCTCTTTTAAAATTCGCAATCCAAAAGCAAATGGAGAGCTTACAAATATTTATACACTTGTTGATTTATGTATATCAAGTAACTCAATCTCAAACAAAACTATTTTTACAAAAGAGTTTGACCCGACCATTCCAGAAATTATCATCAATTCCAATAATTTTATAAAATTATTGAACAAAATATACAAGTGTTTTGAAGAAAGCTCTAAAATTGAGACAAAAATCTATTATAGAACGGGTGAATACATAAAATTTGAAAATAAAAAATACAGCATATTTTCAATTGAAGTAGCAGGTGAAATTTTAAATACGCAGATGGCACATGAACTTGAAAATCTTATGGCTAAGAGCAATTTTTATATAGATATTAAAAAACTCATTACAGTCAATATCCCCATAGTTTTAGCTTAAATTTTTAAGCTAAAACTTCTTTTGAGATCAAATACCCAGCTACAATTCCAACTAAAAGAGAGGGTAAATAGACCCAAATCTGCAAAAGGTCATTGTTTTTAAGGGCAATAAATCCTAAAACTAAAAATAGATAAGGGATGAGTCTAAAAATAGAGACACTGCCTCTTGTTCCATGTTTTATATTTTGTAGATTGAGTGTTTTGATTTTCTTTTTCTCTTCGTTTACAATCGCTCTAAAATCTGCCTCTTGATCTGTCTCATGGTGGATAAGAGTCTCATTATAGAGTTCATGAGGGTCTTCTATTGTGTCTAAGAGATCTCTTTTTTCTTCTGGAAAATTAGATTCTATTTGCACCTCTACCATCTTTTTATAGGCAAACATGGAGCCTAAAATAATAAAGAAACTACTTAAAAATGCAATCTGAAAGTTCATAAAAAAAGTAAAAGAGATAAACGAGGATGCTAAGATAAAACTCTCGACGAGAGCGAGAATTTTAATAGTTTTTTTCACCGTAATCCATATCTTCAGCATCCCAGTCATTTTCTTTGTCTGTAAGTTCTTTTTTGATTTTGTATCGAGGCTCTTTTGCTAGTTCTTCGTAACTTTTTCGCTGTTTTTCATACGCTTTAAATACATTTAAAATAGCTGCCGCAATACCTATAAAAACACCTATCCAAAAAGTCCAGCCAATCGTGGTTAAACTTCGCAAAAGAAAACCGATACCAACTCCCATCACAACGGCAACAACCATAGATATTCCCAAAGAAAGGCTATCCGCCGCTTCAATAATCGGTTTTATCCGTGGAGTTTTTTCTTGTTCTTCATTTTTAATTTCATCAGTCATGGGTAATCTCCTTAAAAACTTTCGCACTTGCCTTGATGGTAGATTCAATCATTTCATCTGTGATGGCAGTGGAGATAAAGCCTGTTTCAAACAGTGAACATGCAAAATAATGTCCCTCTTTCAGCATTCTTGCATGAAATTTAGCAAAAAGATTTGCATCCGTTTTGCAAGCATCAGCAAAATTTTTCACAGGAGCATCATTAAAGAAAAAACCAAACATACTCCCTCTTACATCTGTTTGCATGGTAATTCCATGAGAGAGAGCCTCTTGTTTCATCCCCTCAACAAGACGTTTGGCACGATTTTCTAGCGTTGCTAGCACTGGTGCGTTCATTTTTAGCTTATTTAGCGCAGCAAGTCCTGCTGCCATTGCAACTGGATTTCCACTCAGTGTTCCAGCTTGGTACACAGGACCCTCGGGAGAGAGCTGTGACATGATTGTACGACTTGCTCCAAAAGCACCTACGGGCATCCCTCCGCCAATCACTTTGCCTAGAGTAAGGATGTCAGGCTTAACTCCTGTTATGGATTCAGCTCCGTGGATAGAAGCTCTAAAACCACTCATAACTTCATCAAATATGAGTAAAGCTCCATGCGCATCACAAAGCTTTCTTAAATCGTGTAAAAACTCTTTATCGGCTGGAACAAGTCCCATATTCCCCGCTATAGGTTCAATGATAACACAAGCAATATCTTGAGAGTCTTCAAAACATTTTTGGACACTTTGTATATTGTTATACTCTGCTAAGAGTGTATGTTTGGTAAAATCAGCTGGGACTCCTGGAGAACTTGGATGTCCAAAAGTTGCCGCTCCACTTCCTGCTTGAACTAAAAGTGCGTCACTGTGTCCGTGATAACACCCTGTAAACTTTACAATATCATCACGACCAGTAAAACCGCGTGCAAGACGAATTGCACTCATGACCGCTTCTGTTCCACTGCTTACAAATCGCACCTTATCGATAGAGTCAAAAAAAGAGACGACAAGTTTTGCCAGTTCTGTCTCAGCAAGTGTTGGAGCACCAAAACTTAAGCCATGTTTTACAGCATCAATAACAGCTTTTTCGATAGTTTCATCTCTATGACCAAAAAGAAGTGGACCCCAGCTTTGAACATAGTCAATGTATTTATTGCCATCAACGTCAACCAAATATGCACCCTCTCCTTCATTGATAAAAATGGGAGTTCCTCCAACACTTTTAAATGCTCTCACGGGAGAATTTACCCCGCCAGGGATGAAAATTTGTGCTTCATTGAATGCTGTTTTTGACGCTTCTGTGCTCATTTGTGAACCTTTAAATTTTTCTTTATTATAGCGAAGTAGTATTAATGTGTGATTTGATATAATCACCAAAATCAACCCGAATCGGAACAGCTTGAACAGATCTTTTTTTGCACTTTTTGTTGCCTTGTTGCTACATTTTTTATTTTTGCTTCTTTTTTGGTTATTTGCCAGTATGGTATCTCAGACAAAAAACCTCCCTCAACATGAAGCGCAAAAAATAAAAATATCTCTTAAAGAGATGCCACTTCAAAAGAAAAAATCAGAGCGTATAAAAGAAAAAATCAAAGAACCTCAAAAAGCTCCGCTCATGCCTAAAGGTTCTGAGCTTAAAAAAATTATGCAGCAACCGCCTATAAAATACGAACCAACAAAACAACTTCCAAAAGAAACTCAGCTTAACGAATCAAAATCTAAGCCTAAAGTTGAACCAAAACCAAAAATTGAACCATTGCCACCCCAAAAACCTTATATACCGCTACTAGAGAAAAAAGTAGAGCAGCCAAGTGAACAAAAGGATTCACTCTACGCTCTCCTTTCTCAAGATAAATCTTCAGAACAAGAACAAGAGAAAAAAACAAAAAATGTTGTGGGAAGTAGCATTAACCAAAATATTAAAGAGCTTTATGGTGATGAGTTTGGCAAACTCTCAGAGGAGCAACAACAATATATACTTGACAACCAAGAAATCATGAGAAGAATTACCCAAGAAGTTCTCACTCGCGTAGCAAGCGTTAACCTCTCAAGAGACTTAAATGTAAATAGAGTTAATGTTATAGAATTTTATCTCCATCCAAATGGCGATATGAGTGACTTCAAATTTTTGCAAAAAAGTGGGCTTTATGTTCTTGATGACACAACCAAAGAGACGATAGAATACGCTTATAGCAGATACCCAAGACCGACTGAAAAAACACTCATCAGATACAATGTTTTTTATAATCTTGCAAGATATTAAATAACTGATATTCCGCCCTGTTTTTTAATTTTTTCCTAAAAGTGCCAAAGCCCCTTTGTAAATAGGCTCGTCGATAAAGCCGTACTCTTCATCGGTGAAGCCTGTTATCCCAAGTTCTTGATGCATTTCAAAGAGTTTTACTATGACTATTGCTCTGTCTAAATCTTCCTGCGTGTCTACAAACATAGTCTTTACCAACGCTACTTGCTTGGGTGAAATACACCCTTTTGCATCATAGCCCATATTTTTCTCCAAAGCAATCCACAAGCTAAACTCTTCTAAGTTTTTAAAATCTTGATAGACAAAAGAAACAGGCTTCACCCGCATAGATTTACAAGTAATAAGAAAGTGAGAAAGCATATAAAGCATTGTCGGATTTTCTCGATTTATAAGGCTTTGAGAGAGCTTCATATCGGCAAATAAATCTAAAATGCCAAGATAGAATGTTGTGACATTTTGATTGACTGCTAAAGAGGTGAGATTTTTCCAAGCAGAGGCTGTCTCAATGGAAAGATGCAGTTCAATTCCATCTTTTAAGAGTGCTAAAACATTTCGCACCTCTCGCTCATTTTTTATCTTAGGAACTCTGATGGCGTCGGGCATAAACTGATTAAGATAGGTTATCTCATCATAGCCGCCATCATCAAGTGCATTGACTCTCACCACAAGTTTTTTATCGCAGTTGTCATAAACGGTTAAGAAAATGGCACACAAAACAAGGGCAAATGGTTTCTCCTGTGGGCTTACTCCATCTTCAAGATTGAGCATAATGCAATCAGCTTCTAAGGTAGCAATCTTATGGAGGTGCAAAATGTTGTTACATGAGAGCATAAGAGGTGAGCGAAAATTCTTTGTTTTATTGAGCGTTCTGTATTTTGGAACTGCTAGGGCATCCAGAGCTTCCAAATCCCTGTTTTCATAGGCGATTATAATTTTTTGGAGTAAATCATTTTGCATTTTTAGCCTCTTTCATCACTTGTTATTATCATCTTTATGTAGGTATAAATAGAGGGCTTCTATCTCTTTTTGTGTCAAAAAATAGCGAGGCATTCCATCTACTCTGTTATTTAAAGCACTATAGAATTTACTGTATTCTAAGCTGTTGATACGCGGACCTTCAAAAGTTTTTTGTACTTTTTTGTGCACATAATTTGCAACAATTTTCCCCTCTCCATTTTCACCATGACAGTGATGACACCCTATTCCACGAGGGTTTTTGTAGAGTTGTGAAGCGTACTCAACTGGGGTGATAAAACTACTTGCTCCGAAGAGAAAAATAGGCAAAGTTAAGAAAATTATATGTTGCATCGTAAAGCGACCTTTTATCATTAAAGCGATATTATAGTAAAAAAATAATTTATGAGGTTTAAATGCAACTTCTTGATGGAAAATTACTTTCACAGAAAATAGAAAAAACCGTTCTTGCAAATACAAAAATTTTAAAACAAACGACTGGTTTAGTCCCTGGATTGGCTGTGATACTCGTAGGACATGACCCTGCGAGTGCAGCATACGTCAATATGAAAAAAAAAGCGTGTGATAGAGTGGGATTTTATTCAGTTACGCATGAAATGCCTGAAGATATCTCACAAGAAGCGATAGAAAACACCATCACGATGATGAATAAAAATCCAAATATTCATGGGATACTTGTCCAGCTTCCGTTGCCTCCACATATTAATACTACAAGGATTTTAGAGCTTGTAGATCCGAGTAAAGATGTGGACGGTTTTCATCCATATAATGTGGGTAGACTCTCCAC
This sequence comes from Sulfurimonas sp. UBA6014, assembly GCA_002428085.1. GTDB lineage: Bacteria > Campylobacterota > Campylobacteria > Campylobacterales > Sulfurimonadaceae > Sulfurimonas. The sequence goes on along the minus strand of DJAA01000003.1, from coordinate 11,909 downwards.
GGGACTTGAGGGTTTTGTTCCATGCACTCCTTTAGGAGTTATGGAATTGTTAAAAGAGTACACCATTGATGTCAAGGGGAAAAACTGTGTCGTTGTGGGTGCTTCAAATATTGTTGGCAAACCAATGGCAGCCTTGCTTTTAAATGCAAACGCGACTGTAGAAATATGCCATATTTTTACGGATGATTTGAAAAAGCACACCCTTAACGCTGACCTGCTTTTCGTTGGAGCTGGTGTTATTAATCTTATTCGCGAAGATATGGTTCAAGAAAATGCTATCATTATCGACATAGGAATCAACCGTACTTCCAGTGGAGAGCTTGTTGGTGATGTTGATTTTGCACATGTAAGTAAAAAATGCTCCTATATCACCCCTGTTCCCGGCGGAGTTGGTCCGATGACCATCGCTATGCTTCTCAATAACTCACTCAAAGCGGCACAAATCCAAACAAAAGAGCAAAAATAGATGAAAAAAATTTTACAAAAAGCCTATAAATTCTCAAATTCGTGGACTGGGACTATTATTATCGTCTTAGTTGTTATTTTCTTTGTCGCTCAGGCTTTTAGAATTCCCTCTGGCTCTATGAAAGATTCACTTCTTGTAGGTGATCACCTCTTTGCCAAAAAGTTTGCTTATGGAACCCCGATGCCCCATATCCCTTTCTTAGAGATGTCTATCATGCCTTGGAGTGATTCTCTTCGTCTTTTTGATGGAGAGAAACCTCAAAGAGGAGATATCATCATCTTTAGATATCCGGGAAATGTAAAACAGCACTTTGTCAAAAGATGCGTTGGACTCCCTGGCGATGAGCTTTTTGTTTTAAACAAAGACTTATATCTACACCATAGTGAGGGAGATGCGTGGATTCAAAAAGAGTTTGCAGAGTATGAAATCATTGTTTTTGATGAGAAACTTTGGGTGAAAAATCCTTATATGAAAAAACATCCAGGTATCCATCATGATGATAAAATTATCAATGACGGAAGATACCCTCAAGAGCTTTTCAATTTTGCACCTATTAAAATTGAAGAGGGATATTACTTCATGATGGGAGACAATCGTGACCACTCCAATGATAGCCGTTTTTGGGGCGCGGTTCCTTATGATAACATTGAAGGAACTCCGTGGTTTATCTATTTTTCTGTTGATGAAAATTGGGAGATTCGATGGGACAGAATGGGTAAAACACCCACAGATTTGGAATCGCCTGCACACCTAGATTTGGCTCAAAAAGAGAGAATACAACAAGATATAAACGACCATGGAATCTATTGATTTACTCAAAATAGCAGCTGCTGTTCTCGCACTGGCTGTTGCTATTATCGGGCATGAAATCATGCATGGGTGGATAGCTTTCATGTATGGTGACACGACGGCTAAAAATGCTGGAAGACTCTCCATAAACCCTCTTTTGCACATAGATTTGGTAGGAACTATCATTGTTCCCTTAACTCTGTATTTTTTACCTATGCTTTTAGGAACTGAGAGCGGTTTTTTATTTGGCTGGGCAAAACCAGTTCCTATTAATGTCTCAACTGTCATTAAAAATGGTGGCTACAATGCCGCGATGCAGGTTGATTTAGCAGGGATTGTGTATAACTTCACCCTTGCAGCGTTTGCTTCCATTGCTGTTATGAGCATGGCGCAACCTACGACTGTTGATAGTATGTTTTATATATTTACTTATATTTTTGTATTTCAACTTTTAGTTATTAACGTTATCCTTGGGGTGTTTAATCTGCTTCCTATTCCACAGTTTGATGGCGCTCACTTCATTATGCATTTAGCTTTAAAATATAAGATAAATGCCATAGCAGAATTTTTTTATAAAAATGAAAGATACGGCATCATTATTGTTCTGATTGTTTTAATGACACCTTTAAAAGATTACTTACTCATTTTACCCGTTGAAACTATTTTGCAATTATTACTACAATAAAGGAAGAAGATGAAATTTTATATTGCAACAGACCATGCTGGAGTTGATTTGAAAGATTATACCGTTGCACTTTTAAAAGAAAAAGGTCATGAAGTCCTTGATTTAGGACCTTATTCAAAAGAGAGAGTTGATTATCCTGATTATGCGCATGAAGTTGCCAAAGCTGTTTTAGAAGATTCTACAGCTCAAGGTATCTTGATATGCGGCTCAGGGATAGGGATGAGTATGGCAGCAAATCGCCACGCAGGCATACGTGCCGCACTCTGTCATGATGCATATACTGCAACGGTTGCACGAGGGCACAATGACGCAAATGTTCTTTGTTTTGGAGAGAGGATTATTGGCAAAGGTGTATGTGAATCTATCTTGGACGCTTGGATTGCGGGAAAGTTTGATGGTGGCAGACACTGCGCTCGAGTTCAAAAGATAGAAGGATAGCACGATGTTTGTACAATGGTCACTTTTAACGGCTTTAGCAATGCTCTCTATTTATCTCTTTGTTAAAATGTACTACTTTAAAAGCATTACAAATAGAGAAAAAAGAAGCAATGACTTGATGAAACTCACCCTCAGAGAGGCTGAAATACTCATCAGAAAGTATCAGATACAGTTGCAACGTGCTTTAGGAAATATAGATATTTTGAGCGAAGAACTTACCAAGTTGCGTAATGAGCTAAAAGTTTTAAAGCAACGAAATTCAAAACATAGACAAGAAACAGATCGTCTCAATGCAAAAATAAAAGCACTTGAGGGTCGAATAGACGCACTATTATAAGGAAATACTATCATGAAACTAAGTTTACACGACCAAAGCATCATCGAAAATTCGATACGAGACATAAAAGATTTTCCAAAACCTGGAATTGTTTTTAAAGATATCACTACATTACTAAACAACAAAGAAGCGTATGGTATTTTGATGCATCACTTGCATCAAAAATATAAAGAGTACGATTTAGACTATATTGCTGGCATCGACGCAAGAGGTTTTATCTTTGGGGCTACACTTGCTCAAATGCTTCAAATCGGCTTTGTTCCTATTAGAAAAAAAGGCAAACTCCCTTATACAACCATTAGTGAAAAATACTCTTTAGAATACGGTGTAGATGAGATTGAGGTACACATCGATGCTTTTAGTCAAATTCCACAAGCTAGAGTCTTACTTATAGATGACCTCATTGCGACAGGTGGAACTGCGAATGCCGCGGCAACGCTTATAAAACAAGCAGGTGCAGAGTGCGTAGAGGCTTGTTTTATTATAGGTCTGCATTTTTTAGACGGTATTAAAAATTTAAAAGAAAAAACTCAAGTGTACACTTTAGTGGAGGTAAATTAATGTATATCCCATCAGCATCGAAATTTGACCCAAATAAAAATGGGCACTTTGGTATTTTTGGAGGCAGATATGTCCCTGAGACATTGATGCCTGCACTCACAAAACTCGAAGAGGAGTACAAACGTATTCGATTTGATAAGGATTTTTGGACGAAAGTGGATTATTATCTTAAAGATTATATAGGTCGCCCTTCCCCACTCTATTTTGCAGAAAATATCTCAAAAGAGTTGGGTGCTAAAATCTATCTCAAACGGGAAGATTTAAACCATACAGGTGCACATAAAGTAAACAATGTTATAGCGCAAGGGCTTATGGCAAAACAGCTCGGATACAAAAAAATTATTGCAGAGACGGGAGCTGGACAACATGGAGTTGCAACTGCGACTATATGTGCCCTTTTAGATTTAGAATGTGAAATATTTATGGGTGCAAAAGACGTGATAAGACAAGAGCTCAATGTCTTTCGCATGAAGCTTTTGGGTGCAAAAGTAAATGCGGTTGAGAGTGGAAGCAAAACACTCAAAGATGCTATGAATGATGCGATTCGTCACTGGGTGACCAATGCGCGAGACACTTTTTATATCATAGGCACCGTTGCAGGTCCACATCCTTATCCGATGATGGTAAGAGATTTTCAGGCTATTATAGGCTATGAAGCGCGCGCGCAAATACTTGAAAAAGAGAATCGCTTGCCCGATTATGTTTTGGCATGTATCGGTGGCGGAAGCAATGCAATTGGAACTTTTCAGCACTTTTTAGAAGATAAAGAAGTGAGATGTATCGGCATCGAGGCGGGCGGTTTTGGCGTAAATACGGATAAACACGGCTGTTCTCTTGAAAAAGGTCGTCCTGGCGTTTTGCATGGACAGATGACGTATTTGCTTCAAGATGAAGATGGACAGATTCAAGAAGCCCACTCTATCAGTGCGGGACTTGACTACCCAGGCATCGGACCTGAACACGCTTTTCATAAAGACAACAAATCAGTCGGCTATGACAATGTAACTGATAAAGAGGCTTTGGACGCTTTTGTATGGCTCTCTCGTAAGGAGGGAATTATCCCTGCGTTTGAGAGTGCGCATGCTGTGGCATATCTTNNACACATGCCGTAGCATACCTCAAAAAAATGACAAACATCAAAGATAAACTTATCATAGTGAATCTATCAGGTCGTGGAGATAAAGATATGGTTCAAGCTAAAGAATTACTTCATTTTGAGAGCTGATATTTTGGTTTTTTTAACCATTTTCAGCTACTATCTTAATCCAAAATTTAAACAAATGGACTTACATGAATCTTCAACTAACACAAAAAAAACTCTCCGATATCAAAGCAAATATAACAGTAGAGTTTTTGACCTTAGATGAGCTCGATGCTCATGCTGAAGCTAAAATTTTACATCAGGCAGGATTTAAAGCAGAACAAGATTCTGTATGTTTTTTACATGAACGCGCTCTTTTAGTATGTGGCATCGAGAAGAAAAACAAAGACAACCTCAGAAGTGCTTCTGTGAGCATGATAAAAGCTCTTAAGTCTTCAAATTACACAAGTGCCAAGCTCGATATTTTTTCAAATGCGACGCTCACAGGTTTAGTTGAGGGGATTATTTTAGGTGGATATGAATTTAATGATTACAAATCAAAACCAAAAGTAATTCCCTTAGCGGATATTTTTTTATGCACAAATACTCTTGAGAGTGAAAAAATCCAAAACACGTTTGATAAAGCTATGATAGTGGCAAATGCAACGTGTTTTACAAGAGACATTGTCAATACAGCTCCTCAAGAGATGCACCCGCAATCTATGGTTTATTTAGCACAACAGTTAGCTATTGATAACGCACTAGAGTGTGAAATACTTCAAGAAAAAGAGTTAGAGAGAGAAAAAATGGGTGCAATGCTCGCCGTTGGACGTGCCTCCGTTCATGGAAGTGCACTTATCCATCTCTCGTATAAACCAAAAAATCCTAAAAAAATCATCTCCCTCATAGGAAAGGGTTTAACCTACGATAGTGGCGGACTCAGCCTCAAACAACCTACTTCCATGGTAACCATGAAGATGGACAAAGCAGGTGCATGTGCCGTTCTTGGAATTATCAAAGCGGCAAGTGAACTCAAACTTGATATAGAAATTCACGGCTTTATAGGTGCAGTTGAAAACATGGTAGGCGGTGACGCTTATAAACCTGATGATATACTCGTTTGTAGAAATGGGACAACCATAGAAGTGAGAAACACCGATGCCGAAGGTCGCTTAGTTTTGGCGGATGTTTTAAGTTATGCGCAGGACAAAATCAGCGCCGACTATATGTTTGATTTTGCTACCTTAACAGGGGCTTGTATGGTTGCTCTTGGTCAATATACTACGGGTGTCATGGGGCACTCTAACAAACTCAAAAATGAAATCTCCAAAGCTTCAAGACGCTCAGGAGAGCTTACTGGAACACTGCCGTTTAACAAACACCTTGAAAAACTTTTAAAAAGTGAAATAGCAGATGTCTCAAACGTCTCTTCAAAACCTTACGGTGGAGCTATCACGGCAGGACTCTTTTTAGATAAATTTATCAAAGAAGAGAACAAAAACAAATGGCTTCACTTCGACATAGCCGGCTCAGCCTACACGGAGACACCATGGGACTGCAACGTTTACGGCGGAACTGGTGCAGGGGTAAGAATGATAACTCACTTTTTGAAAAACATAGAATAAGCTACTTCCTCATTAAAACCTGAGATTGTTCATTGTATTTATAGTGAACAATCTCTTTTTTTGTATCAATTCAAACGGCGCAATAAACCACTCCTTTTGCATATGACAAATCAATTGTATTCTTTTTCTAGCTAAGTGCGACTTAGTTGCATTTACTAAGATGTGCTAAAGATGTAAATTGATAAAATTTGACTATGCAAATTAAAGATACTTGTACCCCTTCATGAAACGCTTTAAGCAATTTTTTACCTTTGTATTTATCTTTTCTATTTTTGTAGGTGTTGTGCATGAACTCGGTCATGACCATCCAAATGATGCAACTTGTGAAATCTGTCTTGTGGCACACACCTCTGGAATTTTGATTGAGAGTGTGATTCTTGCATCAATACATAGCTATTTTGAATCTTTTGATGCCTCTTATATTTCTAGATTTCATCAAGTCAATATCTCTCTTAAAAGCCGCTCTCCTCCTCTTCTATAGTTCTTTTTCAATGATGTACATATTTAAAAATAACTAGGATATTTCCATGCAAAAATTATTACTCTCTTCTTTAGTTGCCACTGTATTAGTGGCTAATGACACATCTGTATATCAGATGGATACTATTAGTGTCTCTGCTTCTCCTGTTCATGAACATAACACATTTGATAGTCCAAACCAAATCAATGTTATTCAAAACAGTGAAAAAACACTCAAAGCAACGGCTTCACTCGGAGGGATACTGGAAGAGTTTTCAGGGGTAAACAACATCGCAACAGGTCCGCAAGCAGGTAAGCCAGTTGTTCGAGGGATGAGTGGTGAACGGGTGAAGGTACTCTCTAATACCAGTGCTACAGATTCACAAACCTATGGTATCCGCCATATTTTAAATACAGACCCTTTTATCGCTGATAGTATCGAAGTTGTCCGTGGCGCACAGGGTGTGCTTTACGGTTCAGATGCACTCGGAGGCGTTGTTAATATTCTCTCCCCTAAAATCCTCTCCGCCAAAGAGGGTGAAACAAAAATCGCAGGTGAAGTCGCAGGCGAATACCACACAAACAACAATGAGCGAATGGGCGGTGCCAAAATTCAGACGGCACAGGGAAAACTAGGTGTCAATGTCGCCGTTGTAAAACGCGAGGCAGATAACTTTCACACTCCCGATGCCGATACTTGGAAAAAAGGTGATCCGGCTATTGGAGATAAACCCCGTTTTTCAGGTGAATTGCCTTACACTAACTTTGAAACTACATCTGCATTCGCTGCTATTGGCTACACCGATGAGTGGGGCGATGTAGCACTCCAGCATACATACTGGCAAAGTTTTCAAAACTATTTAGGTCATACCGCAGGACCTGATTTTAATCCCGTAGCATCAGCGGGGCAAAAGCTCACAAACAACGAGACTCAGCTAAAGAGTGAGCTCTTTTTAGGAGAATGGATTGCAAAACCTATGCTCTCTTATACTTTTAACCAGCGTGAGGCTGCCACAAACACTCCGTATGAGAACATGGAGAGTAAAAAAGCAACAGCAGATTATCTCGAGATACAAAGCAACCGTCTCGATTGGCGTTTTGCAGCAGAGCATCCACAGCTTGGTGATTTTATAGGAGAGATAGGATTTGAAGGATTTGATAAAGATCAAGAGCTCCTTGAAGGAAAACTCTCCCCCAGTGCAACCGAGAAGGGTCGCTCAATCTATCTCTTTGAAGAAGCCGATTATGAGAAGTGGATTGTTCAAGTCGGAGTGCGTTATGACCACAAAAGTGTCAATGCACCGCTTGATGGCAACAATGCACAGTTTGTAACTGAAGGCATATTTGACGCTACAAACAACGAACAAGATTTTTCAGGTTTCAGCGGTTCACTGGGTGCAACATATCGTCTCACATCAAACTGGAATCTTGCTGGAAATATTGCAAGAGGATTTAGAGCGCCAAGTATTTTTGAGCTTTATGCAGGAGGAGTTCATGGAGGGGTTCAAGCGTATCAGAAAGGAAATCCTGAGCTTCATGCCGAAAGTACCTTAGGTACAGACCTCTCTTTACGTTATAAAGATGAGAAAACGAAAGCCTCATTGGGTATGTATTACACCACCATTAAAGATTACATCTATCTTGCAAACACGGGGGCTACACAAACTGTTAATGGAATTCTTTTGCCAATTATGCAAAATGAGCAAACCGATGCAACCATGCAAGGTTTTGAGTTTTCAATAGACAGCTATGTGAGCGACTCGACAAACCTTGAGGGAGGTTTTGAGCTTATAAAAGGGCTTGACACAAGCAACGACCGTAAACTAACCATGATGCCCGCGAATAATCTTCGATTGGCGGTGCATCAAAATGTGGGTGCAATTGGAGCTTTGCAAAACTCTATATTTTCTCTCGATATGAAATATGCCGCATCGCAAACAGTCGCAGGAAGTTATGAACCGTTTTCACAATACAACACGATGCCCTTTGGCAGTGCAGACACGAAAGCATACACTTTATGGGGAGCAGGATACAACGCGGACATAGCTATAGGCGAGCAAAAAGCAAAACTAGGAATAAAAATCACCAATTTGCTAGATACTAAGTACCGAGATTTTCTCGATACTTATAAGGGATATGCTCTGGGCATGGGACGAGATATTTCATTGACACTTACAGTGCCTTTTAATTTATAAGAGGTTGCAGATGAGTGTGCGATTTATAAATTTGCAAGAATGAGAATGATAAGTCGCTTGTTGAGAAATTTAGAGTAGACTATTGCTATACAAAAATATAAGGAATTTATCATGGCACGAGTTGGAAATTCGATTATCAAAGGGATAGAAGTTAAAGATATCATCAATATTCTCAATAAAGCTTATGCAGATGAATGGCTTGCTTATTATCAATATTTTATTGAGAGTAAAGTTGTCAAAGGTCTCATGAAAGATGCCGCAATAGTTGAATTGAACCAACATGCAGCAGATGAATTAAGACACGCAACTATGGTAGCAGATAGAATTTTGCAACTTGGGGGCACTCCTCTTTTGCATCTAGATGACTGGACGAAATATTCAAATTGCGGATATGACGCTCCTAGTGATTTTGATGTAGTGAGCATTTTAAAAGATGCTATAAAAGGGGAACAATGTGCAATTCACACCTATAGTAATATCGTGGATATGACAAGAAACAAAGATATCGTAACATATGATTTGGTAAGTCAAATACTGAGTGATGAGGTCGAGCATGAAGAAGACCTTCAAACACTTCATGATGATATTACAGAATTTATTGATAATATTAAAAAGAGTTTCTAAAAAAATAAATTTTTTAGTAGATTTCTTTCAAATCAAAGATTGCTTTGTCGTTGCCTCGCCATGACCGTCATTGCGAGCAAAGCGAAGCAATTTAAAAGAGGGTTATGAAAGAAGTCTGGTCTATTTTATCTATACTAAATGTAAAATCAAAATACACCATGTTATAAATATTTTTTAAAGTTTTTATGTTAGAATTTCGCCCAAATAAATCTAGCATATTCAAAATTGGGGATTCGCCAAGCGGTAAGGCAGTGGCTTTTGGTGCCACCATTCACAGGTTCGAATCCTGTATCCCCATCCACAATAAAAACAATCAAACAAAATTTCATACTAAAAAGGCTCTATCTTGGAAGACTCAACAGACCTCGTAACACTCACAATTCGAATGGGACTATTCGTAGTTCTCGCTGCTCTATTTATTTTTACTCTAAGAAGAAAAAAAGATAAGAAATAGACTGCTTTGTTGAGCAAAGTTACTGCAAAAAATCTAGTGATTTATTTCTCTGTTTAAAATTTTCTCAACAGATTCTATTTTAGTTTTGAGTCTATTTTTACAGTTTTTGCGAATATCAAACTTGAGGGAAGAGTACACTCTTTCACAATCATCAAGCTGCGCATACGCCAACTCCACAATACCCAAAGCCTCTTCCATGCTCGAAGCTTCTATGACAGTCCCCATCGGTGTGAGCTGATAAGGCACACCCGATTTGTCTATGGCATCTATGACTTTACTGACATATTGAGCAACCGATGAGCCGTCCCTACAAGCCTCTGAGATAGGAAACATACTAAACTCTAAAAGTACACTTAACATATTGTTTTCCTTAAATCTCTGGTATAAAAGTTATTTTAGCTTACCATTTCCATAATGTTGAAAAAGATAATCCGTGATAATCACTGTATCCTCTTTTGTAATAGGCGCTTTAAAATGCTCAATCATTTTTATAGTTTTTTTATACCAAAAATCTTTCGATTGAGGTCCTTGGTTGATGATATATCCAAAAGAGTGGCACATTAAGCAGTTTGCATCCACTGTCTCAAATCCCTTGCCCATTTTAATCTCATAAGAGATATAGGGAACTTCCACCGCTTCATTTACCTGTGCAAAAAGAGCAGATACGGCTACTATGGCGAGTATTATTATTTTTTTCATCATTTTCTCCTTAAACCACTTCGATTGTAACTGTATCGATACCGTTGTATTTGTATCCGCCATGATTCCATAAAACATTTTCTGCCAAAGGCTGCTCCTCTCCAAGACGGTTGATAGCTTTTGCCATGATCGTTACTTTGCCGTAAGTCGTAGGTTTAAAAGAAAATCTAAACCCCCTAAACGCATATCGGTCAACATCTTTTTCTAAAATAGACGTATTCCATGTTTTACCGCCATCGATAGACACAAGTACCTCTTTAATCCCATGACCATCATCCCAAGCAACGCCGCGAACAACTACGTGGGAGTTATGATAAACAACCGTTTCATTCGTCGGGTAACCTATAACAGATTTGACGTTCATGATGGCTATAGGTTTTGTTGTTTTAAACCTCTTTTCTGGAGTTTCCGATTCGGTTGCATTGTCAGGGACACGATAAGCGATATCCATAAAGAAAAGTGACTGATACTCTTTTGTCACAGTGATATTACTGAGCATTTTCACCCAACTATCGGAGTAGTGTCCTGGAATGATAAGACGAACAGGAAAACCGTTTAAGTACGGTAAATCCTCACCATTCATCTCATACGCTACGATAACATGGTCATCAAGCTCATCAAGTTTCATCTCTCTGACAAAGTTTGGAGTTTCATAGTATATGGCTTTTTCACTTCCGTTAAAACCTATCCACTGGGCATCTTTTTTTATCCCTGCACGGTTTAAAATATCACTTAGTCTTACACCTTTCCACTTTGCACAGCCCATAGCACCGCTACCCCACTGGATACCGCCAGCGATTGGTTTGAAAGCTGAACGGCTATTTCCGCCGCACTGAAGCACAGAAGTAACTTCAACTTGTTCAAAATCATTTTTGAGTTCTTTAAGGGAAATAGAGAGCTCTTTTTCTACTAGTCCGTTGATGCTGATTCTGTAAGCCTCAGTATCTATATACGTCGGAATATCAGGCATGTGCCATCGTACAAAAAACTCATCATTTGGGGTTATAGAGCGGCTGAAAGTCTCTCGAGGACTCTCTAAAAGAGGTGGTCTATCCGAGTAAGTGATAAGTGGTTTTTTCTCAGGAAAAGCAATTTTTGAGGGCTTGCGAGAATCTATGGGTTGGGTGGTTATGCCAGCAAAAGCTGAAGTGCTAAGGGCAACAGCAGAAGCAGCAACGGATGCTTTTAAAAAATCTCTTCTTTGCATTTTTACAGTTCCTTATAATTTTAATTGTAGTGTATCACAGCAGATTTAAATCTATATATTTTGGTATCAATTTTTTTATGTTTTCGTATACTTTGAGAAAATCTGTAGAATAAACACGTGTGTCTGCGATGGCGGTTATAAAGTTCGTATCACGTTCCCAGCGAGGAACTAAATGCATGTGAATATGCTCAGCAATCCCTGCCCCGCCAGCTTTTCCAAGATTCATGCCAATATTGACACCCTCTGCATGAAAACCCTCTTTTAAAAGTCTGACACACTTTTGAGCCAA
>DJAA01000002.1:91195-91325 GCA_002428085.1 Sulfurimonas sp. UBA6014 | reverse complement strand
CGATTTTAAGGGGATTGAAACACGACCTAGCCAAACTAACAACAGTAGACTTCTTGCATAACCCTCTTTTAGATTGCTTCACTTCGTTCGCAATGACGGTCATTGCGAGGCAACGACGAAGCAATCTAGG
>DJAA01000002.1:90757-91098 GCA_002428085.1 Sulfurimonas sp. UBA6014 | reverse complement strand
TAGGTGAGGCTGAAGCCTCACATTCAAAAAGCAGTTTAGGAATATTATTACTGTAAGAGTATCTCTGTAATCTCAGAACTTGCACCCAGCCTCATAGGCGGTCCCCAAAAACCTGTCCCTTTNNTTGACATAAATCTGTAAATGTTCGTTATGTTGATGCAATCCGCTAATGTAAGGTTGTTGCAAGGCGACTAAAAATCGAAACGGATAGAGTTGTCCGCCATGTGTGTGTCCGCTGAGCATAAGGTCTACACCTTGCGTGACTTCTTCTATAAATCTTGGTTGATGTGCCAAAAGTACAGTAGGCGAGGGCTTTTTATGTAATAGTGCTTTGTCTAAAT
>DJAA01000002.1:22655-90639 GCA_002428085.1 Sulfurimonas sp. UBA6014 | reverse complement strand
TCAATCCCATGAAAATACTCATGATTTCCCACCACAAAGTATGTTCCATATTTTGTATTTAAGTGTTTGAGCTCATGGAGGGTACTTCTTGCCTTTGTTATGTCGATATCTACTAAATCGCCTGTAATAACAACAATATCGGGGTTTAAAAGATTGACTCTTTGGACTAAATCAAGAACAAATTTGGCATCAATTAGTCCACCAATATGAATATCGCTGAGTTGGACAATTTTGTACGATTTTTTAAGATTTTTGATTTGAATAAGAACTTTTTCTAGCTGTACAGTTTTTGCCTCATATAAAGACCTTGCACTGAGTGTGAGGGCAACTGCAAAAGAGGAGATGTCTAAGGATTTTTTGAAAAAGTTTCTTCTTGTTTTTGAAAGGGGGGCACTTACGATAAGAACGCGTGATAAGTCATATACCAAAGCGGTACAAAAGAGTAAAAAAACGATACCAATGGGAATCGAGAAAAGAAAATAGAGCCAGTTTGGTAGTTCGGTGTAGTATCTGCCAAACATATAGCCGACAATACCCAGATAATTAAAAATGAGAAAGAGTTTTAAGGAGTGTTTTATGCTCGTTTTTACATCCAAATGGGCAATAAATCTTTTAGATATATAGATATTGAGTAAAATAAAAACGGCTAAAAAAGCGACTGTAAATAGAGTGATGTTCATGGGGCAGATTATAGCAAGGAATATTAAATTAAGGAGTTTTTGAAGTACGGCTTGAAGCCGTAGCGTGATGTCATAAAAGCTAAAGAGTGCGACCGAAGTCGCACATCCAAGAGAAGCTTTAAAATGACTAGAGGTTTAGTTCATATCAGGCTTTGGAGTTGTTGCTGTTGAAGCTGGAAGCATTGGAAAAGTAATCGCTGGCTTTTTCCCCTCAAGTGCTCCAAAAAAAGTCTCGATGGAAGCTGCTTCTTTGTCAGTGATCGCAACGCCAAGTTGGATACGTCCCATTTCTTTGATAGCATCTTTTAGGTTCCAATACTGACCATTGTGAAAATATGGAGCAGTTTGCGTGATATTTCTAAGGGAAGGAACTTTTACCATGCCCTCTGCATTTCCTTTGAAATCACCTACATTTTGAAATTCGTATGTGCCTGTTACGTTAAAAGCATTCATGTTTCCACCAAGAGCAATCCCGTTATGACAAGTCGCGCACCCTTTATCTATAAAAGTTTTTAGCCCTTCTTGCTCTTTTTTTGTCATGGCTTGTGCTTTACCATTTAAAAAATTATCATATGCTGATGGAGTCACCAAAGTTCTCTCAAACACTGCAATAGTATCTGTGACTTTTTCAAAAGTGATTTTTACATCTTTTGCATAGGCTTTTTGAAATGCTTTGACATATTCAGGCATTGAGTTTACAACTGTTTCAACATGCTCTTTTGTAGCGGACATTTCAGGAGATGCTTGGATTGGACCTTGTGCTTGTTTTTCTAAATTTGGGTCTCTTCCATCCCAAAATTGTGCATCAAAAAATACTGCATTGTAAACGGTAGGAGCATTTAAGTGATGTGGATTTGCCGTCCATTTGTGCCCGATAGAAGCAGAGACACCGTCATCTCCACCTTCTCCAAGGTTGTGGCAAGAGTTACAGCTGATGATGCCGCTTTTTGATAAACGGGGGTCAAAGTAGAGTTTTTTTCCTAGTTCAACTTTTGCATCGGTTATTTTATTATTTTTATTATCAATAAGTTTCATAAGTTCAGCTTTTGATGCTGGAATAGGCTTCAAACCAGCCTCTTTTGCTGCGTCAACTAAATTGGCTGCCATGATTGAAGCAGTTACTAATGCGAGGGAGAGGGCTATTTTCATTGTATTTCCTTATTTTAATTATCAAATGACTTTTAAGATTCTAACTGAGAGATGCTTAAGAGATAGTTATTGGTATTTATTAGTATTCGTGCAACAATTGCATAAATTATCTTTTGATGAAGGCAATCGCACTTTTAAAAGCATTGATGTAACTGAGTGTTTTTGCTTCTCCTTTGTAGGCGATATCAAAGGCAGTTCCATGGTCAACTGAGGTTCTGATGATAGGAAGATTGAGAGAGATATTGACACTTTCATCAAAGTAGAGCGCTTTGAGTGGAGCTAAGCCTTGGTCGTGGTACATAGCAACAAAAGTATTGTAGTTTTTACGAAAGTGCGGTGTAAAGGCGATGTCAGGGACGATGGGTCCAACAAATTGCTCAAAACCTACTTTTTTATTGGCACTTTTAATGGCTTTTGTGATGATAATCTCTTCATCTCCAAGGACTCCATGATCTCCAGCATGAGGGTTTAAACCAAGAACTGCAATGGTATTTTTTGGAATGCTTTCATGTAAATCTACAAAAAATTGTTTTAATTTTTTGTACTTAATAGAAGCGGCGACCTCTTTTAGCGGGATATGTTCGGTGAAAAGTGCTACAAACATTTTCTCGCATCCAAGCATCATGATGGCATCTTTATTGAAGTGTTTGCGTAGCAAATCTGTGTGTCCTTTGAACTCCAAACCCGCCCTCATCCAAGCTTCTTTGTGGATAGGCAAAGTCACGAGTGCATCGGCATATTTATCCTCGCAAAGTTTTATAGCGCTCATAAATGAGTCATATGCAAATCTTCCACTCATCGAGCTTACTTTGGCGATTTCTATCTCAAACTCACCTTCTACTTGAGAGAGTTGAAAGTCATTTGGAACTTGAACATTTAAAAGTTTTGCAGCTTGAGCAAGCATAGAAGCATTGATGCAGTAGAGTGGATTGCATAGTTTTGAAACCTCTGCATGAGCCTTTAATGCTATCTCTATTCCAACGCCATTCAAATCGCCAATACTTACAGCAATAGTAGGTTTTTTCATGGTCTGGTTGTGAGTCTTTTCATCTCTTTGACCGCATCTGCAAGTCCGCTAAAAACACTTTTAGCGATGATACATTGACCGATATTGAGCTCAATTATCTCTTTGATTTTCATCATCTCTGCAACATTGTGGTAGTTGAGTCCATGACCTGCCGCAACTTCTAAACCTATTTTATTGGCATGAACCGCAGCTTTTTTTATATCTTCAAGTGCTTTTTCAAGTCTCTCAGAGAGCTCGAAACGTGGGAGCTCAAACTCTTTTACAGAGTGGTTTGAGTAGGGGAGGGAAGAGTTAAGCATGGCGTATAAATTTGCAAATGTTCCTGTGTGAAGCTCAACCATTTCAGCACCGAGTTCTTTTGACTTGTTCATCGCCTCAATACTTGGGTCCACAAAAAGCGAAACTGGAATAAGTGAGTCATGCAGTTGCTCAACGCTAAAAGCTATTTCACGTGCATACGTAAAAACATCAAGCCCGCCCTCAGTGGTCACTTCTTCTCTTTTTTCGGGAACTAAAGTCGCACGATGCGGTTTTAGCTTACAAACTATATCTAAAATTTCTTTGTTGATAGAACATTCCAGATTTACAGGCAGGCTTGAATGCTGTATGATATTTTTAGCATCACTGTCTTGAATGTGGCGTCTGTCTTCTCGCAGGTGAATCGTTATTTGGTCTGCACCGTTTGCACATGCCACATATAAAGCCTGCAAAATATCAGGGTCGTTGACCCGTCTTGCTTCTCTTAAAACCGCTACATGGTCGATATTTACGCCTAGTTTCATTTTGCTCATACTATTTCCTCTTTTGCTTTTCGCATAAATTTTTTATATTCGTCTTCAAGCGATGCCGCGTCAACGATGTCGCCTACATGAATATGAACGATTTTTTTCTCTTTATAAGGGGCCGCTTTAAAGATGCTCTCAAGTGTATCGTTGATAAATACAGGAACGACATCAAGGTTGTTTGCCTTTGCAATCTTTGCCGCACCGCTTTGAAATGGTAAAATCCCTTCACCTTTATGCCGCTCACCCTCAGGGAAAATATAAATATTTAAATCATCTACTTTTGAGAGGGCAGTCTTGATTTTTTTAAAGAAACTCAGGAGCCC
Organism: Sulfurimonas sp. UBA6014; assembly: GCA_002428085.1. Classification (GTDB taxonomy): domain Bacteria; phylum Campylobacterota; class Campylobacteria; order Campylobacterales; family Sulfurimonadaceae; genus Sulfurimonas. The sequence goes on along the minus strand of DJAA01000002.1, from coordinate 86,675 downwards.
TTTTTTGTTCTCTAAATCAACACTCATGCATCCGCTATATTTAAAAAAATCGCCATAAAAAGCTGTAAAAAGTTCCTCTTTTGCTATCCATGTACCACTTTTACCATGCTGAAAAAAGAGATGTTCCATGACGATAATATCTAACAAAGAGCGATGATTGATAGCATATAAAATCTTCTCCTCTTTAGGAAACTCACCTATTAAATTGACCTCAATATTTAAAAATTCCAAAACAGCGTTAGAGTAAGCCTGACGCTCAAGTGAGAGTCGTTTGTAAGCAGGTTTTTGTGAGATAAATGGATGAAAATAAGTCTTTTTAAAAATTTTAATATATCGAAATCCAAGCTTAACCATAAATATATATTTGCCAATATTTTTCAACATATAAACCCTTTAAATGAAAAAAAAATTATAACCAAAATCTCCACTTGCCTAAAAACGGCATGTGGAGAGAGAAGAAAAGTTATTTTACTTTTTCGAGGTATTCGCAATCGACTGTATTTACTTTGATGGTGTCACCTTCTAGAACGTGATATGGGACTTGAACTACTGCGCCTGTCTCTAAAGTTGCGGGTTTTCTGCTGCCGCTTGAGGTGTCGCCTTTGAAGTTTGGAGGAGTTTCTGTAATGACAAGTTCCATGATTTCTGGAGCGCTCACGGAGATGGCGTTGCCTTTGTAGAAAATAATATCGACTTGGATACCGTCTTTGAACCATTTGGAAGCATCATCACACTGTTCATACGAAAGCCCCAACTGCTCATACGAATCGTTGTCCATAAACTGGTACATCTCGCCATCATCATAAAGAAATTGCATTGTTTTGTAGGTGATTTCAGGGACTTCAAACTTATCGCCAGCATGAACAGTTTTGTCAACGACTTTAGAGTTCAAAAAACTTTTGACTTTCATACGAACAAATGCCGCACCTTTTCCCGGTTTCACATGTTGAAATTCCACCACTTTATACGGAACCTCTCCTATAACCAAACGAACATTTTTCTTAATATCGCTCATCCCGATAGTTGCCATAAACACACCTTTTTTTTAAAAAATAATTTTGGATTTTACACTATAAGGGCTTAGAATGTTATAATGCCGCATATTTTATACACTCATAGGATTTTAAAACATATGAAATTTACCCTCGAAGCCACCTCTAAAAACGCCCGTGCCTGCACCATAAAAACAGCACACTCGACTATAAAAACGCCTGTATTTATGCCTGTTGGAACGCTTGGAAGTGTAAAATCACTCGACATGGACGATGTTTTAAACCTACTTGGTGCTGAGATTATTTTGGCAAACACCTATCATATATATCTTCGCCCTGGAGATGAGACGGTGGCAAAAATGGGCAAACTTCATGGTTTTACAACGTATCCAAAGAGTTTTTTAACAGACAGTGGCGGTTTTCAGGCTTTTAGCCTCAGCGATATTTCTAAAGCGAATGAAAACGGCATAGAATTTCGCTCGCATATTGACGGCTCAAAACACTTTTTTACCCCGACTAAAGTGATAGATATCCAACACAACTTGGGCTCCGATATTATGATGATTTTAGATGATTTGGTAGCCCTTCCTGCCACTGGGGAACGTATCGCGCTTTCCATTGAGAGGACAACAGCTTGGGCGAAAGAGTCCATAGAGTACTTCAGAGCAAAACAAAAAGAGGGTATCGGTGTGGAGCAAAATATCTTTGCTATCATTCAAGGCGGAACCGATAAGGCATTTCGCGCAAAAAGTGCGACTGAACTTTGCGCGTTAGATTATGATGGTTTTGCCATCGGCGGACTCTCAGTGGGTGAGTTAAATGAAGAGATGTATGACACAGTTGCACATACCGTGCAGTTTATGCCACGTGATAAACCAAGATATCTTATGGGTGTGGGAACTCCTGAAGATTTGATAGAAAATATCGAGCGGGGTATCGACATGTTTGACTGCGTCATGCCCACGCGAAACGCTAGAAACGGGACACTTTTTACCTCTTTTGGGCGGATAAACATCAAAGGGGCAAAGTTTAAAGAAGATGCGTTGCCAATCGATAGTGAGTGCCAATGTCTCACTTGCAAAAACTATAGCAGAGCCTATCTCAACCATCTTTTTCGCGCCCGTGAAATCACCTATTTCAGACTTGCAACCATCCACAATTTGCACTATTATTTAAATCTTATGAGAGAAGTAAGAGTCGCTATTTTAGAAGATAGATTTAGTGAGTTTAAGAGAGAGTTTTATCGTAAAAGAAATTTAGAACAGATTTCGTCCTAGGGACGAAATGACGAAACTTTTTCCCCTTGAAAAGTCATGATAACTTCTCCACTTAACTCCTCGCCATTATAAAGAGATTGTTCATTGGTTACTCTTTTTTTGGTGTGTGGGTTAAAAAGAAATGCATTGACTTTTTGTCCAATTTCTATGGAACCTGCAACTTTGCCTATGCTTTTTGAAGGGGCTTCTACGGTGAGTTTTATAAGTTCATTCATACTTAAAAGCCCTGTTTTTACAAGTTTTGTATAGTAAAGCGGCATCGCATCACTCAGCGCTTCACACCCATAGTGAGCATCGAAAAAAGCGACCTCTTTGTTGAGAGGAGAGTTTGGTTGATGGAGCGTTGTAAGAGAGTCTATCTGGTTATTTTTAAGGGCTTCTTGTAGCAGTATTACATCACTTTTACAAGCCAAAGGTGGGTTGAGTTTTGCAGTGGTGTTGAAGTTCTCACATGCTGTATCTGAATGGATGAGATGGTGGATGGAGACCTCGCAACATACTTCAACACCATCTTTTTTGGCTTGATTTATGAGATAAATGGAGCGAGGCGAAGCGATTGATTTGAAAAGAATTTTGATTTTAAAATGTCTGGCTATTTCTATCATGCGTGAGACATGTAAAACTTCACTCAAATCAGGAATCCCTGCAAGTCCAAGTTTTGCACTTACATCTCCCTCAAGCATCACTCCACTATGGATAAGAGAGTTGTCTTCGGCTTTACAAAAAAGGGTTACGCGGTACATTTGCACATACTCAGCTATTTTTATCGCAACATCATTTTTTGCAATCGTGCTCATGTACGGGGCAATCGCACCACGTTTAAGTAAAATGGCGATGTTACTGAGTGTGCTATCTTCTTTGAGTGTATTGAGCATCAAATCAATTTTGGCACCCTCAATCACAGAGAGACCGTTTTGTGCAAATTCTAACACGATTTCGTTGTCTATAGCTGGATTGCATTCAGGATGCAAAACCACATGACCAACTCCCCCACAAAGGGCTTCATGCGCTATGGTTTTGATATTTTTTGCATTTAAAACAGAGTCTTGAACTCTCACGTTGGTATCAACTAAAAGCGGCATAAAATAAGCACCTTGCGCATCGATGACATGCGTGTCACTTAAATCCTCTCCTATTTGTGTTATTTGCCCCGATTGGATTTTGATGTCGGCTTTTTTTTCACCTTTTGCATCGCAAATAATTGCATTTTTTACTACCATATTTCAAACCGCCTTTTGCTATAATGTTGCCATTATAATTTACCAAGGCTTAGAATTGCGTTTTATATTTCTCTTTTTTTGCATACTTTCACTTTTACAATCAGATACTTCTTATGAGAAAGGCAAAGTGCTTTATATGCAAAAAGGGTGCTATAGTTGTCATGGGAATAAAGCTGAGGGCGTTCACAAGTATCCGACTTTGGCTAATCGTGCCAAAGGTTTTTTAGCTTATAAACTCAAACGCTTTCGCTCTAAACACTCAGATAACCAACAGCAGGAGATGATGATACCCTTTGCCGTGGGACTCAGTGATGAAGATATCGAAAATCTTACAACATTTTTATATGCATTTAAAGAAGAAAATTTGGGTAAAAAATACGACGACAGCTTTAGAATTCACGGGGACGGCGGTTCATGAAGATTCTAGTAAGCGCTCTTGAGCACTCTGCAAATATCCACTTAAAATCTCTCAAAAAAGAGCTTAGCAGTGATGTGGAATTTATCGGTATATTTGACAGTGCGCTTGGAGATTCTCTTGTAGATTTGCGTTCTCTTGCCATCATGGGGTTTGTAGATGCCATCAAAAAACTTCCTTACTTTTTCAAGTTAAGCGATAAAATGGTCGCACTTGCTAAAGATGCTGATAAAGTCTTGCTTATCGATTCTTCAGGATTCAATCTTCCATTGGCAAAAAAAATCAAAAAAAAATATCCAAATAAAGAGATTATTTATTACATTTTGCCGCAAGCATGGGCGTGGAAGAAAAAACGCATTCCAGTGTTGGAGCGAACCATTGACCAACTCGCCTCCATTCTCCCTTTTGAAAAAGAGTATTACTCAAAACATGCGCCCATCACGTATGTTGGACATCCACTCCTAGACATCATTGTTCACTTTAAAGAAGAGTTGTGTCCAAAAATAAAGCACGTTGTCTTCATGCCTGGAAGCCGAAAAAGTGAGATAAAAAAGCTTATGCCTATTTTCAAAGAGGTAGCAAAAAATCTCCCTCTTGAAGCAACAATTATCATTCCAAAGCATTTCTCAAAAGAAGATATAAATGAACTTTACGGTAATCTATCAGGTTTTAAAATCGCTCATGAGACGTATGAAACGCTCTATGAGGCAGATTTTGCGTTTATTTGTAGCGGGACGGCAACTTTGGAAGCAGCCCTTATTGGCATCCCTTTTGTGCTTTGTTATATTGCAAAACCTTTGGATTATTTCATCGCAAGCAAACTTGTGAAACTTAGCCATATTGGGCTTAGTAACATCATGTTTAGAAAATTCAACGAGAGAGATTTACACCCTGAATTTATTCAAGAAAATGTAACAGTAGACAACCTTCTCCAAGCGTATGAACAGTACGACAGAAGTTCTTTTTTGAAAGATTCGAAATCATTACGAGCCTATTTGCAACACGGCAGCTCAAAAACAGTAGCAAAATTACTAGAAAATAATTCTAACACAGAGGGAAAAAATGAAAATTAATTTTATAGACTTACAGGCACAGTACCAAGCGTACAAAGAGGAAATAGACCGTGAAGTTTTAGAGGTATTTAGCTCAGCACAGTTTATTGGCGGAGCGAAGTTAAACCAGCTTGAAGACTCTTTAGCCACTTTTACGGGGGCAAAACATGCCATAGGGTGCAGCAGTGGAACGGATGCACTTTTACTTGCCCTTATGGCTTTAGATATTGGCGCTGGAGACGAGGTTATTACCACCCCTTTTACCTTCATAGCGACTGCTGAAGTGATAGCTTTTTTAGGTGCAAAATCTGTTTTTGTTGATATTGATGAACAAACTTATAACATCGACCCGACAAAAATTGAACAAGTTATCACCAACAAAACTAAAGCGATCATCCCTGTATCGCTCTACGGCCAATGTGCTGATATGAACGCTATCAATGCCATTGCAAAAAAACATGGACTTACAGTTATTGAAGATGCTTGTCAAAGTTTTGGTGCAGAGTATCAGGGCAAAAAATCATGCAACCTCTCTACTATCGGTTGTACGAGCTTTTTTCCCTCAAAACCTCTTGGTGCTTACGGTGACGCGGGAGCTCTATTTACAAGTGATGATGACTTGGCTCAAAAGATAAGAATGCTTCTCAATCATGGTCAAAATGAGAGATATAAACACAGATATATTGGGATAAATGGTCGATTAGATGCTATCCAAGCGGCAGTTTTAAATGTAAAACTCAAACATTTTGATGATGAAATTATTGCCCGAGATGAGATAGGCAGTCGCTATTCTGACTTGCTTGAGGATGCTGATGTGATTACCCCTGCGATAGTTGAAGGTAATACAAGCGTCTATGCACAGTACTCAATTAGAGTAAAAGAGAGAGAAACTATGGTTGCAAAACTAACTGCAAAAGGGGTTCCTACGGCAGTTCATTACCCTGTCCCTTTACATCTGCAAGAGGCATTTAAAAATTTAGGCTACTACAAAGGGGATTTTCCTATTAGCGAAGCCGTTTCACAAGAGATTATGTCCCTTCCGATGAGCCCTTATTTAACTGAGGAACAACAAGATTTTATAGTCCAAGCGATAAAAGGCAACTAATGCACAAGGTAGCAATTGTAGGTCTTGGGGCGATGGGTAGAAACCATTACAACACTTTAAAAAATATGAAAAATGTCACCATTGTCGCCCTTTGTGATGTTGTAAAAAATGGTAATTTTATAGAGCCGTTTTATACTTCACTTGAACTGATGCTTGATGAAATTCATCCTGATGCGGTCATGATAGTGACCCCTACTTTTTTGCACAAAGCAACCGCTTTGGAGTGTGCTAAGCGCGGTATTCATCTGTTTATAGAAAAACCTGCTGCTTCGAATGTAGAAGATGCCAAAGAGATGTTAGCTTTCATAGAAGCCAAAAATCTTAAAAGCTGTGTAGGGCATATTGAACGTTTTAATCCCGTTGTCAAAGCGCTCATAAAAGAGGTAGGTCACCAAGAGATTTTAGCTATCTCCATCACCCGAAGCGGTGCTTTTCCTGAGCGTATCGCCGATGTAGGAATTTTAACCGACCTTTCTGTTCATGACAGCGACCTTATCCGATTTATCACCAAAAAAGAGATTCTCAGGTGTGCTGTGTTTAAATCACAAAAAATTCATAAAACACATGAAGACAATGCTATTTTGGCCTTTGAGCTAGAAGGTGAGGTTATTGGTGATATCACAACAAACTGGCTGACACCGTATAGAAAACGAAGTATCACACTTGCCTGCAGAGAAGGTGCAAATGGTCAAATACAATATTTTGAAGCAGATTTACTCACACAAAGTTTAACGCAACGTATCAATATAGATGCTAATTCTCATAGCACCAAAAATTGTTTTGTCCCAAGAAGCAATGCTCTTGCAGATGAGCTTGAAGCTTTTATGAGCTACTTACAAACAGGCGAAAGAGGCTCTCTTGCCTCGATTGCAGATAGTATCATCACCTTAGAAATAGCGAGTAAATAATGATTCATAATTCAGTTGTCATCGAAGAGGGTGCAAAAATAGCCCAGGGTGTAGTTATCGGTCCATTTTGCCATATTGGCAAAGATGTGAGTTTGGCAAGCGGATGTACTTTAGAGTCCAATGTTATCTTAAAAGGGAGAGTAACGGTGGCAGAAGATGTCAAAATTTTCAGCTTTACTTCTATAGGATACGAATATTCAGACATTACAATCGGTGCAAAAACACATGTCAGAGAGTTTTGTCAAATCGGTACACAAGAGGATGAAAACGAAAATCCTAAACCTATCATCATCGGCGCAAATAGCTTTGTCATGGCATATGTACAATTACTCTCGGGTGTTACGCTCGGTGAGAATTGCATACTCACCAATGCTGTAAGACTTTATGAGAATGTCACCTGTGAAGAGCGGGTTATCATCGGAGGCTTGAGTACAATAGAAGCCAATGTCCGTCTTGGAACAGGCGTCATGGTGGGTGGCGCTTCTTATGTTGACCAAGATATGGCACCTTTTACTTTAGTCGAGGGAAATCATGCAACTATAAAAGGGTTAAATGTCATAGGTCTCAGACGAAGACTTGAAAATAAAGATGACATAGAAGAAATCAAGGCTATTTTTAAAAAGATTTTAGGCGATACAGTCGATAAAGAACTCGCCAAAGAGATAGCCGCAACGCATGAAAATGCGTATGTAAAAAGATTTGCCGCCTTTGTTGCTACTAGTAATATGGCGTAATAAGATATGAAAGTATTCAGTTAAGGATTCTCGTCATTGCGAGCAAAGCGAAGCAATCTATGTGAAGTTTGTAGATTGCTTCGTGCCTCACAATGACGAGATTTGTGTTTTGTAATGACGATAGAGTGATTTTATATACCTATTTTATCTAAGTGTGCTATAAACTCTGATGGAGGAACAAAGCCTACGATAGTTTTTGCACTCATGACCTCACCATTTTCATCAAAGAAAATAAGTGCTGGCGGGCCAAAAACTCCATACTTTTTACTCAAAGCTTTCTCTTCTTCACCATTTGCTGTAATGTCTGCTTGAATTAAAACAAACTCACTGAGTTTTGCTTGAACATCTGCATTTGAAAAAGTTACCTCTTCAAGTTCTTTACATGCCGTGCACCAATCGGCATAAAAATCAAGCATGATTTTTTTACCTTTATTTTGAGCTAAAAGTGCCTCTAACTCTTGGTTGGAAGTCACTTTGGCAAATTGAAGATGCTCTGCTTCTTTGAGTGATGAGCCCGCTTGGGGTTTTAAAAATTCAAGCGGTTTCGTCATACTTTGCGAGCCGCCTAAAACACCAATAAAAAGGGCAACTGAGTAGATAAATACTATAAGAGCGATACTTTTTATAAATATTTGTACGTTCTCTTTAAAGGCTCCAAAGAAAAGAGCAGAGCTTATTCCAAGCATTGCCCATAGAAGCATAATGAGAGATGCATTCACAACACGCTCAAGCATCCAAATCGCGACACCTAGCATCATGACACCAAATAAAGCGGTAACCATTGTCATCCATACACCAGGCTTTGGCATAAACTTGCCAGCACTGACACCCACGGCAATAAGAGGAATCCCCATACCGATACTCATGGCAAAAAGAGCCATGCCGCCAAGGAGTGCATCTCCTGTTTGCCCGATATACACAAGCGCCCCTGCAAGTGGAGCGGCGACACAAGGCCCCACGATAAGTGCCGATAAAAATCCCATGATAGCTACACCCGCAACACCTGAACTTTTCGTAGGACCGCTCACTTTTTCAACGATAAAATTGGGGAGTTTGAGTTCATAAAAACCAAACATACTCAAAGCAAGTGCTACAAAAACTCCCGCAAATGAGTAAATAACCCAAGGAGTTTGTAAGGCCGCTTGTAAATTTGAGCCAAATAAACCTGCTAAAACTCCTGCGATAGTGTAAGCAACCGCCATTGAGAGGACATAAACAACAGAGAGTAAAAAGGCTCGTTTTGTGGTGATTCCTTCACCTTGCGAGATAATAAGTCCTGAGATAATAGGTATCATTGGAAATACACAAGGGGTGAGTGCGAGTAAAAATCCAAAACCTAAAAAGGTTAAAACGATAATCGCTACATTGCCTGAGACAATCGTACTTGCTATAGAATCTGTCTGTGAGAGCTCTGTTGGAGGAGTTTTTTGGCTCACTATATTTTTTTGGCTCATGGCTGTTTGCGATGGGGTAGATAACTTTGATGTGTCAATGGCAAACGTATAAACTTTGCTCAAAGGCTCATAACAAAGACCTTGTTCCGAACACCCTTGGTAGGAGAGTTCAAACTCTATATTTTTAACACCGCTCACACCCTCTTCTTTTTGTAAAGTAACTAAAAACTGAGGCGATTGTAAGTAAACCATCTCTTCATGATGCAAAACAGACTCAGGTGAGACGATGTTTCCAATCGTAATGCCATCGCCATTTTTTACTACAAGTGTGAGTTTGTCTGCATAAAGATAAATCTCTTTTGCGATGGTGACACTCGCTTTGATTTGCATACTTTCATCAAGTGTGGCTTGTGGGATAAAAGCTTCTTCGGGCATCAAAAATTTTGGTGCGGCGAAAATAGTTGAGACGAAAAATAAAAAAATTAAAATGTTCTTCATGAGCACTTCCTGTTTGTAATTTAGGTGGATTATAACCAATTATGAAACAGAAATATCTTTGAATGATTTTTTAGTAAACTTTTACCTTAGACGCTTCAGCTAAGAGTTGTTTGGTATGAAGAAGCTCAGCATGCCTTTTCATCTCCATGTGAGTTACTGGCACCGATTTTTTTGTTTGTACCTCTAATGTTTTCATGTGACGTAATCGCTCAAGCTCAACTTTGACTGCGTTAATTTCTGCTTTTCTGATTTTCATAGCGGGTGTCTCGATGATAGATTTCACGCTATTTTCAACAGCTTCACTCACTTGTGATGATGTTTTAGCGCTAAAAAAATTTGTTTGAGGTTTTTTCCCCTGCAAGAGGGCGAAATAGTCTATTTTTTTATGGATAGTGTTTTTTGGTGCTTTGCTCATTGGAAGCTCTCCTGAAAATTTATGGGATTTCTTTTGACTTAAAGCATAAAAAGTACCACTATTTTTCTGTATCAACTGTTTGCGAAACGCCGCCTTGAAAGCAGTGTTCTTTAAAAGCGGTTTTATACATTTGTATCGCTTTTTCTCCGCTGCAGTGGGTTGGAAGAACATACTCGACTCCAAGATTTTGCAGTGCGGTTATGGACTCTTGTATTTCATCATGGCTGCTGCGTAACAAATGAAAACCGCCGAGGAGGTATTTTATAGGTTTGCCTATAATTTTTTCTGCCACAGCGGTAATGTTTGCCACACCGAAATGTCCGCAACCTGTTATAAGTTTAGGGAGGCTCTCATCGATGATAAGCGACTGCTCAGGAGTTTCCTCGCCTAAGAGTCCTGTTGTGTAAAGAGTGCCAAAAAGTTTTTGCGCTTTGGTGATGACAACCACCTCTTTTGCTAGGGTTTGCAAATCACTTATAAGATGTTTTGAGAGACTGCAGGGGACAAAAAGTGTGAGGTTTGGGTTGAGCTCCAAAATGGAGTCTAATCCGCCTATGTGATCCCAATGCGCATGGGTTATAAAAATATATTGCATTGCTTTGACATCAACGTTTGCTGCTTGTAAGTTTTTGAGTAAAACTCTTCCATTACTACCTGTGTCCAAAAGAAGTTTATACTCCTCAAAATAAGCACTAAAACCCCATAAACAATGTTGTTTAGAACTACAATTATTGTTGTCAAAAACTATTTTTATCATTTTTTCTCCCTTCTCTTATTGCATCTATTTGCACATATGTTCATAATTATGGCAGATGTTTTTTCCAATGTCAATAAACTTGACTAATGGACATATGTTCGTTACCATTCGGAAGTACGACTTTAGTCGTATCTATTTTCATACAGGAACACAGTTGTACAAAATAGACAACCCAAAAAATAACTATAAAAATGTTACGCATGCTTTTTTCCTTGCACTCGCTATTACTATAGCTGAGCCCTCAACTGTTTTGCCGCTTATCGTTGCCCATTTTAGTGACAGTGTGATAATGGTGGGCATTTTTGTCTCTTTGCTTCGAGGAGGCGCTATTGTTATACAGCTTTACGCTGCCTTTCATGCGCAAGCCTACAAAAGAGTTCTCCCTTATGTTGCAAAAGTGTTTTTCTTTCGATGGTTTTCTTGGCTTCTTATCGGTTTAAGCATCTACTTTATCGGCGATAGCAACAAACCTTTGACCCTTTTTTTCATAGGCTTGGGGCTTTTTTTCTTCTCTTTTACTGCGGGTTTTGGTACTATTTATTTTAAAGAGCTTCAGGCAAAACTTTTTTCTAAAAAATATCGTGGCAAAACTATGGCAAACCGTAATGTCGCAGGCTCGATTGCTTCTATCATCAGCGGTGCCATAACAGGCTATGTTCTCACAAATTTTGAAGCACCGCAGAATTATGCGTATCTCTTCATGGTGAGCAGTTTTTTGATGGCTATTGGTTTTGTTGTTTTTATAACTGTTGACGAGCCAGCCAAAGAAAATGTTTCACTCAAAGAAAAAAACTTCAAGCTTTTTATAGAAAATTCTTTGAAACTTTTACAACAAGACAAAAGACTTCAAGCCCAGATTTTAGTGATTTTTTTAAGTTTTAGCTACTATTTGGCGATGCCCTTTGTCATCTTAAACGCCAAAAATCTCTTTCCTCTTACAGGGTGGATACTTGGGGGTTTTATCACTGTTCAAATGTTGGGAAGTATTGTTGGAAGCACGCTATTGTGGCGAAAAATTCATAATTATGAAAAAATGCTCTCAGTGAGTTTTATTTTTATGATTTTAGCTTTTGTTGTTGCTTTGTTTGCAACAAATGTTTCCATGTATGCACTTATATTTTTCCTCTTTGGTATTGGGCTTGATGGACTTAACATTAGCGGGATGAATTTAGTTATAGAGATAGCACCTGAAGATAAACGCCCAACATACACTGCGCTACAAACAAATATCACTTCATTTGGACTTTTTTTCCCTATCCTCGGAGGCGTTTTACTAAAATATTTCCAGAGCTACACCCTTATCTACAGCCTCAGTATCGGACTCCTAGCACTTGGGCTTTTTCTAAGCTTTAAACTCAAGAGCAACCCCCTTTAGGATTGATTTTAAGCTAAATTCTGCAAAGTCATTTTTAGCTTAAGTCCTTTCTTATCAACATTTGCTTACTCTTAAGTCCAATAAAATAATCAAGGAATGAATATGTCAAACAGATTGGCTATGGAAGATAGTCCTTACTTACAACAACACAAAGACAATCCCGTCGATTGGTTTGCTTGGGGTGAAGAGGCGTTTACTAAGGCAAAAGCAGAAAATAAAGCTATTTTTATCAGTATCGGATATAGCTCATGCCATTGGTGCCACGTGATGGAGGAGACTGTTTTTGAAAATCAAGAGTGTGCCGCTATTTTAAATGAGAGTTTTGTCTGTATAAAAGTTGACCGCGAAGAGAGACCTGATATCGACAAACATTACCAAGAGGTGCATATGCTCCTTAACCGTCGCTCTGGTGGTTGGCCCACTTCTATTTTTTGCACACCCCAGAATAAGCCATTTTTTGCAGGAACCTATATACCGCCTGAACCTCGCATGGCAAATGTTGAAGGGATGGGTTTTAAACAACTCACGACTATTATCGCCGCAAAAGTGAAAGAAAATGATCCAAAACTTTTTCAAAATGCAGATGAAATAAGTGCTTTTTTAAACCATCATGAACAGCCAAAAGAGGCGAGTATTTTGAAAGAAGAGTTTGTGAAAAACTTTATGTTGCAGGCAAAAAACAACTACGAGCCAAAAGAGGGTGGCTTTTCAGTAGCCCCAAAGTTTCCCCATGCAAGTACCTTGAATGCACTCTTGAGTATCGAGAGACTCTACCAAGACACATCAGCTAAAGCCATGATTTTGCATACCCTCAAATCTATGAAAAAAGGGGGAATGTATGATTTGGTTGATGGCGGTTTTTGCCGCTACAGTGTCGATAATGTATGGAAAGTTCCTCACTTTGAAAAGATGCTTTATGATAACGCTCTGCTTTGTGAGTTGTATGCGCAAACGTATCTTATGTATCAAGAGGAGAGCTTTTTAGATACAGCAAAAGAGATTGCAGATTTTTGGCATGACTTTATGAGTGAAGAGGCGCTCTTTTATTCCGCAAGTGACGCTGATTCTGAGGGGGAAGAGGGGACTTATTTTATCTACACATACGAGGAAGTGTATGAAGTTTTGGCGCGTCATGGGTACAAAAACATCGAGCACATGATGGAGGAGATGCAAGTTACACATCATGGCAATTTTGAGGGGAAAAACATCATCAGATTTGAGAGTGGAGAAAAACCTGCGTATTTTGAAGCGGTAAAAATTTTGCTTCAAGGGCTTAGAAAAACACGAGCCTATCCATTTATAGACAAAAAAATCCAGACTTCATGGTCTAGCATGATGATAAATGCCCTTTTTACGTTGGGGTCGATTGATGCCAAATACACCCACAGAGCCATAAAAAGTTTAGATGCACTTCTTGAGACAATGTATAGCAACAATACCCTTTTTCACACAACACTTATCCATAAAACACCAAAAATTGAAGCCTTTTTAGAGGACTACGCATTTCTCTCAAAAGCACTCCTCAGTGCGTATAAATTTACACAAGAGGAGAATTATCTCATCCATGCGCAACGCCTTGCAAACAAAGCATTGGAGGAGTTTTATCATAAAGGGGATTGGCATTTCAGTACAGGTGAATTTGTGACAAAAGCCGACACAGCAGACAATACGTATACAAGTCCTGTGAGTATCATGGTGGATGTTTTGCTCTCTCTTGGGTCTTTGCTCGAAGATGAAAAGTACACCCATTTTGCTTTTAAAACACTTGAGTACAACTCCTATGATTTAGGGAGAAGACCTATTTATTCTCCGTATTTACTTCAAGAGATGTTACGTTACCTCAAGGGTGAGCGAGTTATAAAATCAAATGGAGATAATTTACAATCAAACTCTTTTGAGTTGGCTTCTTTGAAGTACCCTTTTATACAACTTAAACAGAGTGAGGATAGAAATTTTATGGTTTGTGGAGATAAAAGCTGTTTTGCAAATACAGAGAATGTAAATGCCTTGGATGAACTTATTCAAAACTCTTTTTAATCTTTTTTTATTTATAATCAAGCAAGAAAGAAATTGAAAAAGGAGTGAACATGGGGTCAAAAAGAAAAATACTCGATGATGAACTTGCAAATAACATAAAACTTACAGAGATAGTGCATTCTGATAGACGAAAAAGTAAAAAAGAACAAAATGAAGAGTTTGACCAAAGAAATGCGGTAGGCAAAAAAAGAAGGGTTGCTGTTTGGGTTAAAGAGGAGCTTCTTGAGTACGAGGATGAGCTTCAGAGGCTTCAAATTGAGCTCTTAAAGATGCAAAACTTTGTTAAAGAGAGCGGTAAAAAGTTGTTGATTATTTTTGAAGGGCGTGACGCTGCAGGCAAAGGGGGGACGATTAAGAGAATTACCGAACACTTAAACCCTCGTGGAGCAAGGATTGTCGCACTAGGCAAGCCGAGTGATACAGAAAAATCACAATGGTATTTTCAAAGATACATACAACACTTGCCCTCTGCAGGTGAGATAGTTCTTTTTGATCGAAGCTGGTATAACCGTGGGGGAGTAGAGCCTGTTATGGGGTTTTGTACACCCAAAGAGCATAAAGAGTTTCTTCATGACATCCCAGAGTTTGAAAAAATGCTTATAAACTCAGGTATTGAGTTGTTTAAATTTTATTTTTCTGTTTCAAAAAATGAGCAAGGAAAAAGATTTGAGCAAAGAAAAACAGACCCGCTTAAGCAGTATAAACTCTCTTCGGTGGATGAGCAGTCGCAAATTTTATGGAACGAATATACAGCCGCAAAATATTCCATGCTTGTTGCCTCACATACAAAAAGCTGCCCATGGATTATCATCCGTTCAGACGATAAGAAAAAAGCTAGAATAAATTGCATAAAGTATATTTTGCAGCATGTTGATTATCCAGATAAAATCAACTCAAAAAAGCTTCAAATTGATGATAAAATAAGAATTTCAGCTGACGATGTTCTCAAACAAATGCACTCTGAAATGAGTTCAAAAAAATAAAATTTATCAAGGAGGAACTATGAAAGGAGTATTTTTTAGTATGTCTTATCACACTCAGTTGTGCCACTTTTTTCACAGCTTGTGAAAGAAATGACTACCAGCATCCAGGACATAGAAGCGCAAATAAGTAAAAATTGTGGCATCTGGAAATTTTCCACATGCCACAACTCCCACAATGAATTCTACGCTCATTCAATCTACATAAATAAAGAGATTTTAAAGATTAATTCTATCTTCAATTGCTATAATGAAGCTAAGATATAAATACGCCATCAAAGGATTTGCGTGGATGAATTAACATTAAAGGAACTTGCTTTACCTCTGAAGCATTCACAATAATTCATGAAAGCATCGCTCCAAAAATCTCTATTGCAATGTTTGATACTATAAAAAAACATAAAGTTGAAATGAATAATTTAGTAAGAAAATGTCAACAATACAAATTTGATGATTATAAATAAATATATTGGGGCAGTTACATGATGACTTTAGATAAGATTAAACTTCTAAGAGACGAATGTGCCATGAACACCTTGGAGTGTGAAGTTTTGAGTCAAATTGATGCTCTTATTGTGTACAAAGAAGCGCTGAAGTGAAAATGCTCTGATGAAAGCAAGAGATTTAGCGCATTGCTTTTATGAGTGGGAAGGGGATGTTTTGGTTTTAAATATTTTAGGAACTCCTGCTGCAAAAAGAGATGTTGTGGGAAAACCAAAAGGCAATCAGCTTAAAATAAGTGTCAAAGCACAACCGCAAAAAGGCAAAGCAACAGACTATATGGTCGCTTTTTTGGCAAACGAGTTTGGAGTGAGCGCCTCTGCAATCGAGGTAGTTTATGGGCGAGAGAGCATCCATAAACAGCTCCGCATCAAAGCACCAAAAAGTGTTCCAAGCGAAGTAAAATTTGAGTAAAATCACCTCACATTAAGCCCTTTTTACTATAATTCACTCCACTAACTTCTTTGAAAAAACTTTTACAATACAGGTATTATCATGAGTATTCAACCCTTTACACATCTGCATCTTCACACCGAATACTCCCTTCTTGATGGGGCGAACAAAATTTCAAATCTTGTTTCAAGGCTTAAAGAACTTGGGATGACAAGTGTTGCTATGACGGATCATGGCAATATGTTTGGTGCGATTGACTTTTATAGACAAATGAGCGCTGCGGGGATTAAGCCTATTATTGGAATGGAAGGGTATATTCATAACGGGGAAACGCTTGACGATAAAAGTACGAAACAGCGTTTTCATATCTGTTTATACGCCAAAAATCAAAAAGGGTATGAGAACCTTATGTACCTCTCTTCGAAGGCTTTTATAGAAGGCTTTTACTATTTTCCCCGCATCAACAAAAAAGAGCTTCGTGAACACAGTGAGGGGCTTATTTGCTCCTCTGCATGTTTGCAGGGTGAGGTAAATTGGCACTTAAACTTGAGTGAAAAAAATCTTAAAAACGGTGCGTTAGGGTACGAGGCGGCTAAAAATATTGCCCTTGATTATAAAGATATTTTCGGCGATGATTTTTACCTTGAACTCATGCGTCACGGCATAGGCGACCAACTCTCTATAGATGAGCAAATTCTCAAAATCTCTCATGAGACGGGGATAAAAGTTATCGCGACAAACGATACACACTACACCTATCCAGGCGATGCGCAGTACCATGAAGCTTTTATGTGTATTGGGATGAACAAACTTTATGACGACCCCGACCGTATGCGTCACTCCGTTCATGAGTTTTACCTCAAAAGCCCAGAGCAAATGGCACGGCTTTTTGTCGATATTCCTGAGGCACTCGCCCATACCCAAGAGATTGTGGACAAGTGCGATTTAAAACTCAAACTCGGTGACCCGATTCCGCCAAATTTCAAGTTTACCCGTGAATATGCCAAAAATGAGGGACTCGACATCAACCATGAAAATGATGCCCCTTTACCACAAAACGCGACGCAAGAGGATAAAAAACATTGGTTTAGTGCGATTGATAAAAACGATGCGGAGTACTTTATATTTTGTTGTGAGCGCGGGCTTGAAAATCGTCTAAAAATAGTCCCTAAAGAGAGACATGAAGAGTATAGAGAGCGACTCAAGTTTGAGATGCAAGTCATCAACTCCATGAAGTTTCCCGGCTACATGCTCATCGTTTGGGATTTCGTAAAAGTTGCCAAAGAGATGGGTATCGCAGTAGGACCTGGACGTGGTTCTGCGGCGGGGAGTTTAGTGGCGTATTCCCTCGATATCACCGACATTGACCCCATGAAGTATGACTTGCTTTTTGAGCGATTTTTAAATCCTGAGCGTGTAAGTATGCCCGATATCGACATGGATTTTATGCAGGCACGCCGCGGCGAAGTCATCGACTATGTGGTTGCAAAATACGGTCGTAACCAAGTCGCACAAATCATCACCTTTGGCTCGCTTCTTGCAAAAGGGGTTATTCGAGATGTGGCACGCGTTTTAGATATGCCACTCTCTCAAGCCGATAAACTCGCAAAACTCATCCCCGATGAGCTTGGCATCACGCTCAACGGTAAGACGAAAAACGGCGAAAAAATCGATGGCGCTTTTCAAAAAGAGCCAAAAATCAATGAACTCATCCAAGGCGATGCAAACGCACAAAGAGTTTGGGAATTTGCTAAAAAGCTCGAAGGACTCAAACGAAACGCAGGTATTCATGCCGCAGGTGTTGTGATAAGCAACGAAGAGTTATGGAAAAAAACACCTATCTATAAGGCTTCAGGCGATACGACTTTTGTGACGCAGTATTCGCTCAATTATCTTGAAGATGTGGATCTCATCAAGTTCGACTTTTTGGGTTTAAAAACCCTTGATGTGATCGACAATGCTATAAAACTCATAAAAAGAAGATATGACAAAGAGGTTATTTGGCATGAGATAGACGAAAATGACCAAAAAGTGTATGAAGTCATCCGTACAGGCGAGACGGTGGGAATGTTCCAAATAGAGAGTTCGGGCATGCAAGACTTGAATAAACGTCTCAAACCTGATAACTTTGAAGACTTGATTGCAGTTTTGGCACTCTACCGTCCAGGACCGATGGACTCGGGAATGCTTGAGAGTTTCATTGAGCGAAAGCACGGGCGTGAGGCAATAGAATACACCTTTGATGCAATGCAGAGTATTCTTGGAAAAACTTATGGGGTTATCGTGTATCAAGAGCAGGTTATGCAAATTGTTCAGACTATCGGCGGTTTTTCACTCGGCTACTCCGACATTATTCGCCGTGCGATGGGAAAGAAAAAAGACATGAGTGTTTACAATGACGAGTTTGCAAGGGGCGCACAAAAACAAGGCTATGACTACGCCAAAGCCTCCAACCTTTTTGACCTCATAGAAAAATTTGCAGGCTACGGTTTTAACAAGTCGCACTCTGCGGCGTACGCGATGATAACCTTTCAAACGGCGTGGCTGAAGACCTACTATCCAAACGAGTTTATGGCGGCACTTTTAACCTCAGACAAGGACAACACGGACAAAGTTGTTCGCTATATTGATGAGGTGCGACGCATGGGCATTGAGCTCTCTCCTCCTGATGTCAATGACTCGTATCTCGAATTTTCTGCCATTACAAAAAATGACAAAGATATTATTCTTTTTGGTTTGGGTGCGATTAAGGGAGTCGGTGAGGCGGCGGTTGAGTCCATTATTCACACGCGAGAAGAAGAGGGTGCATTCACCTCAATAGAGAATTTTGTAAACCGCATAGACCCTTCAAAAGTCAACAAGCGTTTTGTGGAGTCGAGCATAAAGTCAGGCGGTTTTGACCGCTTTGGCTACTCAAGAAAGGCACTCCTAGACCAGATAGAACTCATAGTTGAGACCGCAAAAAAAGCGAGTGATGCCAAAAAAAATGCGGCAGGCTCGCTTTTTGGGGACGATATGGAGATAACAGCCGTGAGGTTAAACCTCACAAACTCGGATGAATACACACTTAAAGAGATACTGGAGTTTGAAAAAGAGACTTTAGGTTTTTATGTCTCAGGACATCCTTTGGATGAATTTAGAGCCGACATGGAGGAGCTAAGTTATACGCTCTCTTCAGAACTTGAAAACATAAAAGACGGCTCCACTGCGATTTTTATAGGTAAAGTCGAAGAGATAACGAAAAAGACTTCTAAAAAAGGGTCACAGTTTGGTATCGTAAGTCTTATGGACTTTCATGGAAACATAGAAATCATGCTTTTTTCAGATAAACTCGATGAACTCGCACAAATGGATTTAAGTGAACCTGTAGCCTTTAAGGTAAAAGTGACTCAAACAGAGATGTTTACTCGCACAAATGTCCTCAAAATCATGACACTCAAAGAGGCAAAAAAAGAGACGAAAAAGGTGAAAAAAGAGGTGAGAGAAGCGCCGCCTGAGCCTATAAATCTTGCCGTAAGACTTGATTCAAACATGAGAATTTTGGAAGATTTATACACTCTTGTGAGAAAAAATCCCGGCAACCGCCCGCTTACCGTGACCATCATCTCCAAGCTCCATAACGTAGTCATAGACTCGGCGATAAGGGTCGATACGAAGATAATCACGGCTTTAGAAAATAATCAGCATGTGGATATTTTAGGCTAAAAAATGAATAAAAGTTATACTAACAAATTTTTAAACATAAAACTACGAGGTAAAAAATGACAAAACAAGATTTTAACGATGGACTTTTAGGGTTTTTGGATGCTTCGCCTACACCTTTTCATGCGACGCAAAATATGTCTGGAATGCTTTTGAATGCGGGGTTTATAAAGCTTGATGAGCGTGATACTTGGAAGTTGGAAGAGGGGCGTAAATACTTTGTGACGCGCAATGACTCTTCGGTGATTGCGTTTACATTTCCATATGCCAAAGAGTACACAATAATCGGTGCACATACCGATTCGCCAAACCTCAAACTCAAACCAAACCCCGTTATAAAAGAGCATGGAGTTGTGAAGTTTGGGGTTGAGACGTATGGGGGAATTTTGCTTGCTCCTTGGTTTGACAGAGACTTGTCAATGGCGGGGAGGGTGAGTTTTTTGGATGAAAACAACCTGCTCAAAGATACTTTGATAGATGTCAAAAAAGCCATTGCCACAATACCCTCACTTGCCATTCATCTTGAGCGTGAAGCCAATAAAGAGAGAAGCATTAATGCGCAAACGGATATAAATCCTATTTTTATGTCCCAAGATAATTTTGACTTTGAGGTGTTTTTAAAAGAGCAACTTTTAGCAAGTGGAGTTGCAAATGTTGGGGAGTTGTATGCACATGAACTTAGTTTGTATGACACACAAAAAGCCTCGTATATAGGGCTAAAAGATGATTTTATCGCTAGTGCTAGAATTGATAATTTGCTGAGTTGTTATGTTGGATTGCTTACTATTTGCAGTATTGCAAATGAGACGCCGATGCTCTTTATCGCAAGTGATCATGAGGAGGTTGGAAGTAGTTCTACCTCAGGGGCTGCGGGGAGTTTTTTAGAAAACACGCTGCAAAGAATGTTTAGTGATTATGAAGAGTTTGTAAAAGTGATGCGAAGTTCGGTGCTCATAAGTGCTGATAATGCGCATGCAATCCATCCCAATTTTCCCACAAAACACGATGCGCATCATGCGCCAAAGATGAACGAGGGAGTCGTCATCAAAGTAAATACAAATCAGCGTTACGCTTCAAACTCAAGCACCATAGCAAGATTTAAAAATATTGCCACCTCTTTGGGTTTTAAAACTCAAAGTTTTGTGATGCGTAATGACATGGCTTGTGGCAGTACTATCGGTCCTATCACCGCAGCAAAATTGGGCATTGATACGATAGATATAGGCGTTCCTACGCTTGGGATGCATTCGGTGCGAGAGCTTTGTGGAAGCGATGATGCGTACTCTTTGTATAAGATTTTAGTAGGGTTTGCACACTGATGGCAAGCGTTACACCTGAGGAGCTCAATCTTTTAATTGAGCAGACTTATAGAGTTGAAAAAGAGTTTACCCAGTTAAAAGCTGCCTATTCTCATTTGCAACATACGGTTGAAAAAGTCGTAGAGTTTTTACCCAATGCTATTTGGATTTTGGATGAAGAGGGGGGTATTTTTTTACAAAATTCGCAAGCTAAATCTTTATCGCAGCTTTTAGAACTTTTAGAGTCTAAAAACGATGACTATGAAGTGCAGTTTAACGAAAAGTCCTATCTTATAAAAAGTTCAACTTATGAAGATAAGCTTATGATAAGTGCGACCGATATCACAGAACAAAAAAGAAAAGAAAACCTCGCCACCATGGGACAAATGGCAGCACATTTGTCTCATGAGATACGAAATCCTATCGGCTCCATTGCACTGCTAAGTTCAACACTCAAAAAAAGAGTCATAGAAAAAAATATCCCCATTGTCCAAGAGATACAAAAGTCGGTGTATAGAATCGAGCGAATTATCAAATCGACTTTGATGTTCTCCAAAGGGGTAAAAGCCAATAAACAACCATTTTTTTGGAGTGCTTTAAAAGAGTCTATTGATATGGCAATAGAGTATTATGCATATTCCAAAAAAATCACGTTTATATTTCCAGAACAAAAATTTCTTCTCAATGGTGATAAAGATTTGCTTGAGATGCTTTTTTGTAACTTTATCATCAATGCCATAGATGCCATTGAACTTGATGATGAAGAGAGTGGAGTGGTCGAAATCGTTTATGAAAGTGATGAGAAATTTCACACGTTTACCATTTATGACAGTGGCATTCCCATTGAAGATGAAAGAGTTCTTTTTGAAGCCTTTAAAAGTACAAAAGTTAAAGGAAATGGACTCGGACTTGTTTTATCTTCTCAAATAGCTCAGGCACATGGCGGAGCAGTGGCACTTCTGGGGACAAAAAGAAAAGGATTTGAGATAAAACTCTCTAAAATTTAAGAGAGTCGTTAGAGATTTTTGTCAAAATAGGGTTGAAAGCTTTGCTTGAGAGGAGGATTTTATCTCCGATATATAAGTTTTCTATGTCGCTCTTGACTGCTGTTACTTTTACGATTTCATTATGTGCCAAAACCTCTACAACATATAAAATATCACTTTTTTTGATGCTTAAAACTTCGCCAATTATCTTAAATTTTCCACTGATATTTTGATTTGAAAAAACTTTACTTGGAGTTCCATCATCTGTAATCTCTCCCAAAGATATTTTAAATACACGCTTACTAAGCCTAAAAACCTCGCTAATATCGTGGCTTACCAAAATACAAGTGATACCAAATCTTTCATGAATGGTATGGAGTTCATCTTGAAGTTTGAGCCTCATGGTGCCATCAAGAGCAGAGAGCGGCTCATCAAGAAGAAGCATTTTAGGATTTGTCATCAGTGTTCTTGCAACTGCAACTCTTTGTTTTTGCCCGCCGCTTAGATTTTGCGGCTTCATATGAGAGAGATTTTTTATCTCCATGATGGCGAGTATCTCGTCTACTTTTTTTTGCTCATTTTTATTTGGCAAAGCAAACGCAAGATTTTCTCGCACAGTCATATTTGGAAAAAGAGCATAATCTTGAAACACAAAACCAACATTTCTTTTTTGAGGAGGAAGATTGATATTTTTTTCTTCATCAAACCACACTTCACCATCAACGACTATTTTTCCACTCTTTGGGCTCTCAAGCCCTGCAAGAATACGAAGCAGTGTCGTTTTACCACTACCACTTTTTCCAAAAAGAGCAAGAAAATCACCCTCATGTATCTCTTTGTTGACTCTCAAATCTATCATCCCATCGGCAGTATGAAGTGGTTTGGTTATGTTTATTTGTATCATGTATCTCTCCAAAAATTAAAATCTCAAAAAATATTTTTATGAACGCTTGAGGATGTTCTTACGATTATAGAGATTATCAAACTCTTTGTCAATTGATTTTTGACATTTTATTTCACCATTAGTTATTTAGCGATAAAATCGGAATTCATATTTTATAAAGGTAAAACAATGATAGTTCATATCGTCATGTTCAAGTTTAAAGAGCAAAATAAGATTTTAAATATAGCAAAAGTCCAGAGCAAACTTGAAGGTTTAGAGTCAAAAATTGATGTTTTGCACTCTATGGAAGTTGGCATCAATTTTAATGAGAGTCAAAGAGCGTATGATCTTTGTTTGTACAGCACTTTTGAGAGTGAAGAAGATTTGCAAGCGTACGCGTCACATGAAGAGCATTTAAAGGTTGTAGCGCTTATCAAAGAGGTCACAGAGGATTCTAAAGTAGTCGATTATATCCTTGAATGATTTTGGTGATTTTATACACTTTTACTAAAAAGTGTATAAGGTTTTATTATTCAAATACTACGTCTTCATATCTATCATAAAGCCACTCAGCAACAGCTTCTTTCTCTTGCGCACTAAGTTTATTCTTGAGTTTTGGCATGGTACCAAATTTTTCTATGGCTCCAGGATTGCACATACTGTACTCTATTTGTGGATTTTCAATGTAATCTTTGACAAAAAGTATAAAAATATGGCGATGAACATCATCGTCGTCATCTTTGATGATGATATTCTCTTTTATACGCCCTGAGACTTCTACCATAGGCGGGGCTTTGAGTGTTTGAAGATTTGCTAATGCGTCACTTTTTTTCATGATTTCCACATGGCATGACATACAATTTTTTTTGTATATTTCGTAACCATCTGTTGCAAACAAAGCTGCGCTAGCTACCAATAAAGTAAGAAGAGTTTTAACCATTTATATCCTTTTTAAATTGTTTGACGCAATAATAATCTAAAAAAAAGACTTAAATCACTGCATTAATTGTTTTATTGTACTGTATGTGTATTAAGTTTTTGTTAGGATTTTGAAAAATTATTGAAAGGATAGTTATGCGTGAGCCGAATTTAGAAGAAATAAGTGACTACGACACTTTAAAAGGTCAAAAGAAAAAAGTTGTATGGGCTGTAATTTTTACAGGTCTTATTATGGGGATTGTTTACTCAGTCGCTTATAATTTTTATGACAATAAAGAAGATGCTATGAATGTTCAAGAGACAATTAAATCTGTTCCTGTAAAATAATCTTAAAAAAAATCATCTGCTTGAATGCAATGTAAGGTCAAAATATGTTGATGGCAATAATAAGTATCTATACGTTATATGTTTTAGTGAATCTCTACACGAGCGTGATGCAGATAGGGTATATCAATCAGGCAAAGAGAAAATCTGCGGTTTTGTTGTCCGATGAGGAGTTTTTAAATGCGGGAAATTATGCAGTAGAAAAAGAGAAGATGAGCATCGCGAGCACATTTGTTGAGTATTTGGCATTTATTTTCTGGATGGGCTTTGGGATTTCTACTTTGGCATCAGCTCTTTTTTTTGAGAGTGAAGCAGTTTTTAATATCGTCATGGTGATGGGTTTTGTTATGATTAATTCTCTTATTTCCCTCCCTTTTTCTTACTATCAAAAATTTGTTTTAGATGAAAAATATGGTTTTAATAAATCAAGCAAGGCTCAGTTTATAAAAGATACACTCATTGCTTTTGTCATGACAGTTCTTTTTGGTTCTCTAGTTGTTTGGGGTCTTTATGAAATCATCTCCACGCTTGAGTTTTGGTGGTTATGGAGTTTTGCCTTTATTTTTGCTGTGGTTATTTTGATAAATATGCTTTTCCCGACATTTAGAGCACTGTTTTTTGACAAAGTGACACCGCTTGACAATGAAGAGCTTAATGCTCAGATACAAACACTGATGGACAAAACAGGGTTTGTAAGTTCGGGTGTTTTTATAAGTGACGCAAGTAAACGTGACGCAAGACTCAACGCTTATTTTGGCGGTTTGGGAAAAACAAAACGCGTTGTTCTTTTTGATACGCTTATAGAAAAACTCAGTACAAAAGAGCTTCTTGCCGTCCTTGGACATGAACTTGGACACTTCGCTCATGGTGATATTTATAAAAATATAGCACTTGTGGGTGGTATGCTTTTTGCCATGTTTGCACTTTTTGGCAATTTGCCAGAGTCTCTTTATTTGGAGATGGGTCTGAGCCATGCGCCGTATTTGGTGATGATTTTGTTATTGTTGTGTATGCCAGTTTTAGGGTTTATCATGATGCCTGTTATGGGGATTGTAAGCCGTCATAACGAATACGAGGCAGATAAAATGGGAAGTGAACTTGGAGGTGCCGCAGGTGCCATTGAACTTGCAAATGCACTTAAAAAGTTAGTAACTGAGAACAAAAGTTTCCCCCTTTCTCATCCGCTTTATATCTTTTTTCACTACACGCATCCGCCCGTTTTAGAGAGGCTCAAAGCTTTGGGTGTGAATGTGGAGGCTTTGGATGAGAGCTCTTTAGAGGGAACATGCAAAGCACTCCTTTAGTCAAAGATGTTTTAAAAGAGATAACCGCTGTTTTAAATCCCCTGATTCCACGAGCATCAAGAGAAGCACAACTTCTTTTGATGGCACATCTAAAGTGTGATGAACTTTGGCTTCTGACAAACAAAAATGCAGAGGTAAACGATGCTGCAAAACTCTTTGCTATGGTCAAGCGACGCGCTAAAAATGAGCCGCTTGAGTATATAACAAACGAGGTGAGTTTTTATAGCGAAGTTTTTTATATCGCTCCTGGAGCACTTATCCCTCGCCCTGAGACAGAACTGCTCATTGATGAAGTGATAAAAAATGTGGCAAATCCATATACCGAAATGACCTTTGTCGAGGTTGGTATGGGAAGCGGCATCATCTCTATCATACTCGCACTTACATTTAAAAATGCCAAATTTATTGCAGTCGATATTTCTCCCGCCGCACTTGAAATTGCTGCTATAAATATAAAAAAATTTGCACTCCAAGAGAGGATTGCGCTTCGATTGGGCTCGCTTTTAGAGCCTGTCGCAGAACATATTGATTATCTGTTTTCTAATCCACCCTACATCGCAAATAACGCAGAATTAGAGTCAAATTTATCGTATGAGCCACAAAATGCACTCTTTGGCGGAGCCATCGGCGATGAGATAATCAAAGAGCTTCTTAGTGAGTGTTTAAAGCGAAATATTAACTTTTTTACATGTGAGATGGGTTATGACCAAAAGGATAAGATTATAAATTATTTAAGAGATGAAAAATTTAAAGATATAACTTTTTATGAAGACCTAAGCGGTTTTGATAGAGGTTTTACATTGAAACTATAAGGGTGTAAAAAATGAATAAAAAAATATATGGTGACTTTGCTTACTTGATTATGTTGGCTGCTACTTTTGGCGCTGTTTTAGTCTTAGGAGCGGTTGTTGCACCTGTGGTGTTTCATACAGATACAATCTTGATAGACATGCTTATGGATAACCATAATGCAGGGATTGTGATGGGTGAGATATTTCAAAGATTTAGTTACTGGGTTTATTTTGTTGCCGCCTCAGTGGTCGTTTATGAAGCTGCAATCTATAAAACAGGCAAAAGAGATGCGATAGCTTTTGGGAGTGCTGTGAGTGTTGTTTTTGCCTCGCTCATGTTTAGTGGTGTGTATGTTCCTCGCATCATTGCGATGCAGACTCTCGGAGCTGAAGCAACGCAGAGTGATACTTTTGAAAATCTTCATGTAGCAAGCGAACTTGACTTTAAATTTTTAGCTGTTGCACTCCTTGTTCTATTTGTAAGAAGGCTTATGCTTCTTCAGCGTTCTTAAAAAAGTGATTTTGAAAAAGTTTAACAAAACATTAACAATTATTTTATACAATAGACTACTTTATTTTTTAGGAGTTCCCAGTGCAAATCAAAAAAATCCTCTCTCTTCTTGTAATCTTGTTTTTTACACATCTCACTCTTTATGCAGAGGGATTTGATAAGTCTGCTTCTAATGAGCCTGTTTTAGTTCAAAAAGGCTCTTCTAAGCATTGGTGCCCTTTGTGTGGCATGGATTTGAAAATGTTTTATAAAACAAATCACACCTCAAAACTCCCTCATGGTGAGGATAGACAGTACTGCTCAGTGCGATGCCTTGTAGTAGATATGCAAGAATATAGTATAAAAAAAGAAGATGTAAAAGTGGTGGATGCAAAAACTGAAAAACTCATCAACGCTTCAACTGCTTTTTATGTTTTAGGTTCGGATGTGAAGGGGACGATGTCTCCGTTGAGCAAACTTGCCTTTGCTAGCAAAGAAGATGCGTTAGCATTCATCAAAGAACATAATGGAAAAATAGTTGATTTTGACACTGTTTTGAAATCAGCAAAAGAGTCTCTCAAATCTGATACAGCTATGATTGATGAAAAAAAGAAGAAAAAAGTCTATCCAATGGGTAAAAAAATATTTGAAGAGATGTGTAAGGGTGACATAGATCTCAATAAATATTTAGAAATAAATGGACTCAAAGCCTCTTTGGTCAACGATAAACTTTGCAAACCTCTACAAGAACAGCAGCTTCAAGCAGTAGCTCTTTATTTGTGGGAAGTAAAAAGAGTGGGTGATTATGAAGCAGTTGTTGGCAAAATAGAGGTAAAAAAAGATGAGAAATGTCCTGTTTGCGGTATGTTTGTTTATAAATATCCTAAATGGGCCGCACAGATTTATTACCAAACGAAGGGAGCTGGGCATCATCACTCATTTGATGGTGTGAAAGATTTGATGAAGTTTTATTTTAACCCGATATCTTGGGGTAACTACAAAACGTCTACTCATGAAAATATAAGCAAAATCCTCGTAACTGATTACTACTCTCAAAAAGCTATCGATGCAAAAGTAGCTTATTATGTTTTGGGAAGTGATGTGTATGGACCTATGGGAGATGAGCTTATCCCTTTTTTAAATGAGAGTGATGCCAAAACTTTTTTACAAGATCATAAAGGGAAAAAAATACTTCAATTTAAAAATATAACCAAGAGTGATATTAGCACGTTAGATGAATAAAACGCAGACGTTTACCTCAAAATCGCGTTTTGTTTTTTACCTGTTTTTGGGTTTAGTTCTTGTGTTGATGGGAGAGGGGTTTTATTTAGAGAGAGTAAAAAGTACCAATAATGTGGTGTTGCAAAAAAAACTTGCCTTTGTAAAACTCTCCACTCTTCCCGACTTAGCCATAGCAACAGAGGCTTCTTATGTACGCCATAGAAGTTTAAGCGAGATGTTTTCTCTCTACAAAGAAGATGGAAGTTTAAGAGAGTACTTCCCTTCAACTTTTACTATTTCTCATTCACACATTATAAATCCACAAGCAAACAAGTAAAAAGATGAAAAATAAATTTAACATCTATTTACTTGAATATGCCATTAACGCACTTTTACGGCAAAAATATAAAAACTTTTTTATAGCGACTGTTTTTACGCTTTTGACCTTTCTTTTAACTTCTATATTTTTTATTACCAATTCCATTCGCCACGAATTAGACGCGACGCTTGAGGCTCTTCCTCAAATCATAGTGCAAAAAATAAAAGCAGGGCGACATTATGATATAGACGTTGCTGCTATGGATGAAATTTTGGCCATTTCGGGAGTAAGTGACGTGGTGGCTCGTGTGTGGGGATATTACTATTTTGAAAATGCTGGAGTCAATTTTAGCATTGTAGGCATTGATAAATATGAAATGCAATACAAAAACAGCTTTATAAAACTGAGCGAAAACTTCGATTTTGATGCAATTAACGGCGGTGAAAGTATGCTTATCGGAAAAGGGGTGAAGCGTACCATGGAGCAGAGTTATTACTCGGAGTATTTCAATTTTATAAAGCCCGATGGAACACTCAAAAAAGTCCAAATAGCTGGAGTTTTTGATGCAGATACCGAGTTAGAATCGAATGATATGATTGTGATGTCTAAAGATTTGTTGAGAGAAATTTTTGATATACAAGAGTCAAGTGCGACCGATTTGGTAGTAAAAGTTGCCAATCCGCAGGAGATACCGACAATCGCATTGAAAATAAAGCTCAGTTTTCCGGATACGCGAATTATTACCAATCAAGATTTGCAAGTGAGTTATCAAAATATTTTTGATTATAAAAGCGGCATATTTTTAGCACTTTTTGTTGTGGCACTTTTTACTTTTTTTATCATCATTTATGACAAATCAAGCGGACTTACAAGTGAAGAAAAACGTGAAATAGGGATACTCAAAGCTTTAGGTTGGACAGTGGACGATGTGTTAAAAGAGAAATTTTACGAGGCATTTTTGGTCTCATTTTTTTCCTACGGTTTGGGAGTAGGGCTTGCTTTGGCGTATGTTTATATTTTACAAGCTCCTCTGCTGAGTGCTATATTTGTAGGTTATTCTCAGCTTAAGACAAGTTTTGAACTCCCTTTTATTTTTGACTTTCAAACACTGTTTTTGGTCTTTTTCTTAAGTGTTCCTATTTATATAGCCGCAACGCTTATTCCCTCATGGAAAATAGCAACGCTTGAAGCAGATGAAGTGATACGATAATGATTGCGCTTAATAATGTAACAAAAATATATAAACTGGGTAAACAAGAAAAAATCACAGCCTTAGATGCCGTAAATCTCAGTGTAAAAGAGGGCGAACTTGTCGTGCTTCGAGGTGCCAGCGGAAGCGGTAAAAGTACTATTCTCTCGCTTATAGCGGCTCTTAGTAAACCCACAAGCGGTGAAGTGAGAGTTGATGAGAAGCATATAGCAAAACTCCCCGATCATTTTGCTTCATGCTACAGAAGAGACAATATTGGTTTTATCTTTCAAAAATACAATCTTATTGCAAACCTGAGTGTAAAAGATAATATCTTACTTCCTTTAGTTCCCCTCAATCCTGATGCTCGAGAGGTAGAAGAAAAAACAGAGGCAGTCATGAAACGATTTCATATAGAGCATAAAAGAGACACTATGGTTCGCAATCTCTCAGGCGGTGAGCAGCAGCGTGTGGCAATTGCCAGAGCAAATGTCAATAACCCCAAAATCATCTTAGCCGATGAGCCGACTGCAAACCTTGATGAGCAGCTTTCTAACCATTTTATAGAGATACTAAGAGAGCTAAAAGCACTCGGCAAGACAATCATCATAGCTACGCATGACCCGCTTTTTTTCGGTCTTGATTTTGTCGACCGCGAGATAGAAATTTATAAGGGAAAAATAGCTTTATGATTTTTATGCCAGAAGTTTTAACAATTTTGATTTTAAACATTATTTTTGCTGTTTTTGCTCTCATAGCTTTTGTATTAAGTGTAAAAATATTTTTAAAGTGGGACTTCAATTCTACAAATACAAGCCAGTATATTTTAGAAAAACAGAGTTTTTTGGCGGCAACCATTATCAAGTATATTTTTGCCATTAAAGTACCGCCNNTGACAAGATTTCCAATGTTTTAACGGGTGCTATGTGCGGAGCAGGAGTAGTTGACGCTACGGCTTATGGAACATATCTTTTTATACTAAAAATTGTCAATCTCTATGTTTTTGCATATTGGCTTATGCTTCATGACATAGATAGCAAAGATGAGAAACAGCCTCATACGAGACTTAAGTTTGCCATTTTTATAGGAGCATTTTTTCTTTTTCTCTGCGAGCTTGCTTTGGAAGGGTTGATGTTTAGCGCCATAGACGTTGACAAAATGGTGAGCTGTTGTGGAACGCTTTATTCGAGTACGTCAACTTCTTATGTATCTAATATTTTTCTCATCAAGACACCTGTTTTGTTATCTTTATTTTATGGCAATTTTTTCCTCTTAGGTATTTTTTATATTTTAAAAAATAGATATCTTTTTGCGGTTGGCAATTTTATTTTTATTGTTATATCTTTGGTGAGTTTGATAGCTTTTTTTGGAACCTATATTTATGAACTTCCAACACATCATTGTCCATTTTGTTTTTTACAAAAAGATTATTATTATGTTGGATATCTTATCTACATACTGTTGTTTAGTGGAACATTTTATGGCGTAGCTGTGGGTTTTGTCCAATCTAAAGGGAATGAGAAAAACTATAAAATATCGATGATTTTTATTACGCTTTATGTTGTTTTGGTGAGTTTATACCCAGTATTTTATTTTATAAAAAATGGTGTTTGGCTCTAAAATAGAGTTTTATCTATTTGCAAATTTATCATTCCACCACTCAGATGGGGTAAAATACTCTTTTTTTATTTTTTCTTCATCAAAACTATACTCATAATTGTTGCAATAGGCCAAGATGATTTCATACGCTTCATTTATCATCATGCTCATCTTTGTTGCTGTATCAACGTCATCCTTGTGTTTATCAGGATGCCATTTTTTCATGAGAGTTTTGTATTTAAGTTTGATTTCTCTAAGGGAGGATTTATCTCTAAGGCCAAGAAGAGTTTTAGCCTTTATGAGTTGTTCAAAGGAGCTCAAAGATATTCTTAGTCTTGTTGTTGTCTCATGTAGGCAGGAATATCCAAATAGTCACTGTTAAAATCACCACCCATGACAAGTCTTGGACGGAGCACTTTTTTGGAAGGAGTTGCAGTTTCACTCACAAAATCAGGATTGTTTTTGCTATTGTTTAACCCTTTTTCAAAACCTGTTGCTACAATAGTTATTTTTATATAGTCTTCAGGAATAGATGCATCTGTAGAAGTTCCAAATATAACCTCTGCATCTTCATGCGCACTTTCATGCACAACATTCATAGCCCCTGAAATTTCCATTAATGGAAATTCAGGGTGCATTTTAAAGTGTACTAAAACGCCCATAGCACCATTAATAGACATATTGTCAAGTAAAGGAGACTCAATGGCTGCTTTGATAGCTTCATAGGCAGCATTTTCGCCTTGATGCTCACCCACGCCCATAAGTGCCATCCCTTTATGGCTCATGACCGTTTGTAAATCGGCAAAGTCAAGGTTGATGTCATTTTTTCCACTGGAGAGAATAACACCAGAAGTTCCACTTACTGCTTGTGCTAAAACGCTATCAACAATTTTGAAACTCTCTTTAAATCCAAGCTTTTTATCTATGATAGATAAAAGTTTGTCATTTGGAATAACAACGATTGAGTCACTCTCTTTTTTAAGTTCTTCAAGCCCTGCATCTGCAAGTTTAAGACGCTTTCGACCTTCAAAGCCAAAAGGTTTTGTGACAATAGAGATTGTTAAAGCACCCACTTCTTTTGCGATTTGAGCAACGATTGGAGCAGCACCAGTTCCTGTTCCACCGCCAAGTCCTGCTGAGATAAATACAATGTCGGCACCTTCAAGGGCATTTCTTATCTCATCATAATTCTCAAGAGCAGAGTCTTTGCCAACTTCGGGTTTCATACCAGCACCCAACCCTTTTGTGAGCTTTGTTCCGATTTGTATCTTGGAAACGCCCGTTGCTTCTGACAAAACTTGAGCATCAGTATTGATGATAATCATCTCAATGCCTGTAACACCCTCTCTAATCATGTGACCAATCATATTTCCGCCACCACCACCGACACCAACAGCGATGATTCTAGCTCCGCTTACATTACTAGCCTCTTTAATTAAAAATGGTTCCATTCTCTTACTCCTTTAAAATAACTGGGTTGCCCAGTTCCAAAATTTATTAAAACCACCAACTTCATCATTTCCACTCTCTTTTTTTGGAAGAATAATCATGTTATCTTTTGAAAAATGAGTTTCTGATGGCGTGAGAGGAATTTTTGTTTCATCTATAAAATTAACACTTATTTGTTCATTGGGTGACTCATTTTTATGTCGAACTTTTTTATTGACATCAATCTCATAAGGCGTATAAAAGGATGCCGCGTATATAACAAGACCAATTGCTGTTGAGTATTCTGCCGTTTTTAGATTTCCAAAAAGACCTGCCATTTCTATAGGACGGGCAAGACGTACAGGAATTGAACCAAAAGTCGCCACTGCTAAATCTCGTATCCCTTCCATTTTGGAAAATCCACCTGTGAGAACTATCCCTGCGCCAATTTGATCTTTAAGTCCACTATTTTCTATGAACTGTGCCAAAATCATGAGAGTCTCTTCAACTCTTGCAAAAATTACATTATGTACAACTTCAAGCGAGACTTCATGTGTCGTCTTTTCATCGCCTATGATAGGCAATTCAATCAAATCATTAGTAGGTGTTAAAAGTGAGCCATAACTTAACTTTACTGAATCAGCAATGTTAAGCGGTGTGTGGAGTGCCATAGACAAATCACTTGTAACATGGTTTGAGCCGACACCTAAAAAATCATTATAACGTATTGCATTTCCAGAATGGATAATGATATTGCTTGTATTTCCACCCATATCAATCACAGCAACACCTAACTCTTTTTCGTCACTATTAAGTGTTGCTATTGAAGATGCATAGCCACTGAGGACAATATTAGCAACTTCAACTCCAGCTCCCATAACAGCTTTTTTGAGATTATTAAGATTTGATTTTTGGGTAGTAATAATATGGGTTTCAACTTCAAGTCTTGAAGCATTCATGCCAAGTGGGTCTTCAATAAAATCTTGATCATCCACTTTAAAATTAAAAGGTAAAGCGTGTAAAACTTCATATTCATTTGGGATATTTGCATTGTAAAGAGAAGTGTGCATGACCCTTTCAATCTCTTTAAAACTCACCTCTTTGTTTTGAATATTTACAATTCCATTGGAATTTAAGCTTTTTGTATAGGCGCCAGAAATAGAAACAACAGCCCTTTTGACATCAGTTCCAGAGACTCTTTTAGCATCAGCAACAGCAAGTGCAATCGATTTTGAAGCTAATTCTATATTTGTAATGCTCCCTTTTTTGAGACCTTGAGCTTTGGTCGTTCCAGCACCGATAATCTGGACAGAACCGTCGTCATGGATTTGAGCAATAATGGCACATATTTTTGTAGAACCTATGTCTATGGCTAAAACAGTCTTGCTCAATTTAGAGTCCTTCGATAAAAATCTCTGTTGGGTACTTATTTCTCAAGCCTTTTATCAGACTCTCATTAAATGTAGTACTTTTTAATTGTAAAATAGTATCACCTTGATTTGTGTCAGTACTACTAAGCAGTTTTTGTTCCAAAATATTGAAAAGAATAATTTTTCCATTCTCAAGAGCGATATAGCCCTTTTTTTTATTTTGTGTAAAGAGTTGTTGCAAAAATTCATTTGCTTCCATTGCACTTAAATCTTTGAGTTGCACACTCTCTATACTTGTTATAAAATCGGTAGTTTCACCAGTAAATGTAGTAAAAGAGTTGTTAGCTAGCTCCATCAAGCTTGATTTCTTTTTCTCTTTGATATAAAGTGGTTGCACTTGCGATTTGGCTTGCTCATAAGTTTTTACTTGGGATGGATTTATTTTAACAAGTTCAAAAATAAAATATGCATCATCAATACGCATAGGTTTCATAAAAGGGGATGCTGTAGAGAGTTTAGCTATGTTTTCTAAAACTTCTTTGTTAAAAGGATTGTTCGATGGTGAGATTGTTGCAGTTAAAATCTCTAGACCTTTAGGAAGATTGCCTTTTTTGTAAGCGATGTACGTTCTAAGGGCAGAGTCTTTAGTCGCTTTTTCATCCAATTGAGCAATAATGGACTCTCTTGCAGCTTCTTGTGGCAATATTTTCCCCTCATTGTCTTTAAAATGAGTTTTATTTTCAGAATAATATTCCGTGATTTTTTCTTCAGAATAATGATTGGAAATTTTTGTTTGCTTGATATATTTTACTTCATGACTCACTTCAGTCATAAAATTATTTTGTATATTTTGCCAATATGGTTGAAGAACTGCGTCAGAAGTCTCAATATTTATTTGCTCATCACTCAAAATTTTATAATTTATTTTATTGGCTATTTTCATAATTGTTTCTAAAATTGATTTTTCATTTTCGTTGACATTGACAGAGAGAAGTTTTAAGGTTTTTTGAATCAAAAGCTGTTTTTTAACATCTGCTTCGTAGTCTTTCATAGTAATGTTGTTGCTGGCGAGAATTTGCTTATAAATTTCTTTGCTAAAAACACCTTGATCAAAAAAATACTCTTGGTTTTTAATCTCTGATAGCAACTCCTCATCACTGATTTGTAAGTCATAAGAGTCAGCAAGATTCAGAATAAGCGACTGGTCTATCAGTTGATTGAGAGCTTGTTTTTGCAAACCAAAACTTTTGGCTTTTTCTTCATCAAAATTGCCTTGAAAAATTTTATTGTATTGGTTGTAAAGATTGGAGTATGTTTTTTGCAATTCACCCATTGAAATTTCAATATTTCCAACTTTGGCTACTGAGCCTGCTTTATCTCCATAACTATATTGGCCCCATCCAACAAATCCTGCTCCAACGAAAGCGATTGTTGAAATCCAAATCGTAATTATGAGATATTTTTTGTGTCTCTGCATCCATGTAATCATTGATTAGTAACCTTGAGTGTGAAATTTGTGCAATTTTATGTAAATTCGCATTAAACCTTGATAAAGATTAACAGTGTTTTTTGTACTTTAGAGGTATGATTTTGCATAGAAGAAGACTCAGGGTAATTTATGACTAATTTAGAATTAAAAAATAGAGATTTGAAAGTTTTATGGCATCCTTGCACACAAATGAAAGACCATGAAGAAGTCCCCTTAATACCGATTAAAAAGGCTCATGGGGTTTATCTAGAAGATTTTGACGGAAATCTTTATATAGATGCTATTAGCAGCTGGTGGGTCAATTTATTTGGGCATACAAATAAATATATTAACGGTAAACTTAAAGAGCAATTGGAGAGTTTGGAACATGTTATTCTTGCTGGATTTACACACGAACAAGTGGTAAAACTCTCAGAGAGACTTGTAAAGTTGACACCTGCAGGACTTGAAAAATGTTTTTATGCCGATAATGGTTCAAGTGCGGTCGAGGTTGCACTTAAGATGAGTTATCATGCACACTTAAATGATGGTAAAGAAGAGAAGACAATTTTCGTATCGTTAACAAATTCGTACCATGGTGAAACACTTGGAGCTCTTAGTGTGGGGGATGTAGAGTTATACAAAGAGACTTATAAGCCACTTTTGCTGGAAACTATCCAAACCCCCGTCCCTTTTGACATGTCTCTTGAAGCGGCAAAAGAAGCAGCGTTACAATTTGAAGCGTTGTGTAAAGAAAAAGCAAACAAAATAAGTGCAATTATTTTGGAACCATTGATTCAGGGTGCGGGTTCTATGCACATGTATCACACAGAGTACTTAGTTTTAGTTCGTCAAATATGTGATACATATGATGTTCATCTTATTGCTGATGAGGTTATGGTTGGTTTTGGTCGTAGCGGAGAATTATTTGCGTGTAGCAAAGCCAATATTTCACCCGATTTTATGATACTTTCAAAAGGGTTGACTGGTGGTTATCTTCCACTTTCGGTTGTCTTAACAACGAATGATATTTATGCAAAATTTTATTGCCCATATCATGATTACAAAGCATTTTTGCATTCACACTCTTACACTGGCAATGCGCTTGCTTGTGCCTGTGCCAATGCCACGCTAGATATATTTGAAACGGATAATATTATTGAAAAAAACAAAATACTTGCTACATATATGGGAGATGTATTACAGAAATTTTTAGAACTTGAAAATGTAGAGTCAGTAAGACAAACGGGGATGGTTTGTGCAGTACAACTTAAAGACTATCCACCTAAGTTTAGGGCAGGACTGAAAGTTTATACCTATGGACTGAGTAAAGGGGTATTGCTACGACCACTTGGAAATGTTGTCTATTTTATGCCCCCTTATGTTATTACACATGAAGAGATAAAAATAATGATGTATACGGCATATGACGCTATTGCGCAGTTGATAGATTAGTCAAAGCCTGAGTTGTTTTGTGAACCTCTTAGCATCAGAAGTCTACAACTTTTTTCTAAAATAGCAAGTTGTTTTGCCATTTCATGTAAATCTCTATTGTACGAATAAACCCCATAACCTTTAATAACCATAATATTTGTTTTTTTTGTTTGAAAGTAATGAAATATTTCGCTCTGTGCTCTTTCATACCAATTGTCAAATTGTTTGGGATCAACTATCTCAATAGAGCCTATTTCCGTGTAACCAAAATAATCTTTTGGAAGAATAATACTGTGATCGAGAGAATAAGCTGTTGTAAATGGAGGCATGGTGAAAAAAATAAATTTTGCCTCTGAAATGTGAGAATAAATATTATAATGGATGTTGGAATCTATGCTTGCTTGATTCCAGCGATAATCCTTTTTGTAATAGAGTTCAATGAGAGTGTTTTCACTAATGGCATCAAAAACAGCCTCTTTAGTGTTAATAATAAAGCGATTTGATTCTGTTTTGGCAGAGAGTGAACCATGATAAATCCCAAAAAAATCTTTTCTAAACATGGAGAGCGAGAGTGTTGATAGTTGATTTATGAGGTTTGAGCTATTCATTGAGGATTCCAATTTAAAATATAAAAGAGCTTAACATAACTTATCTTTGGAAATATTTTAAAAATAAAGATGAAAATCAATTTTTCATTATAAAATAATAAAAAAATCAAGAGAAAAGATGAATAAAGAGAGAAACCAAGCAGATAAATCGGCTTGGTTTGAAAACTTACAGACCTGTAACGTTTTCTGCTTGTGGACCTTTTTCACCTTGACCAAGTTCAAAAGTTACTTTTTGACCTTCGTTTAATGAAACACGACCATATCCAGGGTTATTGATTTGACGGAAGTGTACGAATACATCTTTTCCACCATTTTCTTGTTCGATAAATCCAAAACCTTTTTCACTGTTGAACCATTTTACTGTTCCATTTACTAACTGTGCCATTTTAATGCCTTTTTTTTAATACACTTCATCACTGAGGTGGTTGAAATCTAATATGGAGCTATCTTTCAAATGAATTCTATTGTTAACACGTCGTTATTAATACAAAACAGTTTAAAGGTTCAACCTAAATTATTTTCATTGGCAGAATTGTAGCTGAATTCCACAAGAAAGTAAATGACAATTTTGTCCATTTCAAGATTATTCATGTATAATTGAATCATTTTATTAAAGGCTTGATATTATGGCTAAGTACCCAACATTTTTGGAACAATTTCGTTCTTTTTATTTTCAAAATAATCCTAAAAATTTAGAAGTAGCTCTTGAGTATTTTTCCGTATTTGGTGGCATGAGCTGGAATATTGATACAAACAAACCTCTTTTAGACTTGGTTGAGACAAAAATTTTAAATAACTACACCTATATTAATGCTGATATTACAAAAGTAACCAATAGCGACAAGATGACGCATGCGCTTTTGAGTGGTTTTGCAAAAGGAGATCGTCGAATCCATTCTGCACTCAAAAGAGCCCGTATCTCAAGAGACCAAGGTGAGCAAATCATTAAGACCATATGTGATATGGGATTTATGAAAAAAGAGTCTTCTCTAGAATCTCCGCCAACTGAGGATAAAATTGATGAAAAACTTTATTTTAGCGTCCCATTTATCCATTTTTGGTTCTCTTTCATCTCACCTTTTTTTAAGGGAATNNTATAAAGATTATAAAGAAGTTCAAGAGAGTTTTAACGCCCGTGAGGGTGGATTTTCAATGTTCATTTTTGAAAATCTCTCAAAAGAGCTCTTAAAGAAAAGTTTCAAAGAGGACCCAATTGTAGAAATTGGAAGTTATTGGGATAGAAATGTCGAGATAGATATCTTGGCAAAAACAAAATCGGGAAAAATTGTGGCAGGGGCTTGTAAATATTCAAATGCAAAAGCAAACAAAAATGAGCTTACAAAACTAAAAGAAAAATGTGAAATTGCTGAACTCGTTCCTGATATTTATGTGTTATTTTCAAAAAATGGTTTNNAAAAAAGTCCATTTTTAAAACTTTATTCACTAAAAAATTTTAATATTCTTACAGAAGAGTTAGACGAAAAAGATTTTATTCCATGTATTGGAAAAAAATATTGACTATGAATAGGAGGTTATTTAAACCATCCCTTCATTTTTTCAATAGCGGCATCAAGAACGCTCTCATGCGGTGTTGATTCGACTCCAAAGGACTCTTGAAGTTTCTTGAGAAGTTCTTTTTGTTCTGAAGTGAGTTTTTTAGGATAGATGAGATTTACTTGTGCGATTAAGTTGCCTTTTCCATTGCCATGAACGTCCGCTATCCCTTCTCCTTTAAATGTAAAATGCTGTTTGTCTTTTGTCCCAATATCGAGTTTAAGTTCAAGCTCTCCTGTTAAAGAGGGGATATGAAAGCTCTCTCCTGTGATGGCTTGTGTAAAAAATACAGGAATTTCAATGTAAACATCATTGCCATTTCTGATAAAGTGTTTATCTGGAGTTACTGTAAATGTTACATATAAATCGCCACGAGTTCCTTTTTTGCCTATATTGCCTTTGCCAGAAACTCTAAGACGATTTTGAGAGTCTATGCCTGCAGGGACTTTGATAGTAACTTTTTCTTTCTCTTTCGTATAACCTTCACCTTTACAACTCTCACATGAATCCGTAGGCGCGCTTCCTAGTCCAAGACATGTGGGGCATGTTTGTGAAAAAGTCATAAAGCCCTGTTTCATATAGACTTGACCTTGTCCATTACACTGTTTACATGGGGAGAGTTTTGCGTCTTTTGCACCCGTTCCTTTACATTTTTTACAAGAGTTTTTATAACTAAATTCTATCTCTTTGTCACAACCAAATACAGCTTCATTAAAGCTAAGGTACATGTCAACATTCATATCAAGTTGGTACTTTTCGATATCTGCAGGATTTTGACGACGGCGAGAGCTACCCCCGCCAAAACCATTAAACATCTCTTCAAACATAGAACCTAAATCATCAAAACCACCAGAAGAGCGGCGGCTCGAACTTCCTCCCATCCCTTTTAAGCCCTCTTTTCCATAGCGGTCATAGATGCTTTTTTGTTTATCATCACTTAAGCATTGATATGCCTCATTACAAAGCTTAAATTTTTGTTCTGCTTCAGAGTCACCAGCATTTTTATCAGGATGATACTTTTTCGCCATTGTTCGATACGCTGCTTTGATAGTTGCCTTATCTGCGTTTTGTGCCACATTTAAAATTTCATAATAGCTTAAATCTTCCATGAATTCCTACGTATTTATAATATTTTTTGGAATTATACCTTTTTTGTAGTTTAAAATTTAGTATAATCATTTTTATGAAATCAATAACCCATTTTTTATGTATAGTTTTTCTTATCTCAGGATGCTCCCAAAAGCCTCAAATAAATCTTAAAAAAGTAGATGAAACTTTTGTGCAGCTACAAGAAGCTAAAATAAATCCTCTTGATGTACAAAAGTCAAAAGCTGAAATGCCATTAGATGATTTTCCTAAAACGCATCTGATTAAAAGTGAGTTTAATGCACTTCCTAATTGGGAGAATGAAAACCATAGCGCAGCATTACAAGCGTTTATTAAGAGTTGTCGCAGCCCTAAAACCAAAGATATGTACAATGAGCTGTGTGAAAAAGCAGCGCAATCAGTAACGCCAAAATATTTTTTACAAAATGAATTTGAACCCTATGAAATCAATACTCATGAGGGGAAAAAAGAGGGGTTGCTGACAGGATATTATGAGGCGCAATTACAAGGGTCGCTTATAAAAGAGTACCCTTACATTTACCCAATATATAAAACACCAAAAGATTTAATAGTTGTTGATTTGAGCTCTATTTATCCAGGTTTAAAAAATTATAGACTTCGAGGGAGAATAGAAGGGAATAAATTGGTCCCTTATTATACCCGACAAGAGACAAAAATGAAAAATATTGACGCAGATATTATTTGTTATACTGATTCAAAACTTGATCGATTTTTTCTTGAAATACAAGGCTCTGGAAGGATAAGTTTAGACACTGGAGAGACTATTTTTGTTGGCTATGACAATCAAAACGGACATCAATATCGGGCGATTGGAAAATATTTAGTAAAAATAGGTGTACTAAAATTAGAAGAAGTTTCTATGCAAACTATTCAAAAATGGCTTAAAGAGAATCCAAAAAGAGTTGATGAAGTTCTAAATTATAACAAGTCTGTAGTCTATTTTAAGCAAAAAGAGCATGCAGCTTCGGGTGCATTGGGATTACAACTGACCCCAAGGCGTTCCATTGCAGTTGATCAAAGATACATCCCACTAGGGAGTATGCTGTATGTCAATGCCAAACATAAAGAGAAAAATTTTAGTTCGCTTGTCATGGCACAAGATACAGGCGGCGCAATAAAAGGAGCTATTAGAGCAGATATGTTTTTGGGGTATGGTCATGAAGCCAGAGAAATCGCAGGAGAATTAAAATCACCGCTAAAACTTTGGATTCTTTTGCCAAAAAATAAAGACAAACAAACTATATGAGAAGTTCATTAGAAAAATTTAGTCGTCTTGTGGATGCTCTTCAAGAGCTTCCAACTATCGGTAAAAAATCTGCCACACGCTTAGCTTATTATATGGTTATGCAGGATAGTTACGTAGGTTTAAGAATTTCCCATGCTATTGAAGAGGCGCTTGGTTGTTTAAAAAAATGTGCTGTGTGTGGTGGCATGAGTGAAGATGAACTCTGTTTTATTTGTTGTGATGAGTCAAGAGATAGCCATACATTATGCATTGTTGAAAATGCGAAAGATATCCTTCTTTTGGAAGAAAATGGACTGTTTGATGGCAAATACTTTGTCCTTGATTCACTTGAAGAGCTTAGTATCTATCATCTTGAAGAGATGGTAAAAAATGGAATTGAAGAGGTTATTTTTGCGATAACTCCCTCTATTTCAAATGATGCGGTTATCATGTATATAGAAGATAAATTGGCGCCATTTAATGTTAATTTTTCAAAAATAGCGCAAGGGGTTCCAACTGGAGTGAGCTTGGAAAATATCGATATATTATCGCTTACTCGAGCTTTGGAAGATAGAGTGAAGGTTTAAAATGACTAAAAAGATTGTATTGTATTTGTTTCTTTGTTTGCAAATTTTCGCAAATGAACAAGAGCTTTACGAGCAGATTCAAACTCTTGAAACACAGGAGTCTATAGAAAAATGGGAAAACTCTATTTTTAGTTTAAAACCGCATTATCCCAATTACATTTTGCCCTATGGATTTCGAAATGCGAACTATACATCCTATGATACAGATTCTAGAGAGTATACAAATATAGAGGCTCAATTGCAGATAAGTTTTAAAATCAATCTCGCTAATGATTTTTTTGGTTTAAATGAAGCATATTATCTCTCCTATTCTCATCTAGCATTTTGGCAAATATATGTTGAATCTGCCCCTTTTAGGGAGACAAACTACAATCCTGAAGCGTTTGTTATTTTTCCAATTTCAGATGCAGATTCAATATTTCATCTCAAAGATTTCACTGTCGGATACTCTCATTTATCAAACGGTCAAGGAAATGATGGCAATATCACTTCAAATTCAAGAAGTGTCAATTATTTTTACACAATTTTAAGTATGAAACATGGTGCTCTCATTACTGATTTGATTGCATGGATACCCTTGATGGGAAACGATTTAAGTGATAATCCAGATATTATGGATTATGTTGGATTTGGACAGATAAAGCTAACCTATTTTAGAGGCAAGCATATGTACACGCTAAGAGGAAGAGGCTCTTTAGATACAGGAAAAGGTTTAGTAGAGGGGACTTACTCTTATCCAATCGTAGAAGATATCTATTTTTATGCAAAAGTTTTTAGTGGATATGGAGAGAGCCTTATTGATTATAATCATGACATCTCTAAATTTTCTGTAGGTTTTAGTTTTTCAAGATAAAACTACAGCTCAAAACTTTTTTGCATATAAGCATGGATATCTTCTTGTTTAAATGCGTTTTTTGTAAAGAGCTCATGGGCTAAAACACCTTGACCTAAAAGCATTTGAGAGCCGTCTTTAAAGGGGATATTTTTTTCTTTGGCAAGAGCTAAAAAAGGTGTGATTTTTCCATAAATAGCATCAGCTACAAAATGCGTATGATTTAAAATAGTATCTATCATCTCTTTTGGAACTGGGAGCTCCTCATCTTTAAGACCTGCACTTGTCGTGTTTACAACTAAGTCATAATGCCCCACTTTGAAAGTTTCCCAACTATAACATTTGCACCCAATCTCCTCAAAAAATGAGAGTCTAGAGGCACTTCTGTTAAGAACACTCACATGCATACCATTGTGCAAAAGTCTTGATGCGAGAGCTTTGGAAGTCCCTCCAGCTCCTAAAACTAAAACATTCGTGAGTGGTTCAAACTCTTTTATGGCATACATAAAGCCATCGGCATCTGTGTTATAGCCAATGAGTTTTCCATTTTCATTGATAAGTGTATTGACTACACCTACTTTTTTGGCAAAGCCTCGAACTTCATCACAAGCTCTGTATGCTGCTTCTTTATGAGGAACGGTTACATTTGCACCACTCAGACCAAGGTTAAAAAAAGTATCACGAAGCATAGCTTCATCTTTTAAATGAATCCTTGTATAGCAAGCTTTATAGTGTAGGTTTTTAAAAACATTGTTATGCATTAAGGGAGAGCGAGAGTGTGCTACGGGGTCACCAAAAATTGCAAATAATTTCACTAATCTAAATCTTCCAATGAATGAATTAAGGCGCCAAGTTTATTCTCAACTTCTAAATACTCTAACTCATTTTGGCTATCTGCTACGATACCTGCACCGGCTTGGAGTATAACTTGATTTTCTTTGACTAAAGCAGTTCGTATGGTGATTGCACTGTCCATATTGCCATCAAAACCAAAGTAGCCTATGCTGCCACTATAAAAACCACGCTTGAGTCCTTCATACTGTGCTATAAGTTCCATAGCTCGAATCTTTGGAGCTCCAGTCATAGTTCCTGCTGTAAAGACCGCCATAAATAAATCAAACATATCTTTATCGGCATCTAAAGTAGCTGTAACATCTGAGACGATATGCATGACGTGGGAAAATCTCTCTATGTGCATCATGTTTTCAACTTTTACACTTGCAGTTTTTGCGACTCTTCCTACATCATTTCTTCCAAGGTCTATGAGCATGAGATGCTCTGCTAGTTCTTTGGGATCTGCTAGAAGTTCAAACTCAAGTTCTTTATCTCTCTCTTTTGTTTTTCCCCGTTTTCTAGTCCCAGCGATAGGACGAAGAAGAATCTCCCCGTTTGTGAGCCTTACCATTACCTCTGGTGAACTCCCTACAATATTGAAATCCTCATACTCCATTAAAAACATATAAGGGGAGGGATTTTTTGTTCTGAGAATTCTATAAAAACTAAAAGGGTCGACTTTTATATTTCTCGTAAAGCGATTTGTCATTAAAATTTGGAAAACATCACCACTTTTTATCATCTCTTTGGAATCATTAATCATCTTGAAAAACTTCTCTTTAGAGTGAGCAAAAGTACCTTCGTCATGACCAATATTTTTTTTCATATGAATATAAGAATAAGGACTTTTGAGCTCTTGTTCAATACTATCAAAGGTTGTGCTTAATGCTTCAATTGTAGTTACAAGGGTTATTTGATGGTTTTTATGGGAATAGACTAAAATGATTTTAGGCAAAATTAGGTCTAAATCTGGGATGTGAAGCTCATCAATCAAACTATCCATACTAGAGTTTAGTTTGGGTTCAAACACTTTTACCATATCATAGCCAATATAGC
Organism: Sulfurimonas sp. UBA6014; assembly: GCA_002428085.1. Classification (GTDB taxonomy): domain Bacteria; phylum Campylobacterota; class Campylobacteria; order Campylobacterales; family Sulfurimonadaceae; genus Sulfurimonas. The sequence continues at coordinate 42,053 of DJAA01000002.1, read as the reverse complement.
CGATAAATCCATCTACATACCCTATGTTTAGCTCTTTTGCAGCTGCTTTATAGATAGAGGTATCAATATTTTTATAATATTTTTTTAAAAATACAAAAGGGTTGCTTTGTATGATTGTTTTATTGCCATTTGCGTCTGTATAAAGTGTTTCATGGTTTATAAACTCAATTCGCTCTCTCGCACCTATGCAAATAAAACTATAATTTCCTTGGCTCTGCCCAGCACTTTCAAATAAATAACTAACCTCACCAGCAAACATAGACTTTAGTTTGGAATAAACTGCTATAGGAGCGAGTTGATCGAGTACAAATTGTTTAGAATATATCAAAGTAAAAACCTTGTCAAAAATTTATTAAATTTTGGTTAAAAAAGCACCTGCTTCAATGGATGTTCTGATAGTTATTAAATTGTTTCTTGCCTCTTTATCAGTGGCAAAAGGACCAATTAAAATTTTATTTATTGTTTTGGAGTTTTGAGTTATTGTATGATATTTATAACTAAAACCTTTATCAGTAATAGATTGTAAAAATTTCTTATTTGGTTCATTGAGAGTAAAAGAACCAACTTGAATATAATATGAACCACTTGTTGCAACACTTATTTTTGGTGTTTCTTGTCTTTTAGTTGTTTGTTTAGCAAGAACTTTTTCTACTTTTGGCTCAACTGCTGGAACATCAACTTTTTGCTCTACTCCTTGGCTCTCTTCTTTGAGTTTTTGAGTAATTTTGTCTAAATTGTTATTCTCACCTGATTCTTCTTGTATCACTTCAACTGGCTCAAAAAGAGGTTCTTCCTGAACTTCTGATGCAGTTTTTACTTGTGGTTGCGGAGGTAATACGGCTTGAGGTAGATTATCTGTGCCACTAGAAGTTAACGTATTCATAAGCATAACAACTACAATCAAGATAACCCCAAGTGTTACAACTGCTAAAACTATTTTTTTATTATCATTCGTTCCATTACCTCTATTTAAGATAATGTCGTTGAGTTCATTTTTTTCTTCCATAAATATTCTCCCTCTTCAATTTATTACACAATGATACCCAATTTTACATGTGTTTCGACCAAGAAGCACCACGCTCCTTGGAATAAACTTCGTATGGTAAAGTGAGAATATTGTATTCATTTGGCATTTCATCATTTGGAAACATTCTCCACTGCTTGGGTTGCTTGGCAGCTAGTTTCATAGAAATCATTTTACCAAGTTGAATTGCTTCTTGTAAAGTTGTGTGACCTTTATGGATGTAAACATGAAGATGACCTTCTGTTTTTGTTGTATACGCGGTAAAATTGATAAACCCTTCTTCTCGTAGGAGAAGTTGTGCTTTGTGATAAAATCTCTCTGGATCTCTTCCATTGTAGTCAATAACTATATTTTCAACTTTATTATGTTCATTTACAAGAGAATGTGCGAGAGTGAGTTCACCTTTAAGGTGCTGATTGATTAATGACTGCGTTAGGGGAGCATTTATTTTTTCAAATTTATTATAAAATGTTCGCCCTTTAAATAGAAGTTTATCTACTACTGTGTCACTTTTTTTCCAGTAATGATTACTAACCATTTTGATGAGTTTTAAATCCATAGCAGTCATTTTTTATCCTTAGTACGTAGATTGATTATAGATGATGAAACTTTGAGCCAATATTTTTAACTCTTTTTTTACACGCTCTTGTAGTTCAATATTATGGATATCATCAAGCACATCTGCCATTTTATTTGCAATATATTCAAACTCTTTTTCTTTCATGCCACGAGATGTGAGTGCTGGCGAACCTATTCGGATACCTGAAGTAACAAAAGGGCTTCTTGTTTCACCTGGGACAGTGTTTTTATTGATAGTGATACCAGCATTGCCAAGTGCAGCATCTGCATCTTTTCCTGATATTTCACGACCTACAAAAGAGACAAGCACTAAATGGTTGTCTGTTCCGCCTGAGACAACATCGTAACCTCTTTTTATCAGTACATCTGCTAAAACTGCTGCATTGAGTTTTACTTGTTTTGCGTACTCTTTCCACTCTGGACTCAAGTTGTACTTGAAACCGACTGCTTTTGCCGCAATGACATGAACGAGCGGTCCACCTTGCAGACCTGGAAAAATTGCTGAGTTTATTTTTTTCGCAATCTCTTCATCATTGGTCATAATCATGCCACCTCGTGGACCTGCAAGAGTTTTGTGCGTCGTCGTTGTAACAACGTGCGCATGAGGAAATGGACTAGGGTGCTCACCCGCAGCTACAAGTCCTGCAATGTGTGCAATGTCGGCAAATAAAATCGCTCCAACAGCATCAGCAATCTCACGAAATTTTTTGAAATCAATTTCTCTTGCATACGCAGAAGCACCACAAATGATAATCTTTGGTTGCACAATTTTAGCAATATCCATAACTCTCTCGTAGTTAATGCGACCGTCAAGTTCAACACCATAGGTAAATGCTTGATAGTTTTTGCCCGAGAAACTAGGCTTGCTTCCATGGGTTAAGTGACCACCATGGCTCAAATCCATGCCTAAAAGTTTTTCACCTGCTTGTAATAAGCCTGCAAAAACAGCACCGTTTGCTTGACTTCCTGAGTGCGGTTGTACGTTTGCATAGGTACATCCAAAAAGTTCGCAAGCTCTGTCAATTGCAAGTTGTTCAACGCCATCAGCATATTCACAACCGCCATAGTAACGCTTACCAGGGTAGCCTTCAGCATATTTATTTGTAAAAACTGAACCCATGGCTTCCATGACGGCTGGAAGTGTAAAGTTTTCCGATGCTATCATCTCTAAATGATCCGTTTGACGCTCTAACTCTTTTTCACATAACTCATATATTTCACTGTCGTATTCTTTTAAAAAACTCATTTTTATTCCTCTTCTTCTTTAGTTTGGTCTTCATTGTTGATAGGTTTCATCGCTGGAAACAGTAAAACATCCCGAATGGAGTGTTCGTTTGTTAAAAGCATAACAAGTCTGTCTATCCCTATCCCTTGTCCTGCTGTTGGCGCCATGCCATAACTCAGCGCATCAATAAAATCTTCATCCATCTCATGGGCTTCATCATCGCCTGCTTCTTTTGCATCGCATTGCCCTTTAAATCTTTCGTACTGATCTATTGGGTCGTTGAGCTCGCTAAAAGCGTTCGCAATTTCACGACCTGCAATGAAAAGCTCAAACCTCTCGGTAATAGTAGGATTTGCATCACTTCTTCTAGCCAGCGGAGAGATTTCAACTGGATATTCAGTGATAAAAGTAGGGTCAATTAATTTTGCCTCAACGAACATATCAAAAAGTTCTCCTTGAAGCTGTCCTAAGTTCATGCCTGGTTTCACGGTTAGATTTTTCGATTTTAAATACTCTAGAATTTTTTCTTTCTCATTGACAACTTCGGCTGGAACTCCACCTATCGTTGTAAGTGATTCGATCAGTGGAATCTCTGTGAAGTTTTCAAAATTAACTTCTAAATCTCCATAGGGAAGAATAGCGGGTAATTTTAAATGATCAAAAAGATATTCGAAGTACTCTTTTGTTATTTTAATCAAATCTTTATACGTTTTGTAGGCCCAATAGAACTCTATAGAGGTAAATTCAGGGTTATGTGTTGCATCCATCCCTTCATTTCTAAAATTACGGTTTATCTCAAAAACTGCTTCAAATCCACCAACGATAAGTCTTTTGAGATAAAGTTCAGGTGCAATTCTTAAAAATCTATCAATGCCTAGCGCATTATGATGGGTTACAAAAGGTTTGGCATTTGCTCCTCCGGCAATGGGGTGCATCATAGGAGTTTCAACCTCCAAGAAACCTTTATCTTCAAAAAATCTTCGAGTTAACGAGATGACTCGTGAGCGCGTTTGAAAAGTTTTGCGAACTTCAGAGTTCATAATAAGGTCAAGATATCTTTTTCTGTACCTTGTCTCTTTATCGGTAATCCCATGAAATTTTTCAGGAAGTGGAGCTATTGCTTTTGTTAAGATTTTTAGCTCATGACAGTGAAGTGAAAGTTCTCCTTGACCTGTAACAAAAGGAAAACCAGTGATTTCAACAATATCGCCTACTTCAATAAGCTTTTTAAAAATATCATTATAAAACCCCTCTGGTAAGTTGTCTCTAGCGACATACACTTGCAATACTCCGCTCTCATCTTCTATCTTGATAAAACTTGCTTTGCCCATAATTCTAAAGAGTTTTATCCGACCGCTAAGGGTATAGTGGCGATTTTCATTACGTTTTTCTTGTGTGTTTTGTATATTTGAATTTACATTTAAAAATTTTTCAATAGTTGCATTTCTTTGAGAATCATTCGAGTAAGGATTAATCCCCTCAGCTCTAAGCAGTTGCGCTTTTTCAATTCTTTGTTGAATAAATTTGTTTTCAAAAGCCAATATTTTTCCTTTTATTTAGTTGTTTTTTTGACACTTTGCGCAGATTCCATAGATTTGCATGGAGTGGTCAGCCATTTTAAAACCAAGTTTATTGGTTATGTCATGCTGTCTATGTTCGATTTGTTCATCTACAAACTCTGTTATCTCCCCACACTGAGTGCAAATCATATGGTCATGATGCTCTTTGGCACCAAGCTCGTACTTTTTTCCTTGTGCTCCAAAAGAGAGAGAAGTTACAACATTAGATTCTTCTAAAAGCGCTAAAGTTCTATAAATCGTAGCTATTCCTGTTTTGAGTTTTGGATATTTCTCTTTGAGGAGCTGATGAAGCGATTCTGGAGTTAAGTGCTCATCGGAATTATATAAAGTTTCCAAGATAACTTCTCGTTGAATTGTAAATTTTAAATTATTTTTTTTGAGCAGATTTTTAAAATCAAAAAGAAGCTGCTCGTATCGGACAGTTCTATCATTAAAATCAGTTAAAATCTCTGACATAATTCTAATGACTCTCTGCTTGGCTTTTTATCTTTTGTTTTGCTTCATTGACTATCTCAAGTGAAGATTTATCTATTGTTTCATTTATTTTTTCTTGCATCTGTTTTGCACTCTCATCCATACTGGCATTTGCGTCAGCATTGGAAAGATTGACCGAATCAAGCTTCATGATATAAGCTCCAGTAGAGACTAAAATTGGAAACAAGATGCTTGTTTTCATAGAGTTTTCTAGGCTAGAGTGGATGATTTTTATGTTATAAGCAGCATGGGCTAAAACAGCTACAATCAGAAAAAATTTACTTGCACCAAAAACGAAACCGAGGATTTTATCTACTACTCCTAATCCGCTGAATGCACTTAACTTTTTAAATGTTAAACCTATTAAAATCATTAAAAGCCAAAACAGACCTAGGGTAAATAAAAATCCTGTAAAACTAATGGCGGCACTATTTTCAAAATGAAAGATGAGGTCGCTTATATATTTTCCCACGGTACTCCCAACGCGAGAAGCTATAAAAATACCTCCTATAATCCCAATAAGTCCGAAAATTTCTTTAAAGAACCCGTTGATTATCCCTTTTAAACCTAAAAGAATGATGATACTTAGAGCCCCAATATCAAAATAATTAAATTCCATTGTTCATGTCCATCTGTGCTTGATTTTTACCATTTTCTTTGGCTTTGTACAACGCTTTATCTGCTCGTGAGATTAAATCATCTGGGGTGTCATTTTTTAAATATTTTGTAGCACCAATGCTTACCGTAACCCGTAAACTCTGTCCGTTATATATAAGGTTGTTTGAATTCACAAGTTTTAGAATCCTCTGCGTTATTTGTTTACACTCTTCATCATCAATTCTATTTAACACAATGATAAATTCTTCCCCGCCATAACGAAATATTTTATCGCCATCTCTGAGTGTTTTTCTCAAAATATTTGAGATAAAAATTAAAATTTTATCACCTGCTAAGTGCCCGTGTGTATCATTGATTGCTTTGAAATCATCTAAATCTAACATCAAAAGATGTAATTCGTAATTTATCTCTTTTTTAGAACAAATCTCATCTAAGTAAGTTACAAGTGAGTATCTGTTGTACACTTGAGTTAAGGAGTCAATATTGGATGTTTTTTCTAGCTCCGCAACTTTTTTTGTAAGAGATGCAATAATCAAGTTGGCATTTTGAACTTCACTAATCATATGTTGTTGAATTTCATCAAATTTTTTTGTGATTGAGTCTAAATTAATTTGTGAATTTTCACATACATCTCTCGTCTCTTTGATGGTTGCTTCATGCTTGAAAGAGATCTCTTTAAACCTTTCATTTGTCTCTTGATAAGAAAAGATTCCTTCTGTGGCTATATCTTTGTATCCATTTGCAAAGGCGTGTTTAGATTGTTCTAAAGATATAAAACCTATTCCATTAATATCTGAGACAACGTTTGCAGCTTCTTGTAGATAGCTTATCACTTGTGCTTTTGTTGGATTTTTTTGTAAATCAATATGATTGAGTAAATTTTTGTAAATTTCATTAACAAGAGATTTTAAATCATCTTTGTTCATCAAATAAGCCCCTTGTAAAATATTGCGTAATTATACCAGATACAACTAACCATGCATTTGATATTATACTTGCTAAAGCATAAATAAAACTTTTGCGAGTAATTCTGTTTTTTTGAGTTGTCAGAGCGAATTTAAGTATTTTAAGATAAAATTCCAAAAAATATATAAAATAAGGTTTCATTATGAGTATTTGGACTCCATCTAGTTGGCGAGAAAAACCAATATTACAACAACCAACTTACCCTAATCAAGAAGAATTAAGCACCGTTTTAGCTGAATTAAAAGAGTATCCGCCACTTGTTTTTGCAGGTGAAGCACGCTCTCTTAAAAGTCAACTTGCAAATGTCGTTGAAGGCAAAGCGTTTTTACTTCAAGGTGGCGATTGTGCTGAGAGTTTTAGTGAATTTCATGCAACGAGTATTCGTGATACATTCAAAGCAATACTGCAAATGGCAGTAGTTTTGACCTATGCAGGGGGACTTCCTGTCATAAAAGTGGGTCGCGTAGGCGGTCAATTTGCCAAGCCACGCTCAGGTGATACAGAGACAAAAAATGGTGTCACTTTAGATTCTTATCGTGGGGATATTATCAATGGGGTAGATTTTACTCCTCAAGCGCGTATTCCAGACCCAAAAAGAATGATTAAAGCCTACAACCAATCTGCGGCAACATTAAACTTGCTTCGTGCTTTTGCTTCGGGTGGTTTAGCAGACTTAAATCAAATCCATAAGTGGACTTTAGATTTTGCACACAAGAGTGAAATCAACCAAAAATTTGAAGATTTAGCAGAAGAGATTGCTAAATCTTTAAAATTTATGGAAGCTTGCGGAATTACATCAAAATCGTATCAAACTCTGAGAGAAACAGACTTTTATACCTCTCATGAGGCACTTTTACTTCCATATGAAGAGGCTTTTGTGAGAAAAGATTCACTGACGGGTGATTGGTTTGATACATCTGCGCACATGTTGTGGATTGGTGATAGAACGCGTCAGCTTGATAGTGCGCATGTGGAGTTTTTACGAGGTGTTCATAACCCAATCGGCTTAAAAGCAGGACCGTCTATGAACCCTGAAGATTTGATCAAACTTGCAAATATTATCAACCCTAAAAATGAAGCAGGCCGCTTAAATGTTATCGTAAGAATGGGTGCGGGAAAAGTTGGAGATGGACTTCCTGCTCTTATAAAAGCGGTAGAGAGAGAGGGTCTCAAAGTAGTTTGGAGTTGTGACCCTATGCATGGCAACACAATCACATCTAGTGGTTATAAAACACGCCCAGTTGATGCGATTTTGAGTGAGATGAAAGAATTTTTCCAAGTGCATAAAGCTGAGGGAACTTTTGCTGGCGGTGTCCATTTAGAGATGACGGGCAAAAATGTAACAGAGTGCATCGGCGGTTCATTTACCGTGACTGAGGCAGATTTATCTTCTCGTTACCATACACATTGTGACCCTAGATTAAATGCAGATCAAGCTTTAGAATTGGCATTTTTAATTGCAGATAGTCTAAAAGACGCTCAAAAGTAAAGTATCTTCTTATAACCACAGAAGTCATGCTTTATTGTCATGAAAGCCTCATTGTGAGGCTGAAGCTACACTTCCAAAAGAGGTTTTCAGGTCGTTAAAAGCGCTCTTTGGAAGGACGACTTTAGTCGTACTACTTCGTCATTAAAGCCGTACATTTCAAGTTACGCTACTAACTATTGAGCAGTTCTTCCTTCTCTTGAATCTCTAAAAGTTCTTCTACTTTTTGCTCATACCTTTTTTCTAACGCTTCGAGCTCTTTTGCTAAGGCTGTTACGCCTATTTTTTCATAACATTTTGGGTCTGCTAGACACTTGTTTTTTTGCTCCATGAGCACTTCGATTTCTTCAATTTCTAAGGGCAATTTTTCTAGGGCAATTTTTTCTTTGAAGGTAAGTTTTAACGTCTTTTCTTTTTCAAATTGGAGAGTTTTTGGTTTTTTTTCAATTGCGTTTGCTTGCATTTGAGCAAGTTCTTCGAGCTCTTTTTCAAGCTCTAAGTACTCAGAATACTGTTTGTAAGACTCTTCTATATGTTTATCTTTTTTAAATATAAAAAGTTTTTTTGCAATTTTATCTACAAAATATCTGTCATGACTTACGATGATAACTGCACCTGAAAAGTTAGTAAGTTGTTCTTCTAAAATGTTGATAGTGGGAATATCTAAGTCATTTGTCGGCTCATCAAGGATGAGAATGTCAACATCTTTTGTAAAAAGCAGAGCAAGAGCAATACGGTTTTTTTCTCCGCCGCTTAGAACACCAACTTTTTTATCTAAAAATTCTCTTGGAAATAAAAAGTTCTTAAGGTAGCCGTATACGTGCATATCTTTGCCGCGAACATTGACTCTATCCCCGCCATGAGGGCAAAAAGTCTCCATAAGGTTTAGGTGGTCATTTAGCATTTCGCGGTGTTGGTCGAAGTAGCCTATTTTAAAATCGCCTTGTTTTATTTTTCCGCTTGTTGGTTCAAGCCGTCCGAGCAAGGCTCTCAAAAGTGTTGATTTTCCACTTCCGTTTGGTCCAACGATGGCAATAACGTCTTTTTGAAGTATGCGGGTCGTGAAATTTTTTAAAAGCTCTTTGTTGCCCAGAGTAAGAGTTAAATCTTCCACTTCGAACAACATTTTTTGCTTGTTTACACTTTTGTCACGGTTGAAATGTTTCGCTTCACGCTCAAGTTCTAAGGACATTTGTCTGATTTTTGCAGGGTTATGTTTTGCATCTTCTCGAATGCTCATGAGCCGTTCTTTACGACCTTCATTTCTTTTGAGTCTTGCTCTGACACCTCTGGCAAACCACTCATTTTCTCTCTTTAAAATATCAAGTAGATTGTCATGCTGTTTTTGCAACGTTCGCATCCACTCCTCTTTTTGCGTTAAATAATTACTATATCCACCGCTGTATTCTCTGAGTGCGCAGTCTTGCACTTCTATGGACTTTGTGGCAATTCTATCTATAAAATACCTATCATGAGAGATGAAAACAAGGGTGAATTTCTCTTTTAATATAAGCTCTTCTAAAAACTCGACCATATAAACATCAAGATGATTTGTTGGCTCATCTAGGAGTAAAATGTCAGGTTTTTGTAAAAGTAAAGCGGCAAGTGCAACACGACGCTGTTCTCCTCCGCTAAGGAGTTCTATAGGTTTTTGTTCATACTGTTTTAAATCAAAATGTTGGATGATTCTCTCTATCTTGTCGTCTAAGTTCCATGCATTATGATGTTCTAGATAGCGAGAGAGTTTTTCATGTTCATCCATCAAATTTTTATTTTCAAAATCCTCCACTAAAAGGAGTGAGAGCTCGTTAAATCTATTTTTTGCGATAGTTAATTCATCAAGTCCAGCTTCAACCGCTTGACGTACGGTATGACCCTCTTTAAAATTTGGTTTTTGGTCAAGCATTTTGATTTCTAAATCGTTTTTAGAAATTCTCTCTCCACTATCTTGTTCGAGAGTTCCACTTATGATTTTCATAAGAGTAGATTTTCCGCTCCCATTTTTGCCAATAATGACAATACGTTCCCCTTCGTCAATATGAAAATTAATCTCTACGAGAATTTTTTGTGCTGAATAATGTTTGGAGATGTTTTGTAAGTCTATGAGTGCCATGTAGTTTTAGAAACTCCCTAAGTTTGGGGCTATAAATTGAGTAAAATCATATCAAGTATACAGTTAAGAGGTGCTGATTTATTCAACTTCATCAAAACATATCTCTTTGGCAACATACCAGTCTGCTATCCCTTGGTCGTTATATTGATATTCTCGTTGCGTTGGCGGAATGACACTGTTTGTGAGCTTTGAGCGAATAATGCCCATGATGATAAAAGTTAAAATAAAGAGTGCGATTGCAATAAAATAATCATAAAAAAACCAAGTTATTAAAGCTACTGTAAAAGTTGTAAATTGTAAAAAAATTCTTAGAAGAAAAGAAAAAAATCTACACTTAGCAGAGTGTAATTTTGGAGTAGGTTCTATAAAATGGATGATATTGTTTGGCATGATACAATTATAGCTAAAAATAAGAGTTAAATAAACTCAATATACTTTAGTCTTGTAGACTAATATAACTTGATATTATTTGCAACTATTAATCTTTTTTGCTATACTTTTATAAATTTTTTTAAAAGGAAAATAGACATGGCAAAACATCAGTTTCAAACAGAAGCAAATCAAATATTAAACTTAATGATTCATTCACTCTACTCAAATAAAGAGATTTTTATCCGAGAACTCGTATCAAATGCTTCGGATGCACTTGATAAACTAAATTTGTTGGTTTTAACAGACGAGAAGTATAAAGATGTCTCTTTTGTCCCTCGTATAGATATCACCATAAATAAAGAGGCAAAAACTCTAACCATCAAAGATTCTGGTATAGGGATGAACGAAGAAGATTTAATGAGTAATCTTGGGACTATCGCAAAGTCGGGTACGAAAGCATTTTTGGAAAACCTTACAGGAGATCAAAAGAAAGATTCTAACCTTATCGGTCAGTTTGGTGTTGGTTTTTACGCTTGTTTTATGGTTGCCGACAAAGTTGAAGTGACAACAAAAAAAGCGGGTGAAGAGCAGGCTTTTTTATGGACAAGTTCAGGCGATGGCGAGTTTGCTATTGAAAATACTACGCAAGAGAGTCACGGAACAACAATCGTGATGCATCTTAAAGAGGAGGAGTCGGAATTTTTAGAGACTTACCGAATCGAATCTGTAGTAAAAAAATATTCAAATCACATCCCATTTGCTATTTTTATGGACAAAGATAAATTTGTTCCTGCAGAGAAAGATGATGATGGCAAAGAGATTGAACCATCAAGAACAGATATAGAAAACAAACAAATAAATCGTGCAAATGCACTTTGGACTATCTCAAAATCAGAAATCACGGATGAAGAGTACAAAGATTTTTACAGCTCAATTGCACACTCTTCTGAGGAGCCATTGGCTTGGATGCACCATAAAGCCGAAGGCGCGATAGAATATACAACACTTTTTTATATCCCTTCACGTGCTCCAATGGACTTGTTTCGAGTTGACTACCAAACAGGGATAAAACTCTACATTAATCGTGTTTTCATCACTGATGATGAAAAAGAGCTTATGCCAACCTATTTGAGATTTTTACGTGGGGTGATTGATTCAAAAGATTTACCTCTCAATGTGTCTCGTGAGATTTTACAATCCAATGCAGTGATGCATAAAATCAAAAAATCGTCTGTCAAAAAAGTGCTCTCAGAGCTTGCAAAAATGGCTAAAAACGATACTGAAAAATACAATGCATTTTATAAAGAGTTCGGCAATGTTTTGAAAGAGGGACTCTATAACGATTATGACAATCGTGAGAAGATTTTAGAGCTTATGAAATTTCATACTCTTAACTCCCAAGAGAGTGTCATGATTGAAGATTTTGTAAAAAATTTGGATGCTGAGAAGATGAATGGCGAAGCCAGAGAGGGTGACTTGGGTCAGAAAAAAGAGATTTATTACATCACGGGTAAACTTTCTTTAGATATGTTGAAAAATTCTCCCGCATTAGAGAGATTTAAGGCGAAAAATATTGATGTCTTAGTCCTTAATGAAGAAGTAGATACGATTATCTTCCCGATGGTTACCGAGTATAAAGAGTATAAATTAGTTTCAGTTCATGATGCTAAATTTGAAGAAACACAAGAGGAGAAACAAGCGCAAGAGGAAGTGGCAAAATCGTATGAAGGGTTGATAAAAGAGTTTGAAAATGCCCTAGGAGAAGACGTTAAATCTGTTATAACTACCTCTGATTTGACTGAATCTGCTGTTGCTATAAAAATTGATAAAGAGGATCCTTCATACATGATGGCACAAATGATGAAGCAAATGGGGCAAGGGGGCAATATGCCAGAGCCTGCACCGATTTTGATGTTAAATCCCAATCATGAGCTTATTAAGAAACTCAAAGAGTCTTCAGATGTCAATTTAATCAATGATGCAGCCCACGTCTTACTTGATCAAGCAAAACTTTTTAATGCTCAAGAGTTGACTGATACAAAAGATTTTATCCAAAGATTAAATAGAATTCTCGCTAAAGCTTTATAATTTTAACTGTAGGGACAACTTGTCCCTACAAGGTCTTTTTTTAATATGGGTGCTATTGTAGCACTCTTACCACTTTTTTTATCCGCATAATTTTTTTTATACAATTTGTTATAAATCTATGTTAATTTATTGTATGTTTAAAATATTTGAAAAACTTGGTTTTAAAAGTGAAGCATCGAAAGTGCAAGCTATCAAAGAGTCTCTCGATGAAGCAAAAGAGATTTGTGAAAGACTTGCGCATACAGAGCTTCGCCACTTAAATATCGGAAATTACAAGTATGCTGCTGATGAAGCTATGAAAGAGCTTGGTGTCACAAGTGAGTTAGTCCATCAATTGGTTGAAGATTATGTGATTCAGATACTTAAAACGCAGTCGCAATTTTCAGTATATATCCAAGAATTGAAAGATAATCAAATTAAAAACAAAGAGTTAGACTATACTAAATTAAGAGATTTAGTCCATAAAAACTTAGGTGTAGCTAGAAATTTACGCATTAAAGATAGTGAAAAAATTTTGCAAGCGATGATGACACACGATGATTTGGATTATCTCAGTGTTTGTGTCGAAGCTTTGCGCGCACGCGCTATAAAAATGAAACCAACTTGCGCATACAACACTCTAAAACTCATCGAACTTAAAAATTCCCTTTAAAATTATTGTTTTGCAGAGTGTGATACTTTTTCCAATATCGATTTTGGTAAATGAATCGTATCATTTTTTTCAATCGGAAGGACAAAAGCAAGTAAGATAACTAGGAGCGAAAAAACGATTGCACTTAAAATACTCAAGATGAGTTTTAACTTAAAGTCTTTCATTTGTTACCTAACCCTTGAGCGTATCTTTGAAGTTTAATTATAACATGTTAGAATGTCTCATGCTTAAACTTATATATCTTATAACTATTTGTACTTTTTCTCTCTCTTGTCTATCTGCTAAAGAGGATACTTTGGCGATTTTGACAAATGTTACATCCAATGGTGTTCAAAAATTTAATATCGGCAATTCTACTTTTTTATGTGATGCTTATGGGGTTTTGACACTTGAAAAACTTTATGAAAATTCTAATATTGACTCTAAATGCCAAGATACAATAAAAAACTTTTACAAAAAATATCCACCATTAAAATATTATACAGAGTCCGTTTTGTCTGTGCAACAAATGTATCACATCGAGTTTAAAAATCAAGAGTGTGTGGTTTATGCTAAGGGGCAAAAAATACTCTCAGAGATACTTCTTGAAGAGGGGTTGGCAGTTAAAAATCCCTTATTTAAAGATCAAGAGTTTGGTTATGCTTTTGACAAAGCTCAGTTGAATGCCCGATTTCACAAAAGAGGACTTTGGCAAGAAGAGATACTCGGTGCATGTGTTGATTCTTTGTATAAGGAGTAAAGTTGAAAAAAGCTTTTTATAGTGGCATACTTGTGAGTTTGGCAAGCATTTTACTAAATTTTACGTTCAAAATTTTATCTGCAAATTTGATAGATAAAGCATCACTAACCCTTTATTTTACCGCCATAGATATATTTACTCTTACATTACTGGTTTTAGTTGGTTTTCGCTCATCAATGGTTGTCTCTTTTTCACAAATAAAAAATGCAACCATGATTATCAATATTTTTAGGGGTGTTGTAGTTCTGGTTGCATTAGCCGTTTGGGCGTTTGTTATCCCGTTTTTGAAACATAAACTTGGGATACAGATACACTATTGGTACATGGTCGCGACTGTTGTAAGTTTAAGTATGGCACTCTATTTTTCAAATATTATCGCCATGTACAGACTTTATAATGTTATCAATGCAGTTACCCTTATTGAACCAATTGCGATACTTTTTTGGTTTTTATTGGCGCATTATATGTTTAGTCTGCAAGGTGTTCAACCACTTTTTATAGCGACGATTATGAGCTCTTTGGGTGTGAGTGTTTTTATTTATAGTGTGAGTAAAAAGTATTATAGTGCTGTCTCACTTGAGGCACCTGTTTTTGATGCGGATGCGATAAAATTTGTAAAAAACTCTGTTATCTCTACTATAGAATTTGGCTCAGGAATTGTTCTTCTTTACATGGTTGTTTTTTTAATGTTGCGCTATTTTAGCGTTGAAGATCTTGGTGACTTTCAAGTTGTTACAAAACCTATTTACACCTATATGCTCATGCTTTTTGTATTCCCTATTTTTAGATTTGTTTTGCCTGAACTCTCTAAGTTGATCAGTGAAAAAAAATTTGATGAAATTGTTTCTTTAAAAAAATGGATTTTACGGTATGCGTTTATTGTCAGTAGTGTTTTTTTGGTCGTTGCACTTTTGTTGAGTGAAACGATGGTAGAACAACTTTTTCCACCTGAGTATGCACAAGCTTCTTTGATGATAAAGCACCTTGCATTTTTCTTTATCTTTTTGATTTTAAATGCATTTCAAATCGCTTTTATTAAAGCAAGCGGGGCATTTTTGGCTGCTCTTTTGATAAGGCTATTTGGCATTGTCGTTTTGGTAGGTACTTTTTATATGATTTTTATTTTCTACTCTCAAAGCGTTATTTCGGTGATTATAGCTTTGGTGAGTAGTCATATCTCCATGTTTGGAGTTTCATATTTATTGGAGAGAAGGATATTTATGAGATTAAAACAAGAGAAGGAAGTTTATTCCTTATGATCATTTGTCATATAAATCCAAAATTCTTTGTGTGTGTACCCTTTGTTGAGAAAATAAATCTGAAGAATCGTAACTCTAAAGAGAGTTATAAGCATTTTTGCAAAAGGGATAAAAAGACTTATGCTCACCCATAATGGTTGTTCTTTGTCACCTTTTGATTCTATCATCTCTTTTATACCGATATTTTTACTCAAATAAATTCCAAACAGTATCGAAAAAATAAAATTGAGTAAAATCCCAAAAATAACATAGGCTATAAAATCTTGTTCGTGCATTCCAACTATCATTGTGTCGTAGTTCCTTGAAATAAAAATGACATTTTATCTAAAATCTTGCATTTGGTATTATTTTATTCGAATGATTTAATTCTATGTTTTGTAAACAATGTTCCAAAAGGGAGAAGGGAAGCTGTAAAAAAAATAATATTATTTTTCATCGACCATTTTGTTTCTTGCCAAGCTATAAGAAGCAAAATACAAAAAATTATGAAAAGAATCCCATGAATCATCCCAACTATTTTTACGGCAAGTGCTATGCCAAAGAGATATTTTAAAGGCATCGCTATAAATAAAAGTGCTAAATAAGAGTATCCCTCGATAGAATTAATCAGACCGAATTTTTTTACACTCTCTTGAAGCATGTCCAATTCCTTGAAATTTTTGGAAGTATATAATCAAAAAGTAACAATGTTATTATAAAAGTCAGCTTATCGACTAAGTTCAAAAAATTTTTAAACTTAGTTGTACTATACTCATTGCAAATTATGAATAAAAGGTAGATTAATGGAAACTAATCTAGTTATGGAAGGTGTTAAATTTATGTTTTTGGGAATGGGGACGGTGTACCTATTTTTGATGATAATGATAGCAGTCATGAACGCGATGTCAGCTATTATACATAAATTTTTTCCTGAACCACAGCCAGTTACAAAAGCACATCAGGCAGAGACTCAAGACAATAAGAAAATAGTTGCAGCAATATCCGCAGCAATCACACATCATAGAGAGGGGCAAGGGTTATAATGGCTAAAAAATTTATAGATATAATGGATACAACTTTTAGAGATGGTTTCCAGTCAGTGTTTGGCGGTCGTGTACTGATGGATGATTTTTTTCCCGCAGTAGAAGCAGCAAAACACGCAGGAATAACGCACTTTGAATTTGCGGGAGGAGCGAGATTTCAATCTTTATATTTTTACCTCAACGAAGATGCTTTTACCATGATGGATAGATTTCGTGCTATCGTGGGACCTGAAGCTAATCTTCAAACTTTGGCACGCGGTGTAAACACCGTAATGCTCGATACAGGTTCTAAAGACCTTATAGATTTACATGCCAAAATGTTTAAAAAACATGGAACAACTACAATTCGAAATTTTGACGCTTTAAATGATGTAGAAAATTTAAAGTATTCAGGTGAGCGAATCGTCCACCACGGTTTAAAACACGAAGTCGTTGTAACGATGATGGATTTACCTCCAGGATGTCATGGCGCGCATGATGTTGCTTTTTATGAAAAAACACTTCGCACTATTTTAGAAAGCGGTATTCCTTATAGCAGTATCTGTTTTAAAGATGCTTCTGGTACTTCAAGCCCTAAAAAAGTTTACGATACTGTTGCTATGGCTCGTAAATTAGTCCCAGCAGGGACCCATTTACGTCTCCATACACATGAAACAGCAGGCGTCTCTGTTGCAGCCTATTTGGCGGCCCTTGATGCTGGAATAGATGGTATTGATATGGCGGCTTCTCCTGTGAGCGGCGGGACAAGTCAACCTGATATTTTAACGATGCTTCATGCGACTAAGGGGATGAATTATGACCTTGGCGGTTTAGAAATTGATAAAATTTTAAAATACGAAAAAGTTGTTGCCTCTTGTTTGGAAGATTATTTCATGCCACCAGAAGCGACTATGGTTTCTCCACTTATTCCATTCTCACCAATGCCTGGTGGAGCCCTTACGGCGAACACACAAATGATGCGTGATAACAACATTTTAGAGAGATTTCCAGAAGTGATTGAAGCGATGAGAGAAGTCGTTGAAAAAGGTGGTTATGGTACATCTGTAACTCCAGTTTCTCAGTTTTATTTTCAACAAGCGCTGAACAATGTTATGCAAGGTCCATGGAATGCAATCGCACCGGGATATGGCAAAATGGTTCTAGGCTATTTCGGTAAAACTCCGGTAGCTCCGGATTCGGAAGTAGTGAGAATCGCTTCAGAGAAATTAAATCTACAACCGACAACGCAAAAAGTTCTTGATTTAACTGAAGCCGATGAGACGAAATCTTTAGCACATTGGAGTAGTAAGTTAAAAGAAGAGGGTATCGAAACAACGGATGAAAATATCTTCATAGCTGCGGCATGTGGAGACAAAGGGATCACTTTCCTTAAAGGTGAAGCAGTAGTAAACGTTCGTAAAATATCAAATATGCCAAATACAAATCAAGAAGGAAATAATATGGGAAGCGGAAATTATACAGTAGTAGTGGATGGTCAGAGATTTAGTGTGCAAGTTGCAGAGGGTGATGCAAATATTCAAGTAACGGCTGTTAATGGTGAGAGTGTTCAAACTTCAACTCCAAAATCTGCAGGAACTGATATTTCCATAAAAGCTCTTCTTCCAGGAAGTGTTTGGAAAATTGTTGCAAATCCTGGTCAAAGTGTTAAAGAAGGGGATGTTATTATGATTATTGAGTCTATGAAAATGGAAATAGATGTTCCTGCTCCAAGAGGTGGTGTAGTAAAATCTATCAATGTAGCAACGAATGATAAAGTTGTTGAAGGTCAAATCGTAGCAGTATTAGGGTAAGTGATGAAGAATTTTATTCTTAAAATAGTAGCATTATGTATGCTTTTTGGATTTACTGCCACATTTGCCGAGGAAATGACTCCGGTTAACGCTGTAGAATCTACTCATAAAGAAGAGACGTATCAGACAAAGCCATTTGCAGAAATGATGAGTGGTTTTATCACTTCTACAGGTATAAATGCGTTCATAAACCCTAGTCCTAATGAGATGAATTCTAAGGGACAGCCCATGAGCAACTTCCACAAGGGAGTTGGGCGCATTATTATGATATTCGTTACATTTTTACTTTTTTGGTTAGCTATTGCCAAAGGGTTTGAACCGCTTTTACTTCTCCCTATTGCTTTTGGTGGATTATTAGCCAATATTCCAATCGCAGGGATTGCGGGAGAGCATGGCTTTCTTGGTGTTATTTATCATATGGGGCTCTCTAACGAGATGTTTCCTATAGTCATCTTCATGGGTGTTGGTGCGATGACAGACTTTGGTCCTCTTTTGTCAAACCCTAAAACAGCACTCCTTGGTGGAGCTGCTCAGTTTGGTATATTTGGTACGCTTGTTGGTGCTGTTATCCTTTCTCAAATGGGATTTGTTGATTTTACTTTGCAACAAGCATCAGCTATTTCAATTATCGGTGGGGCAGATGGTCCTACATCTATCTTTATCGCAACGAAACTTGCTCCCGAACTCTTAGGTGCTATTGCGGTTGCGTCGTACTCTTACATGGCGATGGTTCCAATTATTCAACCTCCGATTATGAAAGCACTTACAACAGATGCTGAAAGACGAATTAGAATGACGACGCTTCGCCATGTCTCTCGTTTAGAAAAATTGATTTTCCCTATTACGGTTCTTACTCTTTCTATTTTAATTTTACCTGAATCAACACCGCTTATTGGTGCATTTATGTTTGGTAATTTCTTAAAAGAATCAGGTGTTGTTGAGCGTTTGAACGATACGCTTCAAAATTCTCTTATCAACATCACGACTATTTTTCTAGGGCTTGGTGTTGGTTCTAAACTTGCAGCAGACCAGTTTTTAGTACCTGACACGATGTTTATCATGATTCTTGGAATCATTGCATTTGGTATCGGTTCTGCAGCGGGCGTTCTTATGGCAAAATTTTTGAATCTTTTTCCAGGGAATAAAATTAATCCACTTATTGGTTCAGCTGGAGTTTCTGCGGTTCCTATGGCGGCACGTGTATCAAATAAAGTCGGTATGGAATATGACCGCTCAAATATGCTTTTAATGCACGCGATGGGTCCAAATGTTGCGGGTGTTATTGGTTCAGCAGTTGCGGCTGGTGTACTTATTTCACTCTTTCAGTAGTTACTTGTAACTAGATTGTTTCGTCATTGCCTCACAATGCCTGTCATTGCGAGCAAGGCGAACCAATCTGAAGAAAAAAGAC